>NZ_JASHBO010000008.1:0-127737 GCF_047464615.1 Streptococcus infantis
TTATAGTCAGGTTTTTCTTTGTGAAACATAGGGAACACCTCACAACTCTTCTTACCTCTATTATACGACTTTACACAAAGAAAAGCCCTTAGAAACTTGACTTCCAAGGACTTTGTCTTCAATCTGAGTACTCAATTTCATTTGATATGAGGCTTAATGATGTTAAGCTGGTGTCCAAGACTAAGACTAGCCTTGCTTTAGCTGACAAAACAGCTTCAAGGGGTCCTCTTGTCACATGAAAGCTCTTATAGGCATAAGAAAACAGCTCTGTGTTATACTTGCTGTTCAACCACAAACACAAGAAAGGCACAGAGATTCAAAGCCATTATACTACAAATGACAATCGATAGCCGTCGGTTAATCGAACGATGGAAAAAGGAAGGGAAATCAAATAGAGAAATTGCCTCTCTACTTGGAAAAACTCCTCAAACTATCCATACTGAAATCAAGCGCGGGACAATTCTGCAATGTGTTGGAAAAGGGCGCTTCAAAAAGGTTTATTCGGCCGACTATGCTCAACAGTCTTATGAAAGTGCTGGCATTAAGAAATCCTCACACATCACGCAAGGAAATCGATATATCAAGCAAGCTTTGACCATGTCGGGATTAATTGCAGCACATTCTAATGATTCAGCTTTTTCTTCTTTTTACAATCGAATTTCCCAAAGAGGAATCAAAATGAAAGCCGTCATTGCTTGCGCCCATAAGATTCTCATACTCTTCGAAAATCTCTTCAAACTGCGTCAACGTCGCCTTGCCGTATATATGTTACTGACTTCGTCAGTTTCATCTGCAACCTCAAAACAGTGTTTTGAGCTGACTTCGTCAGTTCTATCTACAATCTCAAAACAGTGCTTTGAGCAACCTGCGGCTAGTTTCCTACTTTGCTCTTTGGTTTTCATTGAGTATCAGAATCATTTCTCCACCAAACAGACTTATCAAAAAGAAAAGGCGCTAGGACTGAGGAAACAGTTCTAACGCCCAAACTAAAAAAATTTCAATTACAGTATAGCACAGGAAGTGATTTCTTGCGCTTTTTTACTGTTTTTATTCATTCTAAGATTGCAGGGCTTGAACATGTGACCTTCGCTTTACGAGTGCGGTGCTCTACCAACTGAGCTAAATCGGCGATTCCACTTATAGTATAGCACTATAAGAAAGGATGCCCAGGGATTCTTAACCTATCTTTTTAATCAAAATCTGACAAGGATTTTGGGGTCCCCACAGTTGTGGAAAAATCTCTAATTTTTTAAAGCCAAGATTGCGATAAAAGACATTTGTTCGGTCATAATCTTTATTAGATCCTTCTGCCACTGTTTTCACCTGCAAAAAATCAACATTTTTGTTGGCTTCACTTTCTAAAGTAGCAAGTAACTGACTCCCAATTCCTCTACCTTGATAAGCTTTTTTTACGCCGAGACAGTCAATCTCCGCACAATCTTCACTGGAATAGGACAAGCTTACAAAGCCAGTCAAATCATTCTCCTGATAGGCAGCCCACACTTGCAAGTCCTTGGCTCCTTCGATATAGGCTTGAGTACTTTCGGGAATTCCAAACCATTCTGGCAAATCCTTTAAAACCTCAGCGACAACTGCCATTTTTTGATTGGCATCTTTCACTTCTTCAATTACAAACATCATAAAATCCTTTCATGATTTGGTCCAATTTTTGCTATTAAGAACCCGCACTTTCATAGGCATCTAAGCCCCTATCCCAGAGTTTTAGAGAGATTCCAAAGAAGATAAGAGAAATCAGAATCAAACCACCAATATTAAAGAGTCCATCTTTATACTGCAAGAAATAGCTGGCAGGGTAGTAAGCCGTAAAGGCAAAAGGCACGATAAAGCTAATCAACCAACGAAGAGCTGAATTATAAATTGAAATGGGATACTTGGCAAAATCATTAAACATATAGAAAATGTAAATCATGGCGCCTGACTGCTTAGTCCGAAAAGCGATGCTAGCTGTCGCGATTTTCAAAGAAGTATAAATCAAGGTCGCAAAAGGAATGCAAACTAGGAAAAGCAGGAATTTTGGAAGAGTCCAAGCAATGCTGGTCACTGTTGTTCCCAATAAAATACCACCGACTAAGAGTTCACCCAAGGCATCAATCTGAAAGGTCTCAACCAGGATGTGAAAAAGAGGATTGATAGGACGCGTCAGATACTTGTCAAATTCTCCTTTGCGGACTAGGCGTTGCCCTAGTGCCCATAAATTGTCAAAAAAGAGATGGTCCAATCCCTTAGGAATCAAGGAAAAACCATAGATAAAGGCTATCTCTTGAAAGGTCCAGCCTTCTAGGGATGGGATGTGTTGAAAGAGTACATTGAGAAACAAGAGGTTCAAGCCTTGAGTCAGAAAAACACCCAGCACACCAACCACAAAATCGACCTTGTATTCCATGATTTGTTTAATGTATTGTCTGATAAAAATCAGATGCATGCGTTGATATTTTTTCATACTAACCTCCCTGAATGGTGATAAATGACTGAACTCGTTTCCAAATCAATTGAGATAAGCCCACCATCACTAAAAGCCAGAAAAACTGCAAAGCGAGTGCCTGAAGAATCTGACTGGCATCGTATTTCCCAACAATAATCATGACTGGTGTGTAGATTAAAGATGAAAAAGGCAGGAAGGAGAGAATATCTGAAACAACTTTTGGAAAGAAAGCCAAGGGAATCAAGCTTCCTGACATAAAGGCCACTAAGGAAGTCTTGAGTAGATTGGAACCCCAAAGATTTTTAAAGACAAAGGCTGAAAAACCAAAGCAGATATTAAAGAAAAAGTTAATCAGATAGGCCAGCGTCAAGCTAAAAAGATATAGTACCGTTAATCCTAGCACTTCTACAATCCCTTGACCAGATAAGATTTTCATCAAGACAATAACACTTAAAAATGGAAAGCCAACAGAGATAAAGATCAACCACTTGGAACCAAGCTCTGTAAAAAGGTAAGATGCCGCAAAATGCACTGGTCTCAACAAACGCATGATAATAGAGCCATCCTTGACCTCCTCCCCAATCATAAAAGAGCTATCTGACTTGGTCAACAGATTGGTCACAAAACTCATGATGATGTAAAGGGTGATATCTGCCATGCTGAAGCCCTGAATCAAGGACTCCTGCGAGGAATCAAAGACAGCCTTCCAGAGATAAAAAGCCACAAAAGCTCCCATAACATCGCCAATCCGATAGAGAAGAAAATTGACTCGATAGGTGATCAACTCCTGAATCCCTGCATTGATAAAGGGTTTATAACGTCTCCACAATTTGACCATCTTAGAGCTCCTTTCGGTAGAAACGACGGATAATATCCTCAATATCCGTATCCACCATCTTCAAATCGCGGATTTCAAAATCAGACAGGGTTTGCTTAATAATATCAGCCGACTGGTAGCGCGAACTATCAAATTCAATATTGAGGCTATTTCCTTGTCTATCAATGATCATATCAGGCAGGCCTTCATAGCGAGAAACGAGATGACTTTGACCCGGTACTAGTTCAAAGGAAAGAGTCTTCATCTTGCCAAAGGTCTCCTTGAGCTGGCTCACCGTTCCATCAAAAATCTCCTGCCCCTTGTCAATCATAAAAATCCGATCACAAAGTTGCTCAATATCACTCAAATCGTGAGTGGTCAAGAGGATTGTTGTTTCTTCCTCCTGATTGATCTGGGTAATAGCACGGCGAATGTTGTCCTTGACTGAAACGTCCAAACCAATGGTCGGCTCATCTAAAAAGAGAACCTTGGGATTGTGAAGCAAGGAGGCTGCAATATCCGCCCGCATCCGTTGACCTAGTGAAAGAGTTCGCACAGGATCCTTGATAAATTCCTTCAAATCCAAGACTTCATTTAAAAAGTCCATGCGCTTATGAAAGAGCGAATCTGGAACATCGTAAATCTCTTTCAAGACCGTGTAGGTCTCTTGAAGAGCCAAATCCCACCATAACTGAGTACGTTGTCCAAAGACAACTCCAATATCCTTGACATAATCTTGGCGATTGTCCTGTGGAATCTTGCCATTAATCCGACAAAAACCAGATGTCGGTTTCAAAATCCCAGTCAGCATTTTGATGGTTGTCGACTTCCCAGCACCATTTGCCCCGATAAATCCTAAAATCTGCCCTTTTGGAACTTCAAAAGTCAAATCCTTGACCGCTTCAAAGGTCTGCTTTTCAGGATGAATAAAGGAGCGTAAAGCCCCCTTCAAACCTGGCTCCTTGACCGTCTTCACAAAATTTTTCTGAAGATGTTCCACTTCTATCATTGCCATATCTATCTCCCTATGGTAAGGAAGAGCAATATTGTATTATTGACTACAAATATTCTAAATCCTTACTTTCTAAACCTTCTACATTTTATTATTACAAAAGGCTTTATACCAACCTATTATAGTCTAATAAAAAATGGAATGCAAGCGTTTGCCTACAGATTATGAAATTAGAGATTTCTCTCTTAAAATAATAGTTTTAATCAAAAATTCTGGTTTGATAGTTTTCTTAGAACGCCAAAAAACCCACCCTCAGGGGCAGGTTTCTGTTTTGTATTGTTCAGCTAGATTAAGCTTTACCTTCTGAACCGAATACGTCGATACGTTCTTCAACTGATGCTTGGATAGCTTTTACACCGTCAGCCAAGAATTTACGTGGGTCGAAGAGTTTTTTCTTGTCGTATTCTGCTTCGTTTGCTTCGTAGTCACGAGCAAATTTACGAGTTGCGTTAGCGAATGCGATTTGGCATTCAGTGTTAACGTTAACTTTAGCAACACCAAGTTTGATAGCTGCTTGGATTTGCTCATCAGGAATACCTGATCCACCGTGCAATACGATTGGGAATCCTGGCACAGCTTCAGTCAATTTTTGCAAGTGGTCAAGGTGAAGACCTTTCCAGTTTGCTGGGTAAGGACCGTGGATGTTACCGATACCAGCTGCCAAGAAGTCGATACCAGTTGCAACCATTGCTTTAGCGTCTTCGATTGGAGCCAATTCACCATCACCGATGATTCCGTCTTCTTCACCACCGATAGTACCAACTTCAGCTTCTACTGATACACCATTTGCGTGAGCAAATTCTACAACTTTACGAGCTTTTTCAAGGTTTTCTTCAACTGGAAGGTGCGAACCGTCAAACATAACTGAAGTGTAACCAACTTGAATACACTCAAGTGCATCTTCGTAGTGACCGTGGTCAAGGTGGATAGCCACTGGTACAGTGATACCCATTGATTCAACAAGGTTAGCGATCAAGTTGCGAGCAACTTTGTAACCACCCATGTATTTAGCAGCACCCATTGAAGTTTGGATCAAAACTGGAGCTTTTTTAGCTTCTGCTGCGCGCAAGATAGCTTGAGTCCACTCAAGGTTGTTTGTGTTAAATCCACCAACTGCATAACCGTTGTCACGAGCTGCTTGGACAAATTTTTCTGCTGAAACGATTGCCATTTTATCAGGCCTCCTGTATATTTTTATGGGACATCCCATTTACATTGTTCATTTTATCACTTTTTCACAAAAAAAGCTAGTTTTTCCCGTGGTTTCGATTGAATTTCTTCTATTTTCAGATATGTAAACCTTTTCCCTCTTTGTCTAATCCTTGTTCTCAGGCAGGTTCATGTAAAATACCAAGTGATCATCATGTCTTTCAAAGCGATAGTCAATTTCTTCGTTTTCCAATAAACTTTTAACTACGAAAAGTCCCAAACCAGCTCCCTTGCTTTGTCGACTAGAGGACGTGAAGGATTGTTCAAATTTATCTTGCTCTTCTGTTGTACAGGTGTTTTCAATGAAAAACCAGCCATCTTCTGTCCCAATTTTTAGATAGCCTCCTTGGACAGAGTGTTTCACCGCATTACTGATAAGGTTGGAAAGAATCAGCTTGAGTACTGAAGGATTTAGATAAACGTGCTGATCAGTTAGCTGGTTCTCTACTGAGATTTTTCTCTCCTTGGCTAACAAGTCATAGTCCTTCAATAGAAGATTGGTCATATCCAGAAGATTGATTTCTTCCTTCTTATCTCGCAATTCCTGCACTGAAGAAAGGGATAAGATTTGCTGAACGTGGTGAGTCAAATCATCCACAATTCCTAGAGAAACTCCAAGGTAATGGTCTCTATCTTTATAGCGTCCAATATTGGCTTTCATATTCTCCAGAAGAATCTTTAGACTAGCTAGAGGTGTTTTCAGTTCGTGGGAAGCTCCTCGTAAAAACTCAACCTTCATCTTTTCCAGCTGTAGAATGGCCTCGTTTTTCTCATGCAAATCTGCAATCACAGTCAAGAGATGCTGATAAAGGCTGTTGATTTGTTCTTTAAGATCGCCAATTTCATCCTTAGAATCTACGCGCAACCTCACTTCTGCATCCAAATCCATCATCCGTCGAGTTACTCGTTTGATTTCCAAAATAGGAGCAACAATGGTTCTAGCATAGATAAAGGCAATGAGGAGCGAAATGATGAAAGACGCTAATAAAGTATAAGGCAGAAATTGAAGACTGATGTCTTCTGCTTCTTTCTGCAAATCCATAGAAGCTAAAAACTGCAAGGTCATAGTCTGACCATCCTTGGTTTGAACTTCTCTTTCCTCAATAACCAAGGAGGCCGTTTGTCGTTCTTTATCAATGGGAAGATTATCATTGACCTCCAACTTGTCCTGGGTCATTTCTCCCTTGATGGCTCCCTTAATATCGCTACTTTGAGAATAAAGTTCAAGGACTTCCTGAATAGCTTGACTATCTTTGCCTTGGAGGGACTGGGCAATTTCTGTAGCCTTTTGCCCTATGCTCTCCTGACGATGACTGAGATAGGTCGGAGGAAAGAGGAAATAGATGGCCAAATGCAAACAAATGACCATGGTAGAAAATACCGAGAAGGTATAGATAAAAATTTTTTTAAATAAACCTGAACGTCTCATTTTCTCTCCAATTTATAACCAACATTGCGCACGGTAAGAATACAGTCTAAATCCAATTTTTTCCGTAGTTCCTTGATATAGACATCGATCACTCTGTCAAAAGGAACCTCATCTGTCATCTTCCATACAGCATCGATAATCTGCGACCGTGTTAAGGCTCGACCTTCATTTCTAACCAGATAGTCTAAAATTTCCAGTTCTTTTGCATTCACTGCAACTTCTTGACCAGCCACTTTGGCGCTATAGCTGTCAAAGTCTACCTGGGTGTCTCTATAGGTAAAAATACGACCAGTATCATAATAACGCTTGAAAATAGCATCCACTCGTACCTTTAACAAAGATAGAGAAAAAGGCTTTTCCAAATAACCATCTGCTAACGCTGAAAAGGCACTCATCTTATACTCCTCATCCTGAAAGGCAGTTAACATCAAGACCGGAACTTGACTGCTTTTACGGATTTCTGACAAGACCTCTAAACCATTAAGTTTAGGCATTTGAATATCTAGGAGAATCAGAGCAACTTGGTGATTGGAAAATTGTTCTAAGGCCTCAAGACCATCTGCTGCCTGAATGGTTTCATAGCCACAATCCGTCAAATAGTCACTAAGCCCCTCACGGATCATGTCCTCATCTTCTACAATTAGAATTTTCATATAAATCCTTTTCTATCAAAAATGCTACCTATATTATATCTCATTTGAGTGAGAATAGGTAGCAGGTTTTTTATTCACTATCCAACAAGAGTTCTTTTGGTTGTTTAAAGAGAAGATTGCTTGAAGCAAGAGCCATAACTAGTACTACTAAAACCAAGCCAAGTACAAAGATGATGGCAAAGTCAGAAGCTTGAATGGAAATATCAAGACTAGAAAGTGTTTTACTAAAGCCGTCCACTTCTGCACCACCACCGAGATTGGAAGCTTGGGCTGCCTTACTTGCCTGTTTAGCCACATCTGATGTGACATTTGCAAGAACAGTATTTCCAATGGCACGAGCAGTATAGTTGGCTAGGAAGTAAGCTGAGATCAGCGCTGGAATAGCAATCATAACTGCTTCTGTGATAAATTGTCCTAAAATACTTGCTTGTTTTAGACCAATTGAAAGGAGAATTCCCACTTCTTTGCGACGGGCATTGATCCAAAGTGTCAGTAAGAGACCAAGTAGGAGAACTGAGAATCCTAAGCTACCCCAGAAAAGCAGATTAGCCATCTTGTACATCCCTGAGATCGATTGCTCAAGGGCAGGGTAGTTAGATGAACTCTTAATCAAGCTATACATCTTCCAGTTGATACCGTTGATAGACCCTAATTCTTGCATGACAGTATCTAGATTCTTATCTCCAGCTACAAAGAAGGTAGCATCTACATAGATAGCTGTATCTTCTGTATAACCATAGAGTTGGGCAGCTGTGTGAATATCTGTGATAGCTGTATTCTCATAAAGTTCTTGTGAGTAGGTTACAGCAGATTTGTTATGTCCATCAAAAAGTCCTTTGATCGTTACTTCTACTGTTTCCTTGGCTCCTTTTTCATTATCGGCATCGTAGATATTGGAGTTGAGTTTAACCTTGTCTCCTACCTTCCATCCATGCTTTTCTGCCAAATCTTTATGCATGAGAATCTGGTACTTGTCGTCATTGGTTAAATGCTCACCTTCGACCAGCTTGTAAGAGCCTGATACAAACTTGTCTTCTTTAGAAGAGTCATTGACACCTGTTATCATCAAACTACTTCCAAAACGTTGAGCTCGATCAGCCGTTAGATTTTTCTTGGTTTCAGGCGTTTCAATCAGTTCATAGCCTGTTAAATCACCGATAGCATTAATCCGTTTGATGTAGGATTCGATGGCCTTATTTTCAGTAATTTTTTTAATATCTTCACCCTTGATATTCCCTGCACCACGTGGAGTTCCTTGGTTGACTCTACGATTGATTTGCATAGAAAAACTATTGGTGATATTTTTAAAGGTTTCCTGAGAAGCCTTAGCTGTCGCCCCCTTGATAGACAAGCCGACCAAACTCAAACTAGCCATCAAAAGAATGATAAGAAAGATCACAATAGACTTAAAAAATTTTCTTGTGACATAGGCAAATGCGTTGTGTAACATAAGATTCCTTTCTAGATTTTCTTCCGTTTTTAATATGTTTAAAAGTTTTAGTTACTGTTTGTTCTTATTTCAGTCAGTTTCTTGTCCTTCAATTCAAGTGTAATATCTGACGCCCGTGCCACTTCCTTACTGTGGGTCACAACAATCACACACTTGCCTGTTTTCTCAGCGAGAGATTTGAGCAAATCGATGATATCTCCAGCAGTCTTAGGATCCAAGTTTCCAGTTGGTTCATCTGCTAAAATCACTGGCGCCTCAGAGACAAGACTACGAGCAATGGCAACCCGTTGTTGCTGTCCACCTGATAATTGGAGAACATTCCGCTTGATTTGACTTTCATCTAAACCAAGTTCAAGAAGGGTATCCTTGCTAGCTTTTTTATTAACCAAGCGGATATTTTCCAATGGAGAAAGATAATCAATCAAGTTATAGTTTTGGAAAACTAGCGAGATATGGTGCATGCGATGATAAGAATAACCTTGTTCACGAATATCCTTGCCTTCGAATAGGATAGCACCTTCTACTGGGCTATCAAGTCCTGCTAAGAGAGACAAGAGTGTTGACTTCCCAGCTCCTGATTCTCCGATAATACTATAAAACTTGCCTGGTTCAAAATCGTAATTGATTTTATATAAGACTGCTTCTGCAGTATTTTTATAACGATATGTAAGATCTTGTAATTGTAGTAAAGTCATGATTTCTCCTTTTTAACTGATGGATGATAAAATTTCTTTCGGCGATTTTCTAAATAAAAAGATAAAACAAAGTGCAACTGACAAGCAGCTAATCACAAGTAGAAAGACATAAGATTCTCCAAATGAAAGAAAACTTGTTGAAAGATTAGTTGCTTTTGCTAGCGTATCTTGTAGGGCAGCTTGCTCCCCACTTGCAAGTACAGTCTTCAAGAGATAGGAAGTAATAGCATTCCCAGCCACAAATGCTGGCAGAATAGCTGCCAATGAAACTAGGATGACTTCCAGGCAGAATTGACTATAGATTGCTATTTTCCCTTTTCCTAGTACCAATAAAATACCAACTTCGTAGACTCGCTCTCGTAACCAAAGGGACAAGACCAAGACCAGCGCTCCTACTCCAGCAATCATAATGCCATAAAGGAAAATTTGGAGGAAGGTTTGGAAGGTCGAAACGGAATCCTTGATTTGTTCAAAGGCCTTATTTTCCTTTTCCACTTGGAAACCTTGGCTTTCCAGAGATAACTTTTCAACTTCTTGAATGATACTATCCATATCTTTTGGATTTTCTAGATAGAAACGAGCGGCAGTAACTTGAGCTTCCTTATTTCCAAGAAGAGTTTGGCTACTTTCGAAGTCTGTATAGACCGTGTTTTCACTAAAATCTGAGCTAAGACCAGTGAATTTTTCTTGCTTCTTACCTGAGAAAATACCTACGATTTCATAGTCTAGCCTTTGTCCACTATTTCCTTCTACCTGACCAGGATTTAAGCTAATCTTATCTCCTACTTTTAAGTTGTTTTTCTTGGCTAAATCTTCGTGGATTAAGATTTTTTTACGATCCCCTTTTTGGATATGCCTTCCTTCTTTAAGGGTAAAGGCGGAACTTGTAAAAAAAACATCCTTGGAAGAATCTTCCAAAGCAATTAAACTGATAAGATTTTTTTCAGCCTCTGTCAAATCATCCCTTTGGATACTTTGTTCTCCAGTAACGACTTCTTTGTCAGTTAACTTGGCTATTGTTTCTAGCTCAGGTGAAATATTCTCCAGACCCTTTATCTTTTTAAGCTCATCTAGTTGAGACAGTTGAAAGGTCTGATCTGCTTCTATTCTTTTAATAGAAAAAGATGTATTCAATGAGCGATAGAGATTATTTTCTACTGTTTTGTTGGACTTCATGAGCGTCAAACAAGCCGATATTCCAGCCAATAAGACAAATAGAATCAAGAATAATATGAGACTTCTCAGTCGTTTTCTGCTGACGTAAGCCCAAGCTCTTTGAGTGGGATTCATATAGCACCTCCATATTTGTAAAACCATTATAATATTCAAATATGAAATGTTTATGAAATCACAAAAAAAGAGCAAAATCTTTGCCCTTGTTTATATAAAAATAAAGAGCTAGCCAAAGCTAACTCTTTTCCTATGCGGAGAGAGGGACTTGAACCCTCACGACCTAAAGCGGTCACAGGATCCTTAGTCCTGCGCGTCTGCCAATTCCGCCATCCCCGCGTCGATTACTTTAGTAGTATATCAACTTTCACAAACTTTGTCAACACTTTTTTCAGATTTTTTTCAGATTTTTTGAATACATTATTCTTTGATTTCAACTAGGTTTTCATCAAGGAGTTTCGCTCCTAATGTATTCTTAAAATGTCCAAGTGCAAACTGGTGATTTTCAGGCCAAATGGATGCGACTGCTGGCTTAACAACTTCTATCTGATACCCAAGATTATAGGCATCAATAGCCGTATGCAATACACAGATATCTGTCAGAACACCTGTTAAGATGACTGTATCCACGCGACGCTCTCTCAGACGGATATCCAAATCTGTGCCAGAAAAAGCCGAATAGTGACGTTTATCCATCCAGAAAACACGACTATCCTGGGCCTGTTCCTGATAAAATTCAGCTAACTTACCATATAGATTACGCCCACTAGTCCCAATAAGGTTATGAGGGGGAAATAGTTTACTTTCTGGATGAAAGACATCATTTTCCTCATGAGCATCAATGGTAAAGAAAATATAATCTCCACGGTCAAATGCTAATCTAGTTACCTGATTGATTGCTTCTGATATTTCTTGAGCAGGAGCTCCTGCTGTCAATTTTCCATAATCCGCTACAAAATCTTCTGTATAGTCAATCGAAATTAAAGCCTTAGCCATTAATAGTCCCTCTTTTTCACTTCTTCAAAGATATCTGGGATCAAGACCTTAAGATAAGTTCCCTTCATCCCCAGTGAACGACTTTCAATAATTCCTGCTGATTCGAGCTTCCGAAGGGCATTGACAATCACAGAACGCGTAATACCGATACGGTCTGCAATGACTGACGCAGTTAATTGTCCTTCATTGCCATTCAATTCACCCAAAATAGCTGATACTGCTCGTAACTCAGAATAAGAAAGAGTGTTGACTGCCATCGTTACGGCTGTACGACGACGGATATTTTTCTCGTCTTCTTCACGTTGGAAGTTCAAAAGCTGAATACCAACCACCGTACTAGCAATCTCAACAAGAATCAAATCCTCATCTTCGAATTTCTTGTCATTTCGCCAAATAATCAAAGAACCCAAACGAATCCCAGAAACATGGATTGGAGCAATTGTTGTCAAACCTTCTGGAAAATCAGAACGACTCTCTACAGGGAAAATACTCAAATCATGATCAACTGTCAGATTGGCCTCTGTTTCATAAATCATGTTCGCACCTTGTACATAGTCATCCGGGAAAATCTTAGTTTGGAAGAACTGCTCTACGCGATCTGTATTGGTTTTGTAACGCATAAAATAGCCAAGGAGGCGCCCCTTGCTGTTAACAATACAAGCGTTGCAATCAATAATATCCGCTAATTGGCGTGTGATGGCATTATATGGAAGATCATCTTGTAATTTCTCCTCCGCACGCTTCAGGATAGACGTAATTTTTCTCGTTTTTTCTAATAAATGTGCCATTTTTCACCTCGTATTTAATCGCTTCCATTATACCATAAATTGATCATTATTTCAATAATTATCTGAAAATTGTTTATTGAATTGCAATTCATGACTGTTCGAAAATTTTTACTAGTTTTTTCTAATTTTCTTGTTGACAGGTTCCTAAATTTTTGATAATATAACATTACAAGATAACAAATATATGAATCTATTTTCTCGTATTAAACTTTTCTTGACTCTCGGTCTCCTTATATATAAAAATATATAAAAGCGATCCACCTCAGTGAACCGCTTTTTTTTTATTATTTATCGCCCTTGTTACGGATTACAAAACCAGTTTTCTTCTCGCTTGAAGTATTGCGTGGTTTTTTATTATCCTTACGGTAACGTTTTTCCTTCTCAAAGCGGTCGTTTTTGCGACTGCCTTTTTTGAAATCATCTCGACGTTCACCACGACGATTGTCGCGACGGCGATCACGATCTCGACGATCCTCACCACGACGTCCTCCCTTAGCTTTGCCAGCAAAGCCATTACCTGACGGTTTGAACGGCAGTGGTTTTTCACGCGCAATCTCCACTTCTGGAAGGCTATCTGGATCTTGGACTGTCAGACTCAAGATATACATAGCCAATTCTTCTGGACTAAATTCTGCAGCTAACTTACGAGCATCTTTAGCAAATTTCTCAAAGTTCCCACGAATAGTTTCATCCGCAAAATCACGTTCGATTTTCTTGAGAGCTACTTGTTTCTTAGCTTGGAAGGCTTCTTCTGCTGTCGCTGGTTTCAAGCCTTTCATACGTTTCTTAGTCAAGTTTTCGATGATTTGAAGGTAGCCCATTTCATTTGGTGCTACGAAAGTAATAGACTGACCTGACTTACCAGCACGACCTGTACGACCGATACGATGAACATAACTTTCAGGATCTTGTGGAATATCGTAGTTGTAGACATGGGTTACACCTGAGATATCCAAACCACGAGCCGCAACGTCCGTTGCTACGAGGACATCAAGGTTACCATTTTTAAAATCACGAAGGACACGAAGACGTTTGTTTTGATCCAAATCTCCATGAATCCCTTCTGCACGGAAACCGCGAATCTTCAGACCACGAGTCAATTCATCTACACGACGTTTGGTACGTCCAAATACGATTGCCAGTTCTGGTTGCTCCACATCCATAAGACGAGTCATAGTGTCAAATTTTTCTTGTTCCTTAACACGGATATAGTACTGGTCTACTAGTTCTGTTGTTAACTCTTTAGCCGCAATCTTCACATGCTCAGGTTCTTTCATAAACTGAACCCCGATACGTTTGATCGCTTCAGGCATAGTTGCTGAAAAGAGCAAGGTTTGACGATTTTCTGGGACACGAGAGATGATGGCTTCAATATCCTCAAGGAAGCCCATGTTAAGCATTTCGTCCGCTTCATCAAGAATAAGAGTTTCAATATCTTGCAATTTCAAAGCCTTGCGTTTGATCAAGTCTAGGAGACGACCTGGTGTTCCAACTACGATATGAGCACCTGATTTAAGAGCCTTGATTTGTTTTTCGATACTTGAACCACCATAAACAGAACGGACTTTTACACCCTTGCTTCGACCAAAGCGAAAGAGTTCTTCCTGACTTTGCACAGCTAGTTCTCGGGTTGGTGCAATGACCAAAACTTGAATGGTTGCTTCTTCTGTACGAATTTTTTCAAGTGTTGGCAAACCAAAGGCAGCAGTTTTTCCTGTACCAGTTTGGGCTTGTCCGATAACATCTTTTCCTTCAAGAGCCAAAGGAATTGTTTGCTCTTGGATAGGACTTGCTTCTACAAATCCTGCTTTTTCAATTTCTGCTAATAAATCAGCAGAAAGGTTAAATTCATTAAATTTCACGTTATTCTTCTTTCTAAAGATGGTGCGAAGCCATCCTATAGCGCTTAGTTTATACTTTTCTTGTCATGACGTACTTTCATATCTTTTATGAAAGACCGTGTTGCTTCTTTTCCACTAAAGAAAAGTACTGCTTTTTTGCAACTTATCTAGTATAACATAAGAGAGGGTCAAAAGATAGTCTAACCTCCTGATTAAGTCATGTAAACGATTTTTCTATCGATTTGCTTCACTCAAAAAGTATTTGTTAGAGCATTCGGTTCCTGAAACTATTTTCCGTAGCAGATTTGTGCAAAAGTTTTTTTCTTGTGCTAGAATGAAAATCGAACAGGAGGAATAAAAATGTTAACATACGATTTAATTGTAATAGGATTTGGTAAGGCAGGTAAGACGCTTGCTGGAAAACTAGCTTCAGCTGGTAAAAAAGTTGCCCTCGTTGAACGTAGCAAAGCTATGTACGGCGGAACTTGTATCAATATCGGTTGTATCCCAACTAAAACCTTGTTAGTTGCTGCAGAAAAAGACCTCTCATTTGACGAGGTTATGGCAACAAAGAATACTGTTACTACACGCCTCAATAGTAAAAACTATGCTACTGTAGCTGGTACAGGCGTAGATATCTTTGATGCTGAAGCTCACTTTGTATCAAACAAAGTCATCGAAATTCAAGCTGGTGATGAAAAACAAGAACTAACTGCTGAAACAATCGTCATCAACACTGGTGCTGTTTCAAACGTTTTGCCTATTCCAGGACTTGCTACAAGCAAGAATGTCTTTGACTCAACAGGCATCCAAAACTTAGACAAATTACCAGAAAAACTTGGAATTCTTGGTGGCGGAAACATCGGTCTTGAATTTGCTGGTCTTTACAACAAACTTGGAAGCAAGGTCACAGTCCTAGATGCCTTGGATACTTTCCTACCTCGTGCAGAACCTTCCATCGCAGCTCTTGCTAAGCAATACATAGAAGAAGATGGAATCGAATTGCTTCAAAATATCCATACTACTGAAATCAAAAACGATGGTGACCAAGTTCTTGTTGTGACTGAAAATGAAACCTATCGTTTCGATGCCCTTCTTTACGCAACAGGACGTAAACCAAATGTGGAGCCACTTCAACTTGAAAACACAGACATTGAACTAACTGAACGTGGTGCGATCAAGGTTGACAAACACTGTCAAACAAACGTTCCTGGTGTTTTTGCAGTCGGAGATGTCAACGGTGGACTTCAATTCACTTACATTTCACTCGATGACTTCCGTGTTGTTTATAGCTACCTTGCTGGCGATGGCAGCTACACACTTGAAGACCGTCTCAATGTACCAAACACTATGTTCATCACACCTGCACTTTCACAAGTTGGTCTGACTGAAAGCCAAGCAGCTGATTTGAAACTTCCATACGCTGTTAAGGAAATCCCTGTTGCAGCAATGCCTCGTGGTCACGTAAATGGAGATCTTCGTGGAGCCTTTAAAGCTGTTGTCAATACTGAAACTAAAGAGATTCTCGGTGCTACTATCTTCTCTGAAGGTTCACAAGAAATCATCAACATCATCACTGTTGCAATGGACAACAAGATTCCTTACACTTACTTCACAAAACAAATCTTCACTCACCCAACCTTGGCTGAGAACTTAAATGACTTGTTTGCGATTTAGTTTTATCAAGCAGCCCTCCTTGGGCTGTTTTTCTTTTTCTAAAATCTCAAATCTGTCTTTTTCAGCTTTTATGATATAATAGAAACATGAAATTAGAAACTACTTTTGGGCTCCTTGCTGGACGTTCTTCTCACTTTATTTTGAGTCGTCTCGGACGTGGAAGTACGCTCCCAGGGAAACTTGCCCTCCAATTTGATAAAGACATTTTACAACATTTAGCGAAGAACTACGAGATTGTCGTAGTTACTGGTACCAATGGAAAAACCCTGACAACCGCCCTCACTGTCGGTATTTTAAACGAAGTCTATGGTCAAGTTCTGACCAATCCTAGTGGTGCCAATATGATTACAGGAATTACCACCACCTTCTTGACAGCCAAATCTTCTAAAACAGGCAAGAACATCGCTGTCCTTGAAATCGATGAAGCTAGTCTCTCTCGTATCTGTGATTACATCCAGCCAAGTCTCTTCGTCATCACCAATATCTTCCGTGACCAAATGGACCGCTACGGTGAGATCTATACGACTTACAACATGATTTTGGATGCTATTCGGAAAGTTCCTACTGCTACTATCCTTCTCAACGGTGATAGTCCACTTTTTTACAAGCACTCTTTCCCAAATCCTGTTCAGTATTTTGGTTTTGACTTGGAAAAAGGACCAGCACAACTAGCTCACTACAACACGGAGGGAATCCTCTGTCCTGAATGTCATAGCATTCTTAAGTACGAGCTCAATACCTATGCCAACTTGGGTGCCTACATCTGTGAAAATTGTGGATGTAAACGTCCTGATTTGGACTACCGTCTGACAGAATTGGTTGAGTTAACCAACAATCGCTCTCGCTTTGTTATCGACGGCCAAGAATACGGTATCCAAATCGGTGGACTCTACAACATCTACAACGCTCTCGCAGCAGTCGCTATTGCTCGTTACTTTGGAGCTGATTCTCAACTGATTAAACAAGGATTTGACAAGAGTCGCGCTGTATTCGGTCGCCAGGAGACCTTCCATATCGGTGATAAGGAGTGCACGCTTGTTCTCATCAAGAATCCTGTTGGTGCTACCCAAGCTATTGAAATGATTAAACTAGCTCCTTATCCGTTTAGCCTTTCTGTTCTCCTAAATGCCAACTATGCAGACGGAATTGATACCAGCTGGATTTGGGATGCTGATTTTGAACAAATTACTGACATGGATATTCCAGAAATCAATGCTGGTGGCGTTCGTCATTCTGAAATTGCTCGTCGTCTTCGAGTAACTGGTTATCCAGCTGATAAAATCACTGAAACAAGCAGTCTGGAACAAGTTCTTAAAACGATTGAAGCTCAAGACTGCAAGCATGCTTATATCCTTGCGACTTATACGGCCATGCTGGAATTCCGAGAATTACTAGCCAATCGTCAGCTTGTTAGAAAGGAGATGAACTAATGGTTTATACTTCACTTTCCTCAAAAGACGGCAACTATCCTTACCAGCTAAATATCGCCCACCTCTATGGTAACCTCATGAATACCTACGGAGATAATGGGAATATCCTTATGCTCAAGTACGTAGCTGAAAAGCTTGGTGCCCATGTAACAGTTGACATCGTTTCACTTCATGATGATTTCGATGAAAATCACTACGACATCGCCTTTTTCGGTGGCGGACAGGACTTTGAACAGAGCATCATTGCTGGTGATTTGCCTGCTAAAAAAGAAAACATCGATAACTTTATCCAAAATGATGGTGTTGTCCTTGCTATCTGTGGTGGCTTCCAGCTATTAGGCCAATACTATATTGAAGCTTCTGGCAAGCGTATCGAAGGATTGGGTGTTATGGGACACTACACACTTAACCAAACCAATAACCGCTTCATCGGTGATATTAAGATTCACAATGAAGAGTTTGATGAAACCTACTATGGTTTTGAAAATCACCAAGGCCGCACCTTCCTCTCAGATGACCAAAAACCACTGGGGCAGGTTGTCTACGGAAATGGAAATAATGAAGAGAAAATCGGAGAAGGTATTCACTATAAAAACGTCTTTGGTTCATATTTCCACGGGCCAATCCTTTCTCGTAATGCCAATCTAGCTTATCGCTTGGTCACTACTGCCCTCAAGAAAAAATACGGTCAGGACATCGTTCTACCAACTTACGAGGATATTCTCAGCCAAGAAGTTGCTGAAGAATACGGCGATGTTAAGAGCAAGGCTGACTTTACTTAAAAACCTAATTCCAAGGAGATAGCTTTCTTGGAATTTTTTTGTATCCTTTTCTCCTTCTCCCTTGCTTTTTCTCCTATTTTTTGCCAAAATAGAGGGGTAGAAAGAAGGTAGCTTATGTCTAAATTACAACAAATCTTAACATATCTTGAAACAGAAAAACTAGACGTCGCTGTCGTATCTGACCCCGTCACTATCAATTATCTCACCGGCTTTTACAGTGATCCACACGAACGTCAAATGTTCCTTTTTGTCCTTGCAAATCAGGAACCACTTCTCTTCGTTCCAGCCCTTGAGGTTGAACGTGCGACTAGCACTGTCTCTTTCCCAGTTGTGGGCTATGTGGACTCTGAAAACCCTTGGAAGAAAATCCAAAACGCCTTGCCACAGTTTGACTTCAAACGTGTCGCTGTTGAGTTTGATAATCTCATCTTGACCAAATATCATGGCTTGAAGACTGTCTTTGAAACTTCCGAGTTTGAAAACTTGACTCCATTGATCCAACGTATGCGCTTGATTAAATCAGCAGACGAAGTGCAAAAGATGATGGTTGCGGGTGTTTACGCCGACAAGTCTGTTAAAGTTGGTTTTGACAATATCTCTCTTGATAATACGGAAACTGATATCATTGCGCAGATTGACTTTGCTATGAAACGCGAAGGCTACGAAATGAGCTTTGATACCATGGTCTTGACTGGTGATAATGCTGCGAATCCGCATGGTATCCCTGGAGCTAACAAGGTTGAAAACAATGCCCTTCTCCTCTTTGACCTCGGTGTGATGGTGAATGGTTATGCATCAGATATGACTCGTACAGTCGCTGTTGGTAAACCTGACCAGTTCAAGAAAGATATTTACAACTTGACTCTGGAAGCCCAACAAGCTGCCCTTGACTTTATCAAACCTGGTGTGACGGCTCATGAAGTAGACCGCGCAGCTCGTGAAGTGATTGAAAAAGCTGGCTACGGTGAGTACTTCAACCACCGTCTCGGTCATGGTATCGGTATGGATGTACACGAGTTCCCATCCATCATGGAAGGAAACGACATGGTTATCGAAGAAGGCATGTGCTTCTCAGTTGAGCCTGGTATCTACATCCCTGGTAAAGTCGGTGTCCGCATTGAGGACTGCGGTGTTGTTACCAAAGATGGCTTCGACCTCTTTACAAGTACTAGCAAAGATTTGCTTTATTTTGATTAAAAAGTATATTATAAAAAATAAGATGGAAAAGTTATTCTTTTCCATCTTATTTTTTGATTTGATAATAAATTTTATCAGCTATATAACCTTTTCGTTCAACTGCATTTGGAATTGTCTTCCAAAAAGTCATACCTGCTTTTTCCATGACACGCCCAGATGCAGGATTTAGACTTGCATAGCAAGCATCTACCTGGTCAAAACCAATCTCATCTAGACAGAATGATAAAACAGCTTTCAAGGCTTCTGTCATGATCCCTCGTCCCCAGTAATCCATACCTAAGATATATCCAATCTCACAGCTAGATTTTTCTTCATCCATACTGACCAGACTAATATCTCCAATGACATATTCTGGATTTTCTTTGAAACTAATGGCCCATTTGTAGTAATTTGGATTGTCATAGGATGCTACCCAAGTTCTTATTGAGTTCTTTGTAAAATCAACATTTGGATGAGGATCCCAAGTAACATAGGTTAGATTATCTAGACTAGAAGCCCAATTTTCAAACATGGCTTGAGCATCAGTTTCACAAAAGCGTCGCAATAGCAACCGTTCAGTATGTAATGTCTTTGTACCTATGGATTTCATAATTCAACCTCGCTTTTCTATTTTCAGGCTCGGGCTAAAAAAGTCCCCCGGACTTTTTTACTCCCAAAACGTATCAAACACGGTGATTGGTAAATGGCGTTTGTGTTGGCCTTTGTACCACCATTTTTCAATGGTTGCTTGCGCTTCTGGGCTTACTTGCTTACCTTCGAGGTAATCATCAATTTCATTGTAAGTGACTCCCAAGGCTACTTCGTCTGCAATGCCTGGTTTTTCTTCTTCCAAATCTGCTGTTGGAACTTTTTCATAGAGGGCTGGATCAGCTCCAAGCTCTTTCAAAAGTTGTTTTCCTTGGCGTTTATTGAGGCGATAGAGTGGGAGAATATCTGCGCCACCGTCACCAAACTTGGTAAAGAAACCTGTGATATTTTCCGCAGCATGGTCTGTCCCGATAACAGCTCCGCTATGAGCACCTGCAAGGGCATATTGGGCAATCATACGACTACGAGCCTTGATATTTCCCTTGTTAAAATCGGAAACTGCACTCCCTGTTGCTTCAACAGCTGCAGCCATAGCATCAGCAGATTCCTTGATATTCACTACCAAGCTCACATCTGGCTGAATAAATGCTAGGGCTTTTTGAGCATCATCCTCGTCAGCTTGCACTCCATAAGGGAGGCGAACAGCGATAAATTTATAACTATCATCACCTGTTTCTGCTCGCATTTCTTCCATGGCTAATTGAGCCAAGCGACCTGCCAAGGTCGAGTCCTGTCCCCCAGAAATTCCTAAGACAAATGTCTTTAAAAAAGGATGTTTTTTCAAGTATCTTTTCAAAAAGTCAATCGAACGACGGATTTCTTCCTTGGCGTCAATTACTGGTTTTACACCTAGTTGCTGGATAATTGTTTCTTGCAAACTCATTCTTCTTCTCCTTCACCTAGAGCTTCCTTACGCATCTTATCAATCAAGTCCATCTTGTCTTGCCATACATCACGAGCCAAGTCCACAGGATAATGTTGTGGGTTCAGTACGCGTTTGTATTCATCCCAGAGCTTATCAAATTCCTTACGAGCATAGGCTTGGATTTCAGGCAGACTTGGTAAGTCATAAACCAGCTTACCTTCCTTGAAAATGTCTACCAAGAGAGGAACAGCATCAAAATTACGGACAGTTTTCTTGATGTAAGTATAGGTTGGATGGAACATCTTGATTTCAGTCATGCTAGCAACATCGACACCATCATAGGTAATGTAATCACCTTCTGACTTGCCTTTTTCACGACTGGTGATGCGCCAAACTTGTTTCTTACCAGGCGTTGAAACCTTCTCTGCATTGTTTGAAAGCTTGATGGTATTGCGCATATGACCATTCTCGTCTTCAATAGCAACAACTTTGTAAACTGCTCCAAGTGCTGGTTGGTCATAAGCAGTGATGAGCTTAGTTCCTACACCCCAGACATCAATCTTAGCTTTTTGCATTTTGAGGTTAAGGATGGTATTTTCATCAAGATCATTGGATGCATAGATCTTAGCATCCGTAAATCCTGCCTCGTCCAGTTGCTGACGAACTTTTTTAGAGATATAGGCAATATCTCCAGAGTCAATGCGGACACCAAGGAAATTAATCTTATCACCAAGTTCACGCGCAACCTGAATCGCTGCTGGAACACCGATGCGAAGAGTGTCGTAGGTATCCACTAGGAAAACACAGTTTTTGTGAGTTGAGGCATAAGCCTTGAAAGCCTGATAATCATTGCCATAGACTTGTACCAAGGCGTGAGCATGAGTACCTAGTACAGGAATTCCAAAGAGCTTACCAGCACGCACATTACTAGTTCCATTGGCTCCACCAATAACAGCGGCACGAGTTCCCCAGATAGCTGCATCCATTTCTTGAGCACGACGTGTACCAAACTCCATCAAAGGCTCATCTTCAATGACTGAACGAATACGAGCAGCCTTAGTCGCAATCAAGGTTTGAAAGTTGACGATGTTCAAGAGTGCTGTTTCCACTAATTGGCACTGAGCCAAAGGCCCCTCCACTTGAACGATCGGTTCATGGGCAAATACCAAGTCCCCTTCTTGAGCAGAACGTACAGTCAATTCCAACTTGAGATTACGGAGATATTCCAAGAAGGCACCATGATAACCAAGTGACTCCAAATAAGCAATATCGCTATCTGAGAAACGCAAGTTTTCAAGGTATTTCACAATTCGTTCCAAACCTGCAAAAACAGCATAACCATTTTTAAACGGTTGTTGGCGGAAATAAACTTCAAAAACTGCTTTCTTGTTATGAATCCCTTGGTCGAAGTAAACCTGCATCATGTTAATCTGATACAAATCTGTGTGCAATGTTAAACTGTCATCTGGGTACATATACTGTCCTTCTTCCTTATTTGCAAAAAGATGAAAATCTTTCTTCTTTTCTCATAAATTAGTACTATTATATCACATTTTAGCTGGATTGAGAAAAGAGTAACAAGCTATTCTCCACTCTCCAGTTCATCCATGTCTTGCTCAAATTTTTTCTGAGCCCATTCGCCATAGCTCTTCAGACCTAGATTGCCAATAAAAACCCAAGGAAGGTAAATAACATAAGTAATTGCCCAAGCAGACAAGTATTTAACGTTCAGAGGATTGTGCTGATAAATTTCGATATTGAATTGATAGTTTTGTAGCATCAAGATAGTGGTAATTACTAGAGTTAATATTAGGCATCCTAAAATTGTAAAATGAAAACGACTATAATAGGTCACACCTAGACTTCGAGCACGGTTAAAAAAGTAAAAAGTCCCTATGATGATAACGATGAGAAGCATGTTAGGATTAAAAAGGCTTGGTGCCAATACTGCAATGATATAAGATAGGAGAGACAAAGCAATGCAGATATAGAAACTTTCAGCCCCCGCTTTATTCATCAGTTGTTCTTCTCTTTCGTCTAGTAATTGATAATAAAAAAATCTATTTTTCATCTTCTTCCTCCCAAAATAATTGGTCTAGGGTTTTCCCTAAACATCTGCAAATGGACTGGCAAAGGGAGAGACTAGGATTATATTTACCAGCTTCTATCAAGCCGATAGTCTGTCGCGTAACCCCGACAGCTTCTGCCAGGTCACCCTGTGTCATATCAAGCTCCACTCGAGCTAGTTTTAATTTTAAATTCTTAGCCACTTCTTACCTCCTTTATGATTTTAAACAGTTGCGCTTCTTTCCAAGTTCATTATATCATATAATTTACATCATGCAATATATATCTAACATTTTGTGCGATTTTTTAACAAAAATTCTCTACCAACTAAATGATAGAGAGTTTTCTGCTTATTCAAATTTTTTCAAAATATCTACAACGTCACTTCTCTGTTTTACTTGATAGGCTTTGATGCCTAAACTTTCTGCCATCTTGATATTATCTTTTACATCATCCAGAAAAATACAATTTACTGGATCCAACTGATATTTATGGAGGATTTCTTCAAACATTTTTGGATCTGGTTTGATGGTCTTGATATCGCAAGAAAAAACGAATCCATCTAAGATTTCATTTAAAGGAGAGAGTTGTTCCTCTAATAATTCATAAAAAACTGGTGATGTATTTGACAAAACAAAAATACGATGGCCTTTTTCCTTTAAACGTACCAGGAGAGGAAAGACTTCCGTGTAAATTTCAATGTAAGAAGGCCAATTCCAGACTACTTCTTGAACCTTTTCTTGATATATGCTTCCAATCATGGAAACAACTTTCAAGACCAACTCTTCTCTGGTCAGGGTTCCGAGATCTAATCTTTCCCAAAGACCTGATTGAAAGATCGCCTTGTCCAATATCATATAATCCTTCTCTGTTTTTAGCACACCTCGTAAAATCTTATCCTTGTTCCATTACAGTAGAACATTACCCATATCTAGTATGATATCCATTAACCTACCTCCATTATGATGTGCCACTCTCTTCAATCGTTCATTTTCCATTTACAACTCTTTTTGATAATAGTGCCTTTGTCCTGTGTAGGGATAGTCTTTTAAAGTAAAGACTTCCTCGTAGCCCTGCTTCTGATAAAATGTTGGCGCTTGAAACTGGTAAGTATTGACAAAAGCATAGCGACAGTTTTTCTTCTTAGCTTCACTTTCTGCTTGTTGCAATAGTTGAGAGCCGATTCCTTGTCCTCTGAATTCCTCTTTCACGAACAAATACTCGATTTCTAACCAATTTCCAAAAGTCTCTGCTACTAAGCCAGCCATTAGTTCACCCTTATCATCTTCGACATAAAGGTTAAGTGGCTCGCTTTCAGCTTTTTCTCTTTTTGATCGATTATAAGAACGAATCAAATCGCCTATTTCTTGCGCTTTCTGAGACTCTGTATTATCCAATCTAATGTGCATCAAAACCTCCTCAAAGACACTTACGCCTTGATTATATTCCTATTTTGAAGAACTGTCAAACTAAAAAACTCACCAACCTAAGTTGATGAGAGTAAAACTTATTTTCTAAATTTCCATTGGCTATAAATACCAAATGCGACAATCCAGATAGCTGAACCGATTGCTCCTACAAATGTAGAGTCTTGTAAAAAGAGTGTTCCAAATACAAAGATAAAGAAGAGCATGGTCAGAGGATTTAGCAAGCGGTATTGAGGCATGAGATAGCCATTTACCATGAAATCTTTAGACTTGCGATACTTGAGATGGGCTACCATGATCAAGATGTAGATGGCGATATAAACACCTGATGAAGAAGCTGTAATCAAAGCAAAGGCATCTGATACGCCAGGAAGTACATTGATGAAGGCTGCAAAACCAATCAATACGGCAGAAGCAATGATTGCATTCTGAGGAACGTTGTGACGTGAGAGCGTGTCTGCCTTAATAGCTTTCAAGAAACGATTTGGTGAATCATGGGCAATTTGGTACAAGTGACGACCTGTTGAGTAAAGGGTTGAATTCAAGGCTGACGCTGCTGAAGTCAAAACTACAAAGTTAATCAAGGCTGCTGCCCACTTAAGACCAACAAGTTCAAACACTGTCACAAATGGTGAATCTGCTGCAGAAAGTTCACGCCAAGGAATAATAGACATGATGGCTAAGAGAGCTCCACCGTAGAAAAAGATAATTCGCAAAGGAATTTCCTTAACAGCCTTAGGCAATACTTTTCGAGGATCCTTAGTTTCAGATGTTGTAACACCGATAAACTCAATCATCAAGTAAGCAAAGAAAACCATTTGGAAGGCCATGACAAACTTCATACCTCCATTTGGGAAAAGGGAGAAATGATCACTGATATTGGCAAGGCTTGCTGAACCATAAGGCGTTTCAAAGCCAGTCAAAACTAGAAAAACACCTGTTGCAATCATGGCAAGAATGGCCACAATTTTAATCATAGCAAACCAAAATTCCACCTCACCAAAGATTTTAACAGCAATCAAGTTCACCAAACCGAGTATTGTCAGAAATACAACCTGAATCAACCAAGAGGGCCAAGATGGAAACCAAAACTGAACATAGTGAGCAATAGCTGTAATCTCGGCCATTCCGATAAAGACTACTGAGAGCCAATATGACCAGACTGAGAAGTAACCCCATCCCTGGCCAAGATGACGCGTAATAAAGTTGATAAAGGTGTGCTGCTCCGGATCTTGGTACAACATTTCCCCGATAGCGCGCATCATAAGATACATGAAGCCACCCGTAATCATATAGACCAAGACGATTGACGGACCTGTCAAACTAATTGAACGGCCAGCTCCTAGAAACAGTCCTGTTCCAATTGTTCCTGCAATGGCCATAACCTGAACATGGCGATTGGTCAAACCACGCTCCATTTTATTTTTCTTTTTGTGCTTGTTTTCTGAATTCATATAGTCTCCTTTAGTTTTTAGAATTAAGAAAAGGAGTGACGGGAAGCGCTTTCCCTATATCTACTCCTTCTTTTTATTCCTATTAAACTGTTTTTTCTACTTTTAAGATTTTAACATCATAGCTTCCTACAGGTGTTTCAATCGTAGCGGTATCACCTGTTTTCTTACCAATCAAGGCTTGCCCAATTGGGCTTTCATTTGATACTTTACCTGCAAAGGCATCTGCACCCGCTGATCCCACGATGATATATACTTCTTCGTCGTC
The DNA here is from genome assembly GCF_047464615.1 of Streptococcus infantis. Classification (GTDB taxonomy): domain Bacteria; phylum Bacillota; class Bacilli; order Lactobacillales; family Streptococcaceae; genus Streptococcus; species Streptococcus infantis_Y. The sequence continues at coordinate 26,256 of NZ_JASHBO010000008.1, forward strand.
TTCACCAATTTCTTGGATAGTTACTGTTTTCCCGATAGCAACTTCATCTTGAGCAACCGCATCGCTATTGACAATCTCAGCATAACGGATTTTTGTTTCCAAGCTAGAGATTTGTCCTTCAACGAAGGCTTGCTCGTCCTTAGCTGCTTCATACTCACTATTTTCTGACAAGTCACCGTATGAACGCGCAATCTTGATGCGTTCTACAACTTCTGGACGACGAACTAGTTTCAACTCTTCTAATTCTTTTTCGAGTTTTTCCTTTTCTTCAAGGGTCATCGGATATGTTTTTTCTGCCATTTTTCTCAACTTTCTTTTGATTAAATTTATATTTCTTTAGGTAGTAAAGCAAAATTATGTGGTAAACCACATAATTTTACAATGAAGACAAAGTCTTTTTAAAGCTTTCCTTGAATGATTTTAGTCAGTATCAACCTTTTAAAATCTGTGCCTAAACCGAATGATTCTATCACTGCTAGACTCAGGTTCAAATAAGAGGTAGGTTTTTACTTTCGTAATTTCCGAACGCCTAAAACTTGTGAATTTCAGGCGTTTCTAATCATAGCGAAAAGACTGGTGTGACTTGCTATTCCCATAAAAAGAGAGTTTCTCTTCTACACTCAGGGATTTAATCGCAAATTTTGTTCTAAGAGTTAGTTTGAGCTACTTGATTGTGTCAGTTTACTGTTGACATGCTCTGCAACGTTTCGATCATGTTCTTCTCGTGTCGTTGCAAAGTAAACCTTACCATCTTGTACGTTGGCTACAAAGTAGAGATAGTCGCTCTTAGTTTGATTGATACTTGCTTCAATTGCATCCAGACTTGGACTGTCTACTGGGCCAGGCATTAAGCCAAGGTTTGTATAATCATTATAAGGTGAATTGATTGTTGTATCAATTGCTGCATCATCTGCCAAGCTAATATTTTGTCCTAGCTTACCTTGTGCATAGAGAATAGCAATATTACTCTGAAGTGGCATACCAAGGTTCAAACGATTATAGAAAACTCCAGCGATCAGTTTGCGATCGTCAGCTTTCAATCCTTCTTTTTCCACAAGTGATGCGATGGTGAGAAGTTCATTCACTGTCAAGTTCTTTTCTTTGATTGCAGTATAATGTGCTGACAAGTTTTTGTCCATAGCTGCCACCATTTCATCAATCAAGCTTTCAATAGTTGTGCTTTCTTTGATAGCATAAGTTGCCGGGAATAGGTATCCTTCTAAACGATAACGAACACCACTTTCTTTAGTTGGTAGACTTCCGAGAAGGGTTGGGTACTTAGCAATTAATTGAGAGATGAAGGTTTCATCTTGCACTTTTGCCAAGAAGGCATCAGCAGTCAAAGGTTCTTTAAAGTCTCCTTGAAGCTGACCAACTGTTTGTGCGATTTGATCAAGGGTATATCCTTCAGGGATTGTAAGATTTGCAAGTGCAACTTCTTGAGGTTGAGGCGTTCCACCCTTTTGCAATTCTTTGATGATATCATCTGTACTCATGCTCTTTTGCAAATTATAGTAACCAGATTTCAAATCATTGTAGTCTTTATACTTAGCATAAAGGCTAAAGATAAAACCGTGTTTTACCAATTCAGATTTTTCTAAGGTATCCCCAATTTGCTGAAGATTAGCTCCTTCTGGAATCTGAACAGTGACATACTGTTTTGAACTTGCATCAACTGGTTGTAAAGCTGATTCGACATAACGGTAACCGAAGAATCCACCCACACCTAGTAAAATCAATAAAACAGATACTGTTACGAAAAATCCTTTCAAGCGTGATTTTTTCTTTCTCTTGATTGGTTTCACTGATTCTTTACGACTTCTTCTAGGAAGTTCAGGTCTAGTTTCAACTGGAGCAACCGGTTCTTGACTTGGAGTTTCTTTTGCAAGAACTGTTGGTTTCGGTTGAGGTTTAATATTCTTTCGAGCAGGACTTGGTTTGGCCTGATTCGTACGATAAGAAACTGGAATCCTTGTCGAATTAGCATTGAACTCTTTCTCTTCTTGAACCGGCTGAGCAGGTACATGAGATTCAACTGGATCTACAGTAGGTACTACTGGTTCTGTAGCTACTGTAGATTCTGCATGTGTAACTTCTGCTGGAACTACAGCTGGTTCTGCAGGTGTAACTTTTTCTGGAACTACAGCTGGTTCAACAGGTGTAACTTTTTCTGGAACTGCAGCTGGTTCAACAGGTGTAACTTTTTCTGGAACTGCAGCTGGTTCAACAGGTTCTTCTGATGACAAAGACGGACGTGGTGGAACTGTTGGAGCATTAGCAAATAGTTCATCCACTAGTGAAACTGAATCTTCCATCAAGTCTTCTACAGACGGCTCTTTCACTAGTTCATCTGTCTTTGAAAGATTACTGAAATCAGAGAAAAGCTCATCCTTACCACTCTCGGTAGCGTTAACCTCTTCTTCTCTTTTCAATCTTTCTAAATCTCGTAAAATTTGTTCTTTAAAACTTAACTTTTCTTCTTCTCGAGAATTTTCGCTCAAAGGTATTACCTCCTTGTTGATAATCCATAATATTATATCTCAAAAACTAAAGAAAAGCAACCATAGATGCCTTTCTGATGCCTAATTCGTGTTTTCCCAGACCATATCATACCATTCTTCACCAGCAAAAGTCGACTTGGATTTTCCTTCATTCACAAAACCATGTTTCTCATAATAGCCAATGAGATAGTCATGGCAAGTCAGATTGATTCCCTCACGCTCATGCTCAAGAGCGAGATCTTTTAAAGCGGTCAATAATTTTCGTCCGACACCTAACGCTTGAGCTTTCTTAGCAATGGATAGACAAGTCACAGAGATATAGCCACCTTTTTGACGGCTGTAATCTTTAATGTCTTCTGTAAAGGACTGGTCTTGTAAATATCGATGAGGGACTACTGGTCCCTCAATATAGCCTAGTATTTCCCCCTCTTTTTCAGCCACTAAAAAACTGGTCTTAATTTCCTTCAGATGAGCTTCAAAAACAGGACGAGGAATGGCTTCTTCAATTGAAAAATTTTCTAGTTCAATTTCAAAGATACGATCTAAATCTGTCAATCTAGCTTGTCTAATAATCATAGTTCCTCCTGATAATAGGGATTCTGCCAACGCATGAGAAAGGCAACTTCACTGCTCCTTTCTCCATCTACGATCCCTTGTTCCACAAATCCATTCATTTCAAAGTAGGACAGCAACTCATCCTCACAAAGCAGATAAATACCTGGTCTATTTTGCTGACGGGTAACTTCCTTCAAAGCTGCTAGCAACAAGGTTCCAAAGCCTTGCCCCTGAAAATCGGGATCGACAGCTAAATCTTCAAGGATGATTGAGTTCTCACTAATGAATTCCTCATCTCCGATCTCAAGCATCCATTTTCTTAAAGAGGGAATAGGAGGTGTCGTCGCAGTGATATAAGCAATCCCTTGATCATCCAGGCTAGCTAAGAGAAACGTACCCGCATGGTTGCGGATACGTTCTTCTATTATTTCTTTATTCATTATTTCTAGGGAGCTTAAAATACTTTCTTGTATCAAGCAAATCTGATCAATATCTGAATCCTGAGCTTCCCTGATTTTAATTGGAAATTCCATGATCTTCCTTACTGAACATTGCTTGTCAAATTAGACAAGAGACGTTCGAATGAATATTCATACGTTTGGATGTCGCCAGCTCCCATGAATACATAGACAGCATTGTCATGGTCTAGGAGTGGAGAAACATTTTCAACTATGATAACTTGATGTTTCTTGTTGATTTTATTGGCAAGGTCTTCTACCTTGACATCACCATGGTCCACCTCACGAGCAGATCCATAGATTTGTGCTAGATAAACTGCATCAGCCTGATTCAAGGCTTGGGCAAAATCGTCCAACAAAGCAATTGTACGAGTAAAGGTATGCGGTTGGAAGATAGCGACGATTTCCTTGCTTGGATATTTCTGACGTGCAGCATCTAGAGTTGCAATGATTTCAGTTGGATGATGCGCAAAGTCATCGATGATAACCGTATCATTGACAATCTTTTCTGTAAAGCGACGTTTCACTCCACCAAAAGTCTTCAAGTGTTCACGTACCAAATTCAAATCAAAGCCAGCAGTATAAAGCAAACCAATTACTGCAGTGGCATTCATGATGTTGTGGCGACCGAAAGTTGGAATGTGGAATTGGCCCAACTCTTGACCACGGAAGTGAACGGTAAAGGTTGAACCTGTAGTAGAACGAAGCAAGTCGCTGGCTACAAAGTCATTACCTTCTGCTTCAAAACCATAGTAGTAAATCGGAGCATTTGCCGTAATCTTACGCAACTCAGCATCTTCACCATAGACAAACAAACCTTTGGTAATTTGTTTAGCATAATCATTGAAGGCGTTGAAGACGTCCTCTAAGCTTGTGAAATAGTCAGGGTGGTCAAAATCGATGTTAGTGATGATAGAGTATTCTGGGTGATATGGCATGAAATGGCGCTCATACTCGTCTGATTCAAAGACAAAATACTTGGCATTTTCAGAACCACGACCTGTACCATCTCCGATCAAGTAGCTTGTATCAGTGATGTGTGACAAGACATGAGAAAGCATTCCTGTCGTTGACGTCTTACCGTGGGCACCTGCAACTCCCATACTGATAAAGTCACGCATAAAGCCACCAAGAAACTCATGGTAACGTTTGTAGCTGATACCATTTTGGTCTGCATAAGCAATTTCAACATTGTTATCTGGACGGAAGGCATTACCAGCGATAATTTCTAAATCACCTTGAAGATTTTTTTCATCAAAAGGTAAAATTGTAATTCCTGCTTGCTCTAGTCCACGTTGAGTAAAATAGTACTTTTCAACGTCAGAACCTTGCACCTTGTGCCCCATTTGATGCAACATCAAAGCCAAGGCACTCATACCTGATCCTTTGATTCCGATAAAATGATAGGTTTTTGCCATTTTCTTCCCCTCTATTCGCTCATTCTAGTCAAGTTGAGCTCTTGGGCCACTTGACGTTCTTGTTCTTTTTGTTTACTTTTTTTGTTATAAATTTGACTTTTCTTTAAAAAGTCATAATTGTTTTTCTTGGAATGACTTGTTTCACCATCTGAAATTGGAGGTTCCACTTGAGAAACTGTTTCTGCCAAAATATAGTGAGACTGACCTAACTTCTGACTATATTTCGCAAATTCTCCTGGATTTTCCTTTTGAAAAGGTGCTGTCGGTTGATTTGCTGGACGCACATGGCTTGTCTTCGGTTGACGTCTCGTATGACTTACATCCTGAGTCAAATATCTAGCCGAGCGCTTCTTTTTCAAATCCGCTCGAGCTTCTTCACGCGCTAATTCAGCATAGGATTTTTCTTTTTTCTCAATCGGTTTTACAAGAGACTTGGCTTCCTCTTGCTTTTTTTCTTCAGTGATTGGAGACCATTCCAAGTAGTTTTTGTCTTGGTAATCACCTTTTATATTACTGATGAAATCAGACTCATCATAGAGATTCATAACTGGCATTTCTGTCAACATGACTTCATCATCTGCCACTATTGGAAATCGTTTTTGTGTCATATTTATTTCCTTTCAATACTCCATTATAGCGTAATGTCTTGATTTTTCAAGTATAGGCTCATGAAATCCCTAAAATTTCTCGTATTTCAGCTAGACTCAGACTGCCTCGAGACTCTGTTCCATCCAAGATTTCAGAAACAAGATTTTTCTTTTTCTCTTGTAATTCTTGAATCTTTTCTTCAATTGTACCTCGAGTCACAAGGCGATAAACTTCAACAGCTTGCTCTTGCCCCATACGATGGGCGCGACCGATAGCCTGCGATTCAACCGCAGGATTCCACCATAAGTCTACTAGAATGACTGTATCGGCACCAGTGAGATTGAGACCGACCCCGCCAGCCTTTAGGGAAATTAAAAATACATCGCGCTCACCTTGATTAAAGGCTTTGGTCATCTCTTGACGTTCTTGCGAAGGTGTTGAACCCGTAATTTTAAATGAAGTCAAACCTAAGTCAGGCAGCTCTTGCTCAATCCGATCCAGCATACCTCTAAATTGTGAGAAAATAAGTACACGATGCCCACCTTCAGCAATCTGAACCAGCAAATCTCGTAAACTATCCAGTTTCCCGCTCTCTCCTTGGTAGTCCTCCATAAAGAGCGCAGGCGTATCACAAATCTGACGCAGACGCATGAGTCCAGTCAAAATTTCGACGCGATTTCGTTGAAATTCCGAATCGCTTACCTGTCCCAAACGTTCCTGCATCTGTTGCAGTTGAGCAAGATAGATAGCTTTTTGTTGATCCTCCAGTTCATTCTTATAGACAACTTCAATCAAGTCAGGTAACTCTGTCAAAACTTCTTCTTTCTTACGTCTCATGACAAAGGGCTTGATAAATTGAGCCACTCTCTCGGTTGATAGTTTCATAAACTCCTTCTTAGCAGGTAAGAGACCTGGTAAGACAATCTGAAAAATCGACCAGAGTTCTCCCAGATGATTTTCAATCGGTGTTCCTGATAGTGCAAAGACAGATGGAACCACAAATCGTCGTAAACTTTGAGCAATCTTCGTTTGTGCATTTTTCATCACTTGAGCTTCATCTAGAAAAAGAAAATCAAAAGATAGGTCTCGATAAATTTCACTATCTTGACGGAAAGTAGCATAGCTTGTCACATAAATCTGATGATTTTCTGCCAAAATTGACTCTCGATGAAATTTTAAGCCATGCACAACCGCGACATCCAAATCTGGAGCAAACTTTTGAAATTCATCAGCCCAGTTATAGATTAAGCCAGACGGAGCAAGGATTAGGACACTAGTATCTGCTTGAACCTGACTACTTAAAAAGGCGATAGTTTGCAAGGTCTTCCCAAGTCCCATATCATCTGCTAAAATCCCACCAAAGCCATAATGGTGAAGCATTTGAAGCCACTGAATTCCCTTTTTCTGATAGTCTCTAAGTTCTGCTTGGATATTCAGCTCTTTCATCGGAAAATCTTCTGGATGCGTCAAATCATGGGCCAGATTGCGAAATTCTTCGGTGAAAGAAATTTGATCCTGATTCTTAAATAGATGAGATAGGGTATAAGCTAGGGATTTACGAGCTCGAAAAGCTCCATCTTGTAGGTCCTCTATCCCTAATTCTTCTAAATCCTGACGGATACGCTTAGTCTGATCATCGAAATAGTAAACCTGATTCGAAGAGCTGATGTAATAATCCTGCTTCTCAACTAGAGCTTTCATCGCTCGATCGATTTCTTCTTGATCTATATTTTGAAAATCAAATTGAATTTCTAATAGGCTTCCCTTGGATGAGATGTGTACTTGAGGCTTCTGAACCTGATAGAGATCTTGCAAGCTCTCAGAAATCTTTAATTCTCCAAGCGCTTCAAAAGCTGGTAAAACCTCCTGAAAGAAGGTATGAACTGCATCAGCTTTCAAACTTTGACGCCATGAACGAAAATCTGCTTCAAATCCAGCAGATAGAGCCAACTGAAAGACTTGCTTCTCCAGTTGAATATCACTAGCAAAAGGAAGACTCTCTAGTTCATTACGATTTGTTACTAAGCAAGTTTCATACTGAAACTGCATATCCAAACGAATAGAACCGTCCTCTTCTCCTTCCATGTAGAAAGAAGGACGGAAAGACTGAATTTGAAGCGCATCAGGGGCTTTTACCTCTCCTATGTCTTTAAACTGCGACAAGGTCGAAGCTAAAAGATCTCGATCACTAGTATCAAATTGTAAAATCTTTCTACCACTTTTATCGATAGATACTTTTTTTAATTTTTCTATAAGTCTAGCTTGTTCTTTAGACAGAAGATAGAATGTACCTTTAGTAAACAAGACTTGTCCCTTATAAAATGAATTGAGCCCTACCTGTTGAAAAATTTCCATCTCATAATAGTTGGACTTTTCTTCAATTTGAAAGGTAAATAAGCCTGCTTGACCATCAAAATCTTGAAATACAAGATGAGGATAGCTTGAAATCTGATGGTCAAATTGGAATGCATCTAAGCCCATCAGCAGACTGACACCCTGTTCAAAAAAGGATAGAGGAAAATAGAGGTGACGACCTTGATTCTGAAAAAAGAGGGCATTTTCAGACTCATCTTCTACAATTCCCTGAAGAAAATTTAAGACAAACTGGCTACTCTCATCAAACTGACTAAGCTTCAAGGAAGCTTCATATAGCTTACCAATCATATAAGGTTTACTATTTTCTAGAACCTTCAGAAAGAGAGGGATATCTCGAATTACATAAAACTTCTGGGTCTGGATAAGACCAACCCTTAAAGTCCAAATAATACGATTGGTTCCAGATTCAACCTGCCCTTGGACGGCTAACTGATAGATTTTAGGCGAGTTAGTAGCTTGTATACTCTCTAGGAAACGTCCCCCAAAGGTCACTTGGGTTTCGACTTCCTCCTTCTTTTCCTGCCCATTTTCTAGTTTCTGTAAAAGTTCTTGACCCAAATGATCATTTTTCAGGTAATGCTCTAGTGCTGCCAAATGGACACAGAACCCTCTTTTTTGGAAAAAATCACAAGCACAAAAGACCAGTTGATCATCTAGACTATAGCGAATTTCAGCCTCCGCCACACGAGCATATAGGCGATGATTTTCCTCTTTGATGATTTGGATCTTACCAGTTTCGTATAGTTCTACTCCCTCATTGCGAAGCTTTCCTGGAATCAATTTAGCCATATTTTCCCCTTTTCTTTATCTCTTAATTATACCATATTTCTTCCCATGAAAATAGCCTTCCAGGGTACTTTTCCCCTAGAAGACTAGCTTCTTAAAGTTTAGCGAAAGTGGTAATGATTCGTTGGCAAACTTCTTCCAAGACGGATGTAGGCATGGCTACATTTAAGCGAGCGTGGAGGGCTCCTTCTTCACCAAAGTCCAAGCCTCTATTCAGGATAACCTTGGCTTCTTTTTTCAATAGTCCCTGTAAATCCTCTTCGGACAAACCATAGGCAGAAAAATCAAGCCAAATGAGATAGGTCCCTTGAGGTTTCATAACCTTGATTTTGCTTTCTTTACCAAATACATCCACTACATAATTGATGTGCTTCTCAATCAATTCTTTGAGTTCTGTCAACCAATCTTCACCATAGCGATAGGCAGTTTCTGTTGCTAAATATCCCAAACCTGATATTTCATGTTGATTATTAGCAAGCTGGCGTTTTTGGAAAGCAAGTCTCAACTTTGGATTTTCGATAATAGCGTAGGAATTTTTCGTTCCGGCAATGTTGAAGGTCTTGGTAGCACTGCTTAAAATTAGTGAAAATTCTTTGAAGGCTTCATTTACCGTATTGAATGACTGGTGCTTGTTTCCAAACAAGGCTAAGTCTTGGTGGATTTCATCAGATACCAGCAAGACTCCATGTTTTTGACACAGTTTTCCAATCTTTTCCAAAACTTCATTCTCCCAAACCCGTCCGCCAGGATTGTGGGGATTACAAAAAATGTAGAGTTTCACATCCTCTTCGACAAAGTCTTTTTCCAGTTGGACAAAGTCAATCTCAAAAAGACCGTCTTTTTCTACTAGAGGGTTGGTGATTAGTCTACGATTATTGAGCTTAATGCTGCGAGCAAAAGGAGGATAAACTGGAGTGTTAATGAGCACTGCTTCACCCTCTTTGGTAAAGGCTTGAATGGCTGTTGAAATAGCTGGTACTACCCCTTCGATAAAGACTAGAGCATCCTTATCAAAGCGATAGCCGTGCTGTTTTTCCTCCCAGTTTTGAACGGCTTCAATCAAGCCATCACTAGCATAGGTATAGCCATAGGCTAATTGCTCAGCATAGTCATGGACAGTCTGACGAATTTCAGGTAACACTTCAAAGTCCATATCAGCAATCCAGGCTGGCAATACTTTTCGGTCAGTCTCTGCTTCTTTCCATTTGTAGGTATGATGTCCAAAACGATTGGGCAAGGTCGTAAAATCATATTTTCCCATAGTCTTATCCTTCCAAGGCTTGACGCAAGTCTTCAATCAAATCTCTAGCATCCTCAATACCAATAGACAAGCGCAAGAGGTCATCTGTCAATCCATAAGAATGACGAACCTCTGCAGGAATATCTGCATGGGTTTGAGTAGTTGGGTAGGTAATCAGACTTTCTACGCCACCTAAACTTTCAGCAAAAGAGAACACTTTCAAGGTATTTAAGATATGAGGGATACGCTTCTCATCTGCTACTTTAAAGGAAATCATTCCCCCACGACCTGTATACAAAACTTCTTTGACAGCAGGTGATTGTTCTAGAAATGCTACAATCTCTTGAGCATTTGCTGTTGAGCGCTCCATTCGAAGTGACAAGGTTTTAAGACCACGAATCAATTGATAACTATCAAATGGTGACAAAACAGCCCCTGTCGTGTTGAGATTGTAAAAGAGTTTTTCGTATAAATCCGCACTATCTGTCACAACTACACCAGCTAGAACATCATTATGTCCTGCAAGGTATTTTGTCGCTGAATGAAGGACGATATCTGCCCCGTCTTCAATTGGACGTTGATAGATTGGACTGTAGAAGGTATTGTCCACGACAACTTTAGCCCCCTTAGCATGAGCTATTGTTGACAATTTTTCAATATCAAATTCCAACATCAAAGGGTTGGTTGGTGTTTCGATATAAAGTACATCCACATCCTTTTCTAGCTCGGCAATTAGCTCTTCTTCTGTGTTGGCATAGGTAAAGTGGAAACGTCCTTCCTGCTCAACTTGATTGAACCAACGGAAGGAACCACCGTAAAGGTCACGGACAGCCAAAACCTTGCTTCCTACTGGAAAAACGCTAAAGGCCAACACAATCGCAGACATACCTGAACTAGTTGCTAGAGCATAGTGGGCTGATTCAATAGCTGCTAAGACTTCCTCTGCCTTGCTACGAGTTGGGTTTTTAGTGCGGGTATAGTCAAATCCCGTTGATTGACCAAATTCTGGGTGCTGATAAGTCGTTGAAAAGTGAATAGGTGTAACCAAAGCACCTGTTGCTTCATCAGACTTAATCCCTGCTTGTGCTAAAATTGTGTTGATGTGAAATGATTTACTCATACAATACCTCCAAATCTATAGTAACTATTGTACCACTTATTTTGTATCCTTCGTTTTCTTGTTTTCAAGAGCTAGTTATAGTTTCAAACTATACAAAAACGATAGCTTCCTGAGAAACTATCGTTTTTCCTGTTGCACTGACTGATTATTTAACGTGTTTAGCTAATTCTTCTTGGGCTTTTTTGTTAGATTCTTCTTTTTCTTTTAGCCATTTTTCTTTAGCTTTTTCATACTCATCAGCCGTTACAGTCTTATCTTGCAACTTGAGATATTTGTATGATTCGACACCCTTATTTCCTGCTTGTGAGAATGGCGATGAGAATGGAACTGTCTTTCTCAAGGTCGGTGTTCCACCAAGGGAAACGTTTGGAATTGCAAGGGCGCTATCGACGAGCCAAGCTTGAACTTCAGCATATTTTTCATAACGTTTCGCTGGTTCTTGCTCCTTGTTCGCTTCTTCTAGCATTTGAGTGTAAGTATCGAGTCCAACTGCCTTAGCCTTGTCATTTACCTCACCTGGTTCTAGACCAATGTTTTGCAACATACCCCCATTATTAACATTTAGGATATCAAGATAACTTGAAGGATCCAAGTAGTCAGCACTCCAACCACCATTATAAATGTCAAAGTCTTTTTGAGCTGCGGTTTGAGCGAGGTAGCTAGAATTATCGAAGTCGTCTGTTGATAATTGTTGAATATCGATAACCACATTCTCAGCCCCTAAGACAGATTCGATGGATTGTTTCAAAGAACTTGCTTCAAGTACACCTTTTTTAGCTGATTGGTCAACTGATACATCCAAGTGGATTGGGAACTGCACACCCTTAGCTTCCAATTCTTTCTTAGCTTCTGCAAACTTAGCCTTAGCCTTGTCAGGATTGTAGTATGGGTCTTGCGCATCTGCAAAGTTGATTCCTTGCCATTCTTGGCCATAGTTGACCATCTTTTCTGAAACAACATCTCCAAAGTCTTTCCCGTTGATGGTTACAAATGTAGGAGGTACAACCAGGTTACGAATAATCTTCGTTGCTCCGTCTTCCCCTTGAGATTGAGCTCCATAGGCTGTACGGTTATAAGCATAGTTGAAGGCTTGACGGAAGTTTTTATTCAGAACTGCTTCTTGAGTTGATTTCTTTTCGATATCTGAGGATTTAGACGTGAAGTTATAAGATTTTCTGTCCAAGTTGAAGTTCAAGTAATAAGAAGTTGCGGTTTGCATACTATAAATGATGTTATCTTTGTTCTTCTCTTTAATTCCTTCAAAGCTTGAGCTATTTGGATAGAGACGTGCGTAGCTGTAGACTCCTTCTACAAAGTTACGAGCTAGTGCATCTTGGTCACTACCATCATAATATGCCAATTTCACATCATCCACAAAGACATTTTTTTCATCCCAGTAGTTGGGATTTTTCTTGAATTCGATGACAGATTTTGAAACAAAGGATTTCATCAAGAAAGGTCCATTGTACAAAATACTAGAAGGATCCACCTTACCAAAATCATCCCCTTTTGATTTCAGGAAGTCTGCATTGACAGGGAAGAGAATGGTTGATGTTGTTTTAGAATTCCAATAAGATTCTGGTCGTGTCAAAGTGTACTGAACTGTTTGGTCGTCAATCGCCTTAACTCCGACAGTTGAAAAGTCAGTTGTTTTCCCGTTGATATAGTCATCCAAACCTGCTACAGAATCTTGAACCAGGTACAAAGCTTCGGATTTTTTATCAGCAGCATATTTCAAACCAGTTACAAAATCTTGGGCAGTTACTGGAGCATATTCTTCACCTTCAGAGGTATACCACTTAGCATCTTTACGAAGTTTATAAGTGTATGTCAAACCGTCCTGAGAAACACTCCAATCCTCTGCTAAGGATGGAACGTAGTTACCGTATTGGTCATTTTCCATCAACCCATCTACCAAATTGGTAACGATGTCATTGGTTGTTGCACGGTTTTCTGCAAGATAGTTCAAACTAGACGGATCGCTAGAATAGACATAGTTGTATGTTTTAGTTGAACTAGCTGAGTTGCTACAAGCCGCCAATAGTAGACCGGCACTTAGGGCAAGGCCTGCCAGCGTCAGATATTTTGCCTTAGACTTTTTCATTTCCAGAACCTCCAAATTTAAATATTTGTATCATTATACAGCTATTGTTTTTTTTAGTCAAGCAATTTTATCTAATTTTTACCAAATTATAGATTTTTTTCTACTAATTTTATATTTTATACTATTTTTTAAATAAAAAAATGAACAATTTAAACTTTTTTAGAGTTGAAAGTTCAAATTATTCATTTTATTTATAAATCTTTATGATAGTTTTAAACGTGCCCGTAGACGATCTGCTTGAGCCTGTCCAATAACCTTATCCAAGAGACGAGTATAGAGACACATGACTCCGTAGAGACCACCACCGATTGTTCCGATTAGGGCGACATAGATGAAGCTCCAGAAACGACCTGAGGGTTGGAAGACAAATCCAATCATCCATTGTAAGAAGCCTACCAGAATAAACATGACTAGAGTCAAAATAGTAACTAAGATTGTTCTCTTCAGAATAATCTTTCGACGTGCACCTGTCACCTCACAGATATCTCGGTACATCAAGACATTTGGAATGATGAGACCAATTGTCGTTGAAATTAAAGGACCATAACTATGGAAAATCGCTATCGATGGTAATTGTAGAACAATTTTGGCAATGGATCCATAGACAAAGTAAAGAACTGCCTTACGATTTCTAAACATGGCTTGAAGCATAGGGGATAAGACCATGTACAAACCAAGAATAGTTGACTGTAAGACTGCAAAAACAAACAAGCCCATAGCCAAGCTATCTGGTTTACCGTAAAAGACTGTATAGAGGGGTTCTCCTACCATGACTACTCCAACAGTTGCTGGAAGTAAGAATAAGAAGAGCATGGTGATACTATCTTGCACCAAACGAGCAGCTGCTGGCAAATCACCCTTGACATAGTTCTCTGTCAAGAGAGGTAGCCCAACGCTACCAATCGAAACTCCAACCGAAATCAAAATCATGGTGATTTTATTAGGATTGGCAGAAAAATAAGAAAACATGACAATCAAGTCTTCATTACTATAGTTGGTAAACCACTTCATGCTATTGATAAAGGTATTTTGGTCCAAGATTTGGAAAAGCTGAATGGCAGAACCAGTCAAGATAAAAGGAATTGCTTCCTTAATCGTATCAACCAAAAGACTCTTACTGTCAATCTTATCTCGTGTTTCAAAAACTTTTTGGAGCAATCCTTCCTTATAAAGGAAATAAAGCAAGACTGCAAAACTAGCTACCATTCCCACAAAAGCTGCAAAGGTAGATTGGGTAACAGCTGATAGATAATCCTTTGAACCGAGCTTCATGATGATAAAGGTTGCTAAGAGCATCCAAATGACACGGATAACCTGCTCAGCAATTTGACTCATGGCATAAGGTTTAAGATTATTCATCCCTTGGAAAAATCCACGGATAACACTCATAGACGGGAAAATCAAGACTGCCCAAGCTAGACTCTGCATAATGGGGATGAGTTCCTTACCGACACCCGAAAGATCCGCTAACCACGGAGCAAAGAGATACAAGATTAAAGCAAAGACCACACCAAGTCCTGTCATAAAGCCTAGGAAACTCCGAATCAGGGCAAAACTATGCTCTTCCTCATGCATGGTATTGTATTTAGCGACCTGCTTTGCGACTGCCACTGGGATACCTGCTGTCGAAATTAACAAGAACCAGGCGTAGATATTATAGCCCATGGTGAAAAGTCCATTTGCCTTAGCGGCATAAGTCCCCATCCAGATATACCAAGGGATGATGTAGATGGCCCCGAGCAGGCGACTGATAAAGTTACTAGCCGTTAGCCAGGCAGTCCCTCGTAACATCTGGGCCTGCTGATGATTATTTTCGTTAGACATAACTTCCTCATTCAATTTTAATAACGGAAATGTTCCTTATCTTCCATTATAAACTTTTCCTTGTTACTTGTAAAATTCAGACTTTCGGTTTACAATAGAAAGTATGATAAAGATTGAAACTATATTAGATATTTTAAAGAAAGATGGTCTCTTCCGTGAGATCATCGACCAAGGACATTACCACTATAACTACAGCGATGTTGTTTTTGACAGCATCAGTTACGATAGCCGAACAACCAAAGAAAATACTCTATTTTTTGCAAAAGGAGCTGCCTTTAAAAAAGAATATCTGTTTTCAGCTATCGCACAAGGGCTTGGTTGGTACGTGGCTGAACAAGACTATGAAGTTGGTATTCCTGTTATTGTTGTTAACAATATCAAAAAGGCCATGAGTTTGATTGCCATGGAATTTTATGGCAACCCTCAGGAGAAACTTAAAATCCTTGCTTTCACTGGCACTAAAGGAAAAACAACAGCGGCTTACTTTGCCTATCATATCTTGTCCCAACGCTACCCAACTGCCCTCTTGTCGACAATGAATACAACTTTAGATGGCAAGACTTTCTTCAAATCTTCCTTCTCAACACCTGAAAATATCGACCTCTTTGATATGATGGCTCAAGCGGTTAAAAATGGTAGAACTCATCTGGTAATGGAAGTTTCCAGCCAAGCCTATCTGGTAAATCGAGTGTATGGGTTAACTTTCGACGTGGGAGTTTTTCTCAACATCACACCAGACCATATTGGTCCTATTGAGCATCCAACCTTTGAAGATTATTTTTATCACAAGCGTCTCTTGATGAAAAATAGCCGAGCAGTTGTCATTAATAGCGATATGGACCACTTCTCTGTCTTAAAAGAGCAAGTTGAGAACCAAGAACACGACTTCTACGGCAGCCAATCAAGTAATCAAATTGAAAACTCTAAAGCCTTTAGCTTCTCAGCTACTGGTAAATTAGCAGGAGACTATGATATCCAGTTGATTGGACATTTCAACCAAGAAAACGCAGTCGCTGCTGGACTTGCCTGCCTTCGTTTAGGTGCTAGTTTGGAAGACATCAAAAAAGGGATTGCTACTACTCGCGTCCCTGGACGTATGGAAGTCCTCACTCAGAAAAATGGCGCAAAAGTTTTCATTGACTACGCCCACAATGGTGACAGTCTTAAAAAACTAATCTCAGTTGTTGAAACACATCAGACTGGAAAGATTGCTTTAGTACTTGGTTCAACTGGAAACAAGGGAGAAAGCCGTCGTAAGGACTTTGGACTTCTCCTCGATCAACATCCTGAAATCCAAGTCTTTCTAACAGCTGATGATCCAAACTATGAAGATCCGATGGCCATTGCAGATGAAATCAGTAGCTATATCCATCATCCTGTTGAAAAGATTGTCGATCGCGAGCAAGCTATCAAGGCCGCTATGTCTATTACGAGCCAAGCTGAAGATGCCGTCATTATCGCCGGTAAAGGAGCTGACTGCTACCAAATTATCCAAGGTAAGAAGGAAGACTATCCTGGAGATGCCGCCGTCGCAGAACGTTATCTATAGTAAATTTAAAGAAGCTAGACAAAAACTCAATTTCATCAAAAAATAAAGAAATTAAAACGCATAGTATCAAGTTTTTTCAACACCTGATATTATGCGTTTTTCTGATTTTAAAGAATTTTGTCCAGTCTACTTCTATCTTTTTATAAAGATAAAGCGTTCTTTATCAAATTCTACAGCTAACTCATATTTCCCATCTTCATTTTGAATGATGTAGCCCAATAAAACTAAACTGTCCACAAAGATATCACGACGTTTCTGCATGAGCTGGTCTTTTTTGAGAAACTTGAGCAAAAAAGTCGTCATGTACTTGAGAGCATACTCAGGATTGACATCCCCCAAAACAGCATAGAGTTTCTGTTGATCTTCTGTCAGCGGATACTGATGTTTTACCTTATAAAAATAATTAGACAAGGTCATCTTTTCCCTAGCAAAATCCGTATACTCTTCTAGGATTGCTGCATTGGTTTGATTGCGTAATTCCGTCTGAAATCTTTTCTCCAGGATTTCTAGATAGATGGGACTATCATCTCTCACAAAGACTTCTTGGTCTAGTTCAAGAGATTCTGTAGATTCTAGAAATGGGAGATGGAGATAATAGCGTTTGTTTTCTCGAAGAATGAAACCAGCTTTAATGTATTCCTCCAAATACTTATCAACAGGTATCTCCGGAAACTGAGCCTTGATTTCACGGAGGATAACATCATCATGCTGATCAAGATAGTCTACCAAATCCCTAAAGAATGGTTGACGCGTCAAGCGAGATGGATTAAAAATCTGAATCATGAAGATTCCTTTCTTTACAAACTAAAAGTGGTGATGCTGCTAATTGACTCGGGTTAGTGCCAGGCTGATTCAAAGGTACAGAAAGTCCCAACTCTCGATAATATTCTCTCCAAAAATCACTGATTTCCTGTGTATCATCCCCAAACTTCATGGGAATGGTCTCAAAAATAGGGAGAATTTCTGCTACAAACCGGGAACAGTAGAAACCATCTCCAGCCGGGTAAAAGGAAGCATTGTAGGGAGCTCCCAGATGCTGGTCTGCTCTTTTCTTTACCTTTTGAATATCTATCTGTGGATAGCAATAGATATCGTAGAGACACTCAGATTCCAGAAATTCTGTTAGTTTTTGACAAACAATACCAGCTTTCCCACTAGCATGATAGACCTGTCCGTCCCAAAAGATGGCCACATGACTATAGTTGCCTGTGGAAATCTGGATGGCCTGTCCTATATCCGAATTATCTTTCACAAAAATCAAATCGCCATTTTCTAACATACTTCTCTCCTAGCAAAAAAGGAGCCGAGACTCCTTTTTACAATGGGTATCCCCATTTTCATTTTACAATTAAGCATTGAAGCTTTCAGTCAATTGTGGTACAACTTGTTTCTTACGTGAAACAGCACCTGGAAGGAAAGCGTGGTTGTTTTCAAGTTTGAAGTTGAAAGCTGCTTCTACTTTGTCCATGTTGGCACCAAGAGCCAAAATTTCTGAGTTTGAGTTGACGATGTCTGTAATCATCAAAACAAAATCAGAGTATCCGTTAGCTACATTTGCTGCTTGGATAGCTGCTTCGATTTCAGCTTGGCGTTCCAATACTTCAGCGATATCAACTGTATTGACTTGAGCCACACGAACGTTGGTTCCATTCAATTCAAAAGTCTTAGCATCGATGTCAATCAACTCTTCTGCTGATTTGCTTGCTAAGTTAGTACCAGCCTTGAGCATGGCAAGACCGTATTCTTCCAAGTTGACACCAGCCAATTCAGCCAATTCAGGCGCAATCACCTTATCAGATGGGTGTGTTGTTGGAGATTTCAAAAGAAGAGTATCTGAAATCAAACCTGAAAGCATCAAACCAGCGATTTCTTTTGGAACAGCTACACCGTGTTCTTTGAACATACGGTATACGATAGAAGATGCTGATCCAACTGGCTCCAAACGCATGTAAAGTGGGCTTGCAGTTTCAAAGTTAGCTACACGGTGGTGATCCACAACACCGTAAACTTCTACTTCAGCGATATCTGATACTGATTGTTGGAATTCATTGTGGTCAGTCAAAATGACTTGCTCTGCACCTTCTGCTTTAGCAGATTTAATCACGCGCGGTGCTTCCACACCAAAATAGTTCAATACGAAAGCTGTTTCTTCATTTGGAGTTCCAAGAGCCACCGCTTCTGTATCCAAACCGTATGCTTCTTTTGCAAGATAAGCAAAAGCTACAGATGAACCAATAGCATCCGAGTCTGGATTTTGGTGACCAAATACTAGAATCTTAGACATGGTAATACCTCGTTTCTTTATTCTCTTTATTGTAGCATTTTTTTCAATTTTTGACAAAAGTAAGAGGAGTCAAAGAACTCCCCCTACTCTTCAAAATGACTGAGTAAATTTTTTTCTTGGTTTTCAGATAAAAATCTTTCCTTTTGCGCTCTCTTCTTACGTTTGAGAAGTACCTCAGCCGACATTGCTTCTTCCTTACTATCGAAACCTTGAACATAGATGAGTTTTACCGGCAAACGAGCTCGTGTATACTTGGCTCCCTTACCACTATTGTGAACAGCTATTCTTTTTTTGACATCCGTTGTATAACCAGTATAGTAGGAACCATCCCGACACTCAACTACATACATATAAGCTTTATGATCCATAATAGATTTCTTGAATTTCTGGAGTATAGGAACCATCATCATTATGAACAATGAGTGGTGGCAGAACCTTAAAACCACTAGTGGAGCCGTCCTTAATAGCCTCGATCAAAAGCATATTGGCTTCCTTCTCCCGTTTAGGGTAGACAAATTGCAGACGCTTTGGAGCCAAATTGTGTTGTTGAAGCGTGTCTAAAATATCTAACAATCGATCAGGACGATGGACCATGGCTAAACGCCCATTGGATTTGAGAATACTTTGGGCACTACGGCAAATTTCCTTGAGATTGGTCGTAATTTCGTGCCGAGCCAACAAGTAGTGCTCACTCTCGTTCAGATTAGAATTTGGATCCACCTTAAAATAGGGAGGGTTGCATAAAATCAAATCAACCTTACTCCCCTGAATGTAAGCAGGCATATTCTTCAAATCATCACAAATGACCTGCATCTGTTCTTCTAAGCCATTTAATCGGACTGATCGTTCAGCCATATCTGCCAGGCGTTCCTGGATTTCAACAGACAGAATTTTCGCCTTAGTCCTGCTACTGGCAAAAAGTCCAACAGCTCCATTCCCAGCACAAAAATCCACAATTAACCCATTTTTTGGAAAACGAGGAAAGCGTGACAAAAGTACACTATCCACCGAATAGCTGAAAACCTCTCTATTTTGAATAATCTTGATATCTGTAGAAAAGAGCTGATTGATTCTCTCTCCTGATTTTAATAATTCTTCTACCATACTTCTATTATAACAAACTATATTAACATTTCAAGAGAAGAAAAATCAATTAAGATTTTTTCTTATTTAGATTAGAAATAGCTTCCTTGGTCCAGATAGGCATCATACGAGCCAAAGGAGCAAAGCCGTATTTGACACGGTCACTTGAAAAACGTCTCCGTCTCGGTAACTGATGTTTCTCTTCTTCCAAAGTCCGAATAGAAAGACTTGCTTTACCTGTATATTCGTCCAAATCGACAACCTGAACTTGAACTTCTTCACCGATTTTCAGTACATCATAGATATTCTCAATAAATCCTGTACGAATTTCAGAAATGTGAATCAAACCTGTGATACCAGTTTCTAGCTCCACAAAGGCTCCATAAGACTGAATCCCTGTAATTCGCCCAGTTAGCTTATCACCTATTTTCATACTAGTCCTCGATTTCAATCGTTTCGATGACGACATCTTCAACCGGCTTGTCCATTGCACCTGTTTCTACACCTGCAATTGCATCCAGAACTTCATAAGAAGCTTCATCTGCAAGCTGTCCAAAAACTGTGTGACGACGATCAAGGTGAGGAGTTCCACCTTGTTCCGCATAAATTTCCGCAATTGGTTCTGGCCAACCACCACGAGCAATTTCTTTCTTAGAGTATGGCAAGTGTTGATTTTGCACGATAAAGAACTGGCTACCGTTTGTATTTGGTCCAGCATTAGCCATAGAAAGGGCTCCGCGGATATTGTAAAGTTCCTCTGAAAATTCGTCTTCAAATGACTCACCATAGATTGATTCTCCACCCATACCAGTAGCAGTTGGGTCTCCACCTTGAATCATAAAGTCTTTAATAATACGGTGGAAAATGACCCCGTCATAGTAACCATCTTTTGACAGAGCGATAAAGTTGGCTACTGTTTTTGGTGCATGTTCAGGGAAAAGCTTAATACGCATATCTCCATGATTTGTTTTAATAGTCGCAATCGGACCTTCTACTGCTTCAATGTCTACTTGCGGAAAATGTAATTCTTTTTCTACCATACCAAATCCTTCTAAGGCATCAAAAATGCCATCTTCTTCTAATGTTTTTGTAATATAATCTGCTTTTTCTTTGATTTCGTCATGAGAAATCCCCATAGCAACACTAATACCTGCATAATCAAAGAGCTCTAAATCGTTAAGACCGTCTCCAAAGACCATGACGTTCTCAGGTTTAAAACCTAAATGTTCTACAACTTTTGCTACACCAGCTGCTTTTGAACCTGAAATTGGTACCACATCTGACGAATGTTCATGCCAACGTACCATACGCAAAGTCGATGCTAAACTTTCAGGCAAAGTCAGGTCATCTCCCTGATCCTCAAAAGTCCACATCTGATAGATGTCTTCTTTTTCATAAAAATCAGGATCAACATCCAAGTCAGGATAAATTGGATCAATGGCCTCACTAATCAACTCAGTTCTAGTGGAGAGTTTAGCAGTATGACTACCAACTAAACCATATTCAATCTCCACTTCCTTAGTCCAAGCAATATACTCTTCTACCTTATCCTTAGCAATTTTGTTACTATAAATGACATTGCCCTTTTTATCCTCAATATAGGCACCATTCAGAGTAACAAAAAAGTCAGGTTTAAGCTCGCGAATCTCTGGCACGACACCGAAAATCCCACGACCAGTCGCAATCCCAGTCAAAATACCTTTTTCACGCAATTGTTTAAAAACAGTTGGAATTGAGGTGGGGATAAAACCAGTCTTTGAGTTTCTCAACGTATCATCAATATCAAAAAAAATAACCTTTATCTTTTTTGCCTTATATCTTAATTTCGCATCCATCACCTTTCCTCCTTCAATTCACTCTTTCCATTATACCATAAAGTAGAGAAATCCCACATCCCCAATAAAATCCTTATCTCTTATCCAAATTCCTTTACTAGATACAAAACCAAATCATCATTATTTTGGCTAGTTGCATTCATTTCCAAGGGTTGATTTCGATACCAGACACCTGTCCCATCTGGAATGTAGCCCCGTCTGATATACAATCTCTGGGCAGGGCCATAGCCTAAGTGCAAACCTACACCAAGAGTGACCTTACTCGAAACAAACTTGACTCGTTTTTCTGCTTCTTCTAGCAGTTGATTCCCAATCCCTTGATTTCGAAAAGGCTCAAACACATTAAAATCTGATAATTCTGGATAGACTTCTGCAAAAGGACCATGTTTAGCAGAGGGCAAAATGGTAACGTAGCCCGCTACAGCACCATCAATCTCTGCAACTAAGACTTCTCTCTCCCCACTTTCCTGTTCCAGAAAATATCTAGCCAAAATATCCTCTCTACCAGGCCAACCTTGATTCATAAATCCATGAGATAAGGATTCAATATCAGACTTAATCATATTTCTAATCGTACAATTCATCTTTGACTTACCCACCTTTACTCTTTCTATTACCATTATAGCACGCCAAGGTCAGAAAAAAACTATCTCGTGAGAAAAGACCCACCCGGGTTTTAATTCGCTTTCTTGTTTTCAAGCTAATGAAAAAGAGAGCCACTCGGACCCAAACTCGCTCTCTCATTTCAAAGCTCGTGAAAAAAAGACCCAAATGGGTCTGAAAAAGAGGTCCCCCGGACCTCAACTCGCTTTCACATTTCTATGCTCGTGAAAAAAGACCCGTCGGGGTCTTAATTCGCTTTCTTGTTTTCATGCTCATGAAAAAGAGGTCCACCCGGACCCCTTTTTTTAATCTTCGTTTACGAAAGGCATCAAAGCCATTACGCGAGCGCGTTTGATAGCTGTTGTTACTTTACGTTGGTTTTTAGCTGAAGTTCCTGTTACACGACGAGGAAGGATTTTCCCACGTTCTGAAACGAAACGGCTAAGAAGCTCAGTATCTTTGTAATCAACATATTCAATTTTGTTTGCTGCGATGTAATCAACTTTTTTACGGCGTTTGAATCCGCCACGACGTTGTTGAGCCAT
Source organism: Streptococcus infantis (assembly GCF_047464615.1). Lineage (GTDB taxonomy): Bacteria > Bacillota > Bacilli > Lactobacillales > Streptococcaceae > Streptococcus > Streptococcus infantis_Y. The sequence continues at coordinate 49,125 of NZ_JASHBO010000008.1, forward strand.
GTTTTTTTCTCCTTTATAGTATTAATTGTCCATTAGAATGGTAAATCATCATCTGAAATATCCAAAGGATTCGTTGCTCCGAATGGATTTTCATCACGTGAAAAGTCAGGTACTGATTGAGTAGGTGCTGAATAGTTTGAACTTGGTGCAGAATAAGCTCCACCAGTATGTCCTTCACGCACACTACGGCTTTCCAACATTTGGAAATTCTCAGCCACGACTTCCGTCACGTAGACACGTTGTCCTTGCTGGTTATCGTAACTACGAGTCTGAATACGACCTGTCACCCCGATAAGTGAGCCTTTTTTAGCCCAATTAGCAAGATTCTCAGCCTGTTGGCGCCACATAACGACATTGATAAAATCAGCCTCACGTTCGCCATTTTGACTCTTAAATGTACGGTTTACTGCAAGAGTAAAAGTCGCAACTGCTACATTTGATGGGGTATAACGCAACTCAGCGTCACGAGTCATACGCCCTACAAGTACAACATTGTTAATCATAATCTACCTTCTTACGCGTCAGTTTTGACGATCATGTGACGAAGAATGTCAGCGTTGATTTTTGAAAGACGGTCAAACTCTTTAAGAGCTGCATCATCAGTTGCTTCAACGTTAACGATGTGGTAAAGTCCTTCGCGGAAATCTTGGATTTCGTATGCAAGACGACGTTTTTCCCATGTTTTTGATTCAACAACAGTTGCACCGTTGTCAGTCAAGATAGAGTCAAAACGTGCTACCAAAGCGTTTTTCGCTTCTTCTTCAATGTTTGGACGAATGATATAAAGAATTTCGTATTTAGCCATTGATATGTTCCTCCTTTTGGTCTAATGACCCCAAGACATTGCAAGGGGTAAGTGAGGTTTGCTCACAATAAATTATTATACTAGAAAAAAATTTTTTTAGCAAGTAAAAACTGCTTCTATTTTATTTTTTACAGTTTTTTTGCAGAAGTTTGTGTAATTTCTTCAACCTGAATATTCTCAGATTCAAATTTCTGTTTAAAGGTAGTTAGATCAACCGTTCCCTCAATTTGAACTTCGATAACAATCTTACCATCTTTACGTGGAATATTAACAGTATGAGAAATATTTAGATTTTCCTCAACGATTAAAGAAACAATCTTACCAAGTACCCCAACTTCATTTTCTGTGATAAAACGAACACGGATTCCCTCTTCGCCATAACCAGAAATTTCAAGAAATGCTCTGAATACATCACGGTCAGTAATGACACCATAGACTTGTCCATTATCAATAACTGGCAAGATTCCAATCTTATTTTTCAGCATAAGGTAGGTTGCATCTTCCAAACTTGCATAACCTGAGACAGTTACAACATCACGAATCATGACGTCTTTTACTTTTGTTTTATTGAGCAAGTAATTCATCTCGAAGATTGAAAGACTCGTTGCTTTTGATGGACTGGCTTCAGCAATTGTTCCTTCTGTTACTAGACCAACTAATTTATCATTTTCAATAACAGGAAGACGATGCAAACCTTGTTCGCGCATCAAGTCTGCTGCATGTGCTACAGTCGTATCTGGGCTAATATATACAACCTTTCGTGTCATAAAATCTTTAACTGCCATAGGAACTCTCCTTTATGTTTATAGCTTTATTATACACTTTTTACGAAAATCAATCAAACGCTTTCATCTCTTTTTCAAGATTCTGAAAACTCTGAAATACTATAAAAAGAGCTCTATATTAGAGCCCTCAATCTTATGATTATGTAATTTGTTTGGTAATCTTTCCCGCGAACTAAAACTATCCACTGGTTCTGATGATTCCCAAGCAATCTCTATCCGCTGACTAAAAAGGTCACCCGGACTAATGTGGATTGCTGGCGCAATCTTTATCCGCCGACTAAAAAGGTCCCACGGACTAATGTGGATTGCTTGCGCAATCCTTATTCGCAACCTAAACTAGTCTCCCAGACTATGCGAAGATTACTACGCAATCTTTATCTGCCGACTAAAACAATCCACTGGATTGTTTTAGCCACCTAGATATGCTTTTCTGACTTCGTCTGATGCTGCGAGTTCTTTACCTGTTCCTGAAAGAACGATTTTACCTGTTTCAAGAACATAGCCTCGATCTGCGATGGCTAGTGCTTTATTCGCATTTTGCTCGATCAAAAGAACAGTTGTACCTTGTTTTTGAATATCTTGGATGATATCAAAAATTTCTTGGATGAAAATTGGTGCAAGCCCCATTGATGGTTCATCTAAGAGAAGAAGTTTAGGCGTTGACATAAGCGCACGTCCCATAGCAAGCATCTGCTGTTCACCACCAGAAAGGGTAGCTGCATCTTGGTTTTTACGTTCTTCCAGACGAGGGAAACGTGAAAAGACTTTCTTCAAATTTGCTTGATTCTCTTCACGATTTTTCTTAAGAAAGGCTCCCATCTCCAAGTTTTCCATAACTGTCAAACCAGGGAAGACGTGACGTCCTTCTGGTACTTGAGAGAGTCCTGATGCCACAATTTTTTGTGCAGGCATCTTTTGGATTTCTTGTCCCAAAAATTCAATTTTACCAGAACTCGGACGAACAAGTCCTGATAGGGTACGGAGGATGGTTGTTTTACCAGCCCCGTTGGCACCGATAAGGGAAACAACTTCTCCTTCATTTACTTCAAAGCTCACATCACGTACAGCTTGAATCATACCGTAGTGTACTGAGAGGTTTTCAACTTTTAACATAGACATTAGGCTTCACCTCCAAGATAAGCTTCGATAACACGTTTATTACTCTTGATTTCATCTGGTGTTCCATGAGCAATCAAACGACCGTACTCAAGAACATAGATACGCTCAGTAACTTCCATAACCAAGTTCATATCATGTTCAATCAGCATAATAGTAATGTTGAATTCATCCTTGATGCGACGAATCAACTCAGTCAATTCTGCAGTTTCTTGTGGATTCATACCCGCTGCAGGCTCATCCAAGAAAAGGATTTTAGGTTCTGTAGCAAGAGCACGAACAATTTCCAAACGACGTTGTTGACCATAGGCTAAATTTTTAGCTAGAGTTTCAGCATCTCCATCCAAATCAAAGATTTTTAGTAATTCTAAGGCTTTAGCTTTCAATTCTTTTTCATTCTTATAAAAAGCTGGTAAGCGCAAGAAACTTGCAAAAACATGTTGCTTATGATGATTACTAAATGCAATCAGAACGTTATCCAAAACTGTCAAGTCCTTAAAAAGGCGGATATTTTGGAAGGTACGCCCTAAACCAAGAGATGCGATTTTATAGGGTTGCTTGCCATTTAACAAGTGACCATCCAAGGTTACTGTCCCTTCGCTAGGTTCATAAACACCTGTCAACAAGTTGAAGAGGGTTGTTTTCCCAGCACCATTCGGTCCAATCAAACCAACAAGTTCACCTTCGTTCAATTCGAGAGTGACGTCCCCAACGGCAGTCAGACCACCAAAATGTTTGGTTAAATTTTTTACTTCAAGTAATGCCATTAGTTTTGTCCCTCCTTCTTACCTTTTTTAAAGAGACGTGATAGGCTCAATTCCCATGTCCCAAGAAGACCACCTGGTCTGAAGATCATAACGAGTACTAAGGCCAAAGCATAGATAATCATACGAACACTGGCCACATCTTGAAGGAGCATGTTCAAGATTCCAAGAACAATCGCCGCAACAATTGCCCCTGTAATGGATCCTAAACCACCAAATACAACAATAATCAAGACATTGATAGAGTTGATAAACGTATAATCTTTTGGTACGACTGATCCGATAAATCCTGACTGAAGAGTACCTGCGATACTTGCAGTAACAGCACCAAAAACAAAAGCAATGATTTTAATTTTTGTAGTATTTACCCCTACTGACTCAGCAGCAATCTCATCTTCACGAACTGATAAGGTTAAACGTCCGATAGGACTGCGAAGGAAATTAAGAGTGGCAATCGTTGTAATCACAGCAAAGAAATATACCATTTGCCAGGTTGTAAAGTTAGGAATCCCCAAAATACCAGCAGCACCGTTTGTAAGGCTTCCACCATTAATAATGAAAATACGAATAATTTCAGCAACCCCTAAAGTTGCAACTGCAAGGTAATCACCCTTCAAACGTAGGGTTGGAATTCCAACGACCAAGGCAACCAAACCAGCAATGATAGCACCGAGCAACATAGCTCCAAAGAATGCACCATAGGTTGGAGATTTTGATCCGATAATGGCTGCTGCATAGGCACCAATAGCCATAAATCCAGCATGTCCAAGTGAAAACTGACCAGAGAACCCAACGATAAGGTTAAGACCTACTGCTAGAATAATATTGATACCGATTTGTTCAATAATCTGAATATGGAAAAGGTTCAAGACTCCTACTGAAACCAATAGACTAATCAAACCATATCCAAGCAACAAAAGGAATAACCATAGAATATTAACTTTTAAATTTTCTTTCATTGTTTACACCTTCTCTTTCACATTCTTACCGAGGATACCAGCTGGACGAACAATCAAGATTAAGAGCAAGATTCCATACACGATGGCATCACGGAAATCTGACATTCCGAAGGCGGTAGCAAATGTCTCCAAAAGACCAATAACAAAGCCACCCAGAGCTGCACCAGGGATAATTCCGATACCACCAAGAACGGCAGCCACGAATGATTTTATACCTGGAGTCATTCCCATCAATGGTTCAAGAGAGTTATAGTAAAGCGCAATCAAGACACCCGCTGCACCAGCTAGAGCTGAACCCAATGCAAAGGTGAAACTGATTGTACGGTTCACGTTAATCCCCATCAGCTGAGCAGCATCACTATCTACAGAAACGGCACGCATGGCTTTCCCCATCTTGGTTTTTTGTACGATGAGTTGTAGAAGAACCATCAAAACAAGTGAGACAGTCAAAATCAACAATTGAATATTTGTTAAACTAATTGGTCCCAAGTCATAACGAACTGTTTGGATTGCTTGAGGGAAGGCACGTGTGTTGGCACCTACCAGATAGACCATTCCATACTCCAGTAAGAAGGATACCCCGATAGCTGTAATCAATACAGAGATACGAGTTGAATGACGTAATGGACGATAAGCAAGAAACTCAATGATAACACCGAGAATTGCCGTTCCGATCATCGATAAGATCAAGGCAACAAAGAAATTTAATTGCAAGGAATTAATCAAGAAATAACCCATGAAAGCACCCATCATATAAATATCACCGTGGGCAAAGTTAATGAGCTTGATAATTCCATAAACCATAGTATAACCTAGGGCTAGCAGCGCATAGACACTCCCCAAGATTAGACCATTGACAAGTTGTTGAAGCATATGGTTCACTCTTTCTAAGTTTTATTTTTTAGGATTTTTATAAAAAAATAATCCTTTCATAAACACCGAAACAGGGAGTGAGTAAAAGCTCATTCCCCATTTACAATATCTATAATTATGGTTTTACGACTTCTGCTGCTTCAACCTTACCATTGTTCATGGTCATCATGTAAGCAGTTTTGACTGTGTTGTGGTCTGCATCGAAGCTTGTTTGACCAGTTACACCTTCAAAGTCTTTTGTTTTAGCAAGGTTATCCTTGATTTCACCAGAGTTTTTAGCACCTTTTGCTGCATTAGCTACAAGGTGAACTGAATCATAAGCCAAGGCTGCAAATGTTGATGGGTCTTCATTGTACTTAGCACGGTAAGCATCAAGGAAGGCTTTTGCTTTTGCTGAAACTTCTACAGTAGTTGAGAAGCCTGAGATAAAGTAGATGTTTGATGCGCGTTCAGCAGTTGCTTGTTGTACAAACTCTTCACCGTTGAATCCATCACCACCAATGATTGGTTTATCAATTCCCATACCACGAGCTTGGTTTACAATCTTACCAGCTTCTGTGTAGTAACCTGGTAATACGATTGCATCAAAGTCTTTATCTTTGATTTTTGTCAAAGCTGCTTGGAAGTCAGTGTCACCTGATACAAACGTTTCATCTGCTACGATTTCGCCTGAGAATGAATCACGGAATGATTTTGCAATTCCTTTAGCGTAGTCGCTTGAGTTATCAGTATACAAGACAACTTTCTTAGCGTTCAACTTGTTTGTAACATAGTTAGAAATGATTTTTCCTTGGAAACTATCTTGGAAAGTTCCGATAAAGAGGTAATCTTGACCTTTAGTCAATCCATCTTGAGTCGCACTTGGCGAAATCAATGGAACACCTGCTTTTGTAGCGTTCGCTACCGCAGCTGCAGTTGCACCAGATGTCGCAGGTCCTACGATAGCTGATACTTTAGATTGGGTTACAAGGTTAGTTGTAACTGAAGCTGCCTCAGCTGTTTCAGACTTGTTATCTTTATCAACTACTTCGATTTGTTTTCCATCGATACCGCCTGCGGCATTGATTTCATCAACGGCGAGTTGGGCACCTTTTTGTTCAGATGTTCCGTAGGCAGCTACGGCACCAGTTTCTTCGAAGTTAAATCCGATTTTGATTGTCTTTTCATCTACTGAGTTACCAGCAGTGTTTGACGCTCCAGACTTCACTTCTCCGCAGGCTGCAAGAAGTGCTACACTTGCAAGCGCCACAAACGATAGGGCAAATTTTTTCTTCATATTTTTGTCTCCTTATTTCTTAAATAAATAGCATGTTAAGAATATACCGAATTATCAGAAAATTGTCAACACATTTATCTAAATTTTTACATGATAACGTTTTCGTTATTTCTGTAGAGACTACCAACAAAGGGAGTTTCCAATTCTTGGATATGACATTGTCTCACTTTTTTAACAAATTTCTCTTTTCCTAAACGGCTAACCAGTTCTTCCACTTCTTCTGTTGGGACATAAAGTTGCAGATAACGGTGTTTTTTAGAGTGGTAACAAATATCACCATAATGATCGAGTTTTTTTGCATCACGATTATAGTATAGGTAGATAATCAGACCAGACCGATTCTCTTTTTGAAACATATTACAACTTCCTTCTAACAATCTTCTTACTATTATATCAAAAAAAGCAAACTCAGTCGAGTTTGCTTCAAAAGATTAATTCAAAGAATTATTAGCCATGATTTCATCAATGAAACCATATTCAAGTGTTTCTTGAGCGCTCATCCAGTAATCGCGTTCAGCATCTGCATGGATTTGCTCAACTGATTTACCAGAATTATCTGCAAGAATTTGCTCCAAAGTCTTACGAGTTTTAAGCAAGTGTTCAGCAGCAATCGCCATATCTGTTTGCTGTGTACCACCACCTGTACCACCCATCGGTTGGTGAATCATGTATTCTGCATTCGGAAGCATGAAACGTTTGCCCTTTGCTCCACTTGAGGCAATAATTGTTCCCATTGAAGCAGCCATCCCCATAACGATGGTTTGGACATCTGCTTTAATGAAATTCATAGTATCTACAATTGCTAAACCAGCTGAAACTGATCCACCTGGTGTATTAACATAGAGGTAGATATCTTTAGTGCTGTCTTGAGCATCCAAGAAAAGCAATTGGGCGATAACTGAATTGGCCATATTGTCTTCAACTGGACCAGTCAACATGATGATACGATCTTTTAAAAGACGTGAGTAAATGTCATATGAACGTTCTCCACGACTTGTTTGTTCAATAACTACAGGAATCATTCATTTCTCCTTCTGATTTCAATTTTTCTTAGTCAAACGACTCAATATAGGTCTATTATATCTTTTTGGTCAAAAAAGGTCAAATTTTTGCTCTATTCTAAAGACAGACACAAAAATTCAACCTCCTTTCGAGACTAAAACCAATGAACAGTTTTAGTTTATGCTTAGAATCTTATTTAGTACCGAACAAGCGGTCTCCTGCGTCACCAAGACCTGGAACGATGTAGCCATGTTCGTTCAAACGTTCATCCAAAGCTGCTGTAAAGATTTCTACATCTGGGTGAGCTTCCTGAAGAGCTTTTACACCTTCTGGAGCAGATACAAGGCAGACAAATTTGATGTTTGATGCTCCACGTTTTTTGAGGGAATCAACAGCCAAGATTGCAGAACCACCTGTTGCAAGCATAGGGTCAACCACAAAAATTTGACGTTGGTCGATATCTTCAGGTAATTTTACCAAGTATTCTACTGGTTGAAGAGTTTCTTCGTCACGGTACATACCAATATGTCCAACTTTGGCTGCTGGAACCAAGCTCAATAGCCCATCGACCATCCCGATACCTGCACGCAAGATTGGAACAATTGCCAATTTTTTACCAGCCAATTGTTTTTGAACTGTTTTTGTGATAGGTGTTTCGATTTCAACGTCTTCAAGCGGAAGATCACGAAGTACTTCATATCCCATCAACATAGCAATTTCATCTACTAACTCACGAAAAGCTTTTGTAGAAGTGTCTGTACGACGCAAGATTGACAATTTGTGTTGAATGAGTGGATGATTAATGACTTCAAGTTTTCCCATTTTCTGAATTCCTTCTTTCAATTTATTCTTCTTATTATATCAAAAAATGGTCTAAAAATCCTTCTAAACCATCTTTTTTTTTAATTTTTAAATCAAGTTAGCTTCTTGAAGAGCTGCTTGTACTGTCTCAAGTGGTAAATGGGTCAACTCGGTCCCTTTTTCACGATAGAGATACTGGGCGTAGTCGTCCATACGGTACTGGTTAATATAAACGACACGCTCACATCCTACCTGAAGCAATTGCTTGGTGCAGTTGAGACAAGGAAAATGAGTAACGTAAGCTGTAAATCCTTTTGGAACGCCACGTTCGGCTCCTTGTAAAATAGCATTCACCTCTGCATGAAGGGTACGGACACAGTGACCTTCAATCACCAAACAGTCATGGTCAATACAATGCTCTGTTCCTGATACAGAGCCATTATAACCTGTTGAAATAACCTTATTATCCTTGACTAAAACAGCTCCTACCTTGGCGCGTTTACAGGTTGAACGATTGGCAATCAATAGGGCTTGAGCAGCAAAATACTCATCCCAAGCCAGTCTTTTTTCTGTCATAACTTCTCTCCTCCTGATCTATTTTTTGAAAAATGGTAGGCGTAAATCTGCAATTTTTTCAGCAGGAACCTTCATTCCATCCTTGATCCATTTAAGCAAAACTGATACGATGGCAGAACTCCAAAAAGAATGCAGGTAAGAGCTGACTCCTTTTGATTTTCCATAGTATTTTTCTAAAAACTCTTGCATGGCTTGCACAAAGATTTTTTCCAAGTGGTAGTCCAAGGCAAGCTGAATAACCTTGGCTTCTTTTCTGGCTTCACGAAAGAGATGAACCCAAACCAGATAGAGATCCGTTTTGACATCATAATGACTCAGCTGCTCCATGATATTATGGACACTGCGTTTAAAGACGCTTTCTAAAATCTCTTCTTTGGAGTCATAGTTTCGATAAAAGGCTGCACGGGAGACCCCAGCTCGTTTTACTAATTCGGAAATGCTAATCTTTGTCAACTCCTTTTTCTCCAAAAGTTGCAAAAGAGCTGTTTCGATAGCTTCTCTGGTCAGTAAATTGGATTCTTTGTTTGTTTTTCTGAGATTTTCAAGTGAATTTTCAGAAATTCTTCGTTCGGCCATAACACTTCCTTTCTACTTGTGACAACAGAGTGACGAGACTTTTGTTTTAAGATTTTTCATGATATAATTGTAAAAAAAGACAGAACCTTTGTCAATGTATAAGTGATAAAGATGGAGAATTTCTATGACTTGGAAGATTGTAGCTGACTCTGGTTGTGATTATCGTCAACTGGCAAATCCAGCAATTGATACTGAATTCATCAGTGTTCCCTTAACCATTCAAGTGGCTGATCAAGTCTTTATTGACGATGCTAGTCTTGATATTGACAAAATGATGGAAACCATGTATGCAACTTCTGAAGCTTCAAAATCAGCTTGTCCTAGCCCTGATGATTACTTGCGAGCATTTGAAGGGGCAAAACATATTTTTGTAGTGACCATTACCGGAACTCTTTCTGGTAGTTATAATAGTGCACGTCTGGCAAAAAACATTTACCTAGAAGAACATCCTGATACTCAGATTCATGTTATTGACAGCTTGTCTGCTGGTGGGGAAGTTGATCTAATCGTTGAGAAAATCAATGATTTGATTGACCAAGGACTTTCTTTTGAAGAAGTGGTTAATGCTATTACTGCTTACCAAGAAAAAACTAAGTTATTGTTCGTTCTCGCTAAGGTTGATAATCTGGTTAAGAATGGTCGCTTGAGTAAACTGATTGGTACAGTTGTTGGGCTCCTCAATATTCGTATGGTTGGGGAAGCAAGTGAAACTGGAACCTTGGAACTCCTCCAAAAGGCTCGTGGTGCTAAGAAGTCCCTCCAAGCTGCTTATGAAGAGTTAATCAAGGCTGGCTATGCTGGTGGACGTATCGTCATGGCTCACCGCAGTAATGATAAATTCTGCCAACAACTCTCTGAACTCTTACGCGAGAAATTCCCACAAGCTGAAATTAAGATTATCCCAACCTCTGGACTCTGCAGTTTTTATGCAGAAGAAGGTGGACTCCTCATGGGATATGAAATTGACTAATAAATCAAACAAGAGATGACTTATCATCTCTTGTTTTTTTATGGTACAATACTTTTATGAAACATTTTGACACTATTGTAATCGGGGGAGGCCCTGCTGGTATGATGGCTACCATTTCAAGTAGTTTTTATGGGCAGAAAACCCTTCTCATCGAAAAAAATCGAAAACTCGGAAAAAAATTAGCTGGTACTGGTGGTGGTCGCTGCAACGTGACCAACAATGGAACTCTAGATGACCTATTAGCTGGCATCCCTGGGAATGGTCGCTTTCTATACAGTGTCTTTTCCCAGTTTGATAACCATGATATCATCAACTTTTTTACTGAAAATGGCGTAAAACTCAAAGTCGAAGACCATGGTCGCGTCTTTCCAGCCAGCGACAAATCTCGAACCATTATCGAAGCACTGGAAAAGAAAATCATGGAGCTAGGTGGGCAAGTTGCCACTCAAACAGAGATTGTTTCTGTTAAAAAGATTGACGACCAGTTTGTCCTCAAGTCAGCAGACCAAGCCTTTACTTGTGATAAACTCATTGTCACAACTGGTGGAAAATCCTATCCTTCTACTGGCTCTACTGGTTTTGGTCACGAAATCGCCCGCCATTTCAAACACACTATTACCGAACTCGAAGCTGCTGAAAGCCCATTGTTGACTGATTTCCCGCATAAGGCCTTGCAGGGAATTTCCCTAGACGATGTAACCCTAAGCTATGGTAAGCACGTCATCACTCATGATTTGCTCTTTACCCACTTTGGTTTGTCAGGACCTGCTGCACTACGCATGTCTAGCTTTGTCAAGGGTGGGGAAGTCCTTTCACTAGATGTCTTGCCACAACTTTCAGAAGGTGACTTAGTAGACTTTCTAGAAGAAAACCGTGAGAAATCCTTGAAAAATGCCTTAAAAGCCTTGCTCCCTGAACGCTTGGCAGAATTTTTTGTCCAAGGATATCCTGAAAAAGTCAAACAGCTAACTGAAAAGGAACGCGACCAACTTGTCCAGTCCATCAAGGCTCTTAAAATTCCTGTAACTGGCAAAATGTCATTGGCCAAATCCTTTGTAACTAAAGGTGGTGTTAGTCTCAAGGAAATCAATCCCAAAACACTGGAAAGTAAGATAGTACCTGGACTCCACTTTGCTGGCGAAGTACTAGATATCAATGCCCATACGGGGGGCTTTAACATTACTTCTGCCCTCTGTACTGGCTGGGTGGCAGGCTCAAACTAGAACTATAAATGATATTGTATCTAAAGATATTGGATAAGAAAGGAGCTATTTTGGAACATATTATTTTACTGAGAGGTGTTACACCGAATGGACAAAATGCTATCCCTAAAATGTCTTATCTGGTAGATATCTTGGCAGAGTCTGGTTTCCAACACGTTCGAACTTATATTCAAAGTGGAAATATTATTCTTGAAAGCGACTTAGCCATAGAAGAAATACGAGAACAAGTCCATACTCTAATAAAAGAAAAAATCGGAGCCGACTTGAAAATGGTCATTAAAAATAAGAGTGATTTTACAAAAATTGTCCAAGAAAATCCGTTTGGAGAACACTATCTTTATGACCGTATACATATAATTCTTTTCCAGAATGCTATCCAAAGTCTACCATTAGAAAAATTGAATATTGACTATGGTGAAGAAGAAATTTGTATCGGCAACCATTGTCTTTACCTCTATCTCCCTAGAACTGCAAAACGAAAAAAGCTTAATACCAACTATCTCGAAAAGCTGTTCGGCGTTGATCTGACCATGCGAAAGTTAAACGTGGTAGAAAAATTACTAACAAAATAGGAAAAATAAGATGAACAGAAGAGAATCAGTCGAATTTGTCAATATGTGCTTGATTAAAAATGAGGACAAGGTTTTGGTTCAAGATCGAGTTAGTCCTAACTGGCCTGGCATTACTTTTCCTGGCGGCCATGTTGAACGTGGCGAATCCTTTGTCGATGCCGTCATTCGTGAAGTGAAAGAAGAAACTGGTCTGACCATTTCTAAACCCCAACTCTGTGGTATCAAAGATTGGTATGATGATGCAGATTATCGCTATGTTGTCCTCTTTTACAAAACTGAACACTTTACTGGTGAGCTCCAATCTTCAGACGAAGGAAAAGTCTGGTGGGAGGATTTTGAAAATCTATCTCATCTAAAATTAGCTACTGAGGATATGTCTGACATGCTTCGTGTTTTTCTCGAAGAGGACCTAAGTGAATTCTTTTACTACAAGGATGGAGAAGACTGGTCTTACCAACTCAAATAACAGTAAATCGGCAGAGGTCACTCCGCCGATTTTATCTTATCTAATCTTCAAGCTAGGTCTGTGTCCTCCAATTAAAATTCTGTTACTGGCTTTGTCAGTCCTAGCTTAGTCTTTGAGTTTTATCGAGTTTGTGTGCTTACATAGTGGGTAATGACATCTGATGTGTACTGGGCTGTTCCAGATCCAAATTTGTCAATGTTTTCCTTAAACTCTGGATTATAGACATAGCCTTTTCCGATATGACCAAAGACCTCGATAGAACAGTCAAATCCATACCTACGAATGGCTTGTAAGAGCTTGGAGGCTTCTTCTTGGTTTTCAGATGCTGTTATCGGCAGACCAGATTGTAGATTTTGTGCCAAGGCTTGAAAGACTTGATTAAAGGCTGTTGTAGCTTCATCCTCTCGTCCTTTTTGGCGTTCGAGAGCTTGGTCCATCACCTCTTGTCCATATTTCTCTACCGCCTCTTGCTGGTATTTTTGATGGTCTTGATAGCTAAATCCAGTGAATTTTTCCTCAATAGTCATTTTTCTTTCTCCTTTTTGTTCTTGAATGGTTTTTTGTAAAGTTGAAATTAAGGTATCCAGATGTTGCCTCTCCTGGGTTAAATAGTCCAATTGTCTAGTTAAATGTGACAATATATCTGTCGTATCTTCCTTCAATAGCTCTGCTATTTTTTCTAAAGAAAAGCCTAGATACTTGTAATAAAGGATAACCTGAAGTCGTTCTAAATCTTCTTGACTGTAGGTTCGATAGCCATTTTCTGACTTTAATGGAACCAAGAGTCCAATCTTATCATAATGGTAAAGTGTTTTGATAGAAACGCCTGAAAGCTGCGCAGCTTCTTTGATATGGTACATGATTTCCTCCTCACATAATTAGTATATACCCTCCCCTTTGGGGAGAGTCAAGTATTTTTTTAAGAATTATGAAAACGTAAAATTGATTTTCTTGACAGACTTCAAAAATCATGATAGGATAATCAAGTCTATCAATCAAATAAAAAGCTCATAAAGAGCCATTGAGAGAAGGCTATTTGACAACTCAAGTAGCCTTTTCTTATTTTAAAAAATAGATCGGAGTTTAACAATGTCTGAAAAATCGCAATGGGGATCTAAGCTGGGCTTTATCCTTGCATCTGCTGGTTCTGCTATTGGTCTTGGTGCCGTTTGGAAATTCCCTTATATGACCGCTGCCAATGGTGGAGGAGGATTTTTACTGGTCTTTCTCATCTCAACGATTTTAATTGGTTTCCCGCTTTTGCTCGCTGAATTTGCCCTTGGTCGAAGTGCTGGCGTGTCAGCAATCAAAACATTTGGAAAATTGGGCGATAACAAGAACTACAATTTTATTGGTTGGATCGGTGCCTTTGCCCTTTTCATCCTCCTATCTTTTTATAGTGTTATTGGTGGATGGGTTTTAGTCTATCTAGGTATCGCTATTGCTAAAGCCTTCCAAGTTGGGATTAGCAGTGATTATGCCCAGCTCTTCACAGACATTATTTCAAATCCATGGATTGCTCTCGGTTCCCAAGCCCTCTTCATCTTCCTCAACATCTTTATCGTGTCTAAAGGGGTTCAAAAAGGGATTGAAAGAGCTTCTAAGGTCATGATGCCCCTGCTCTTTATCATCTTTGTCATTATCATTGGGCGCTCTCTCAGCTTGCCTAATGCCATGGAAGGTGTGGTTTACTTCCTCAAACCTGACTTTTCAAAACTGACAAGCGCCGGACTCCTCTATGCTCTGGGGCAATCTTTCTTTGCATTATCGCTCGGTGTTACTGCTATGTTGACCTATGCTTCTTACTTAGATAAGAAAACCAATCTGGTCCAATCAGGTATGTCCATCGTTGCCATGAACATCTCTGTATCCATCATGGCAGGATTAGCTATTTTCCCAGCTATGTCAGCCTTTAACATCCAGTCTGAAGGTGGTCCAAGTCTCCTCTTTATTGTCTTGCCTCAGCTCTTTGACAAGATGCCTTTTGGAAGTATTTTCTACATCCTCTTCCTCTTGCTTTTCCTCTTTGCGACAGTCACTTCTTCTGTCGTAATGCTGGAAATCAATGTAGGAAACATCACCAACCAAGACAATCGTAAACGTGCTAAGTGGAGTATGATTTTAGGTGTTTTAACTTTTGTATTTGGTATCCCCTCAGCCCTATCCTACGGTGTCATGGCAGATGTTCAAATCTTTGGGAAGACCTTCTTTGATGCCATGGACTTCTTGGTTTCTAATCTCCTCATGCCCTTTGGTGCCCTCTGCTTGTCTCTCTTCACAGGCTATATCTTCAAAAAAGCATTGGCTATGGAGGAACTCCATATTGATGAAACACCGTGGAAACAAGGACTTTCCCAAGTCTGGCTCTTCCTTCTTCGTTTTATCATCCCAATTATCATCATCGTGGTCTTTATCGCCCAGTTTATGTAACTATAAAAAAGGACTTGAGTAATGAACTCAGGTCCTTTCTTTTTACGGATGACTAACAATTAATTCCAAAGCTTGTCCTTCAAGTGCCCAAGATTCAACATCGCTTGGAAGGATAAAGTGGCTCCCTTTTTGAATTGGATAATCTTTACTGTCCACAGTTAGCTTCCCTTGACCATCTAAGACACTCAACAAGCTGTAGTCAGCTGTCTTTTCGAAGTCAACTTTTCCAGTAATTTCCCACTTGTAGACTGCGAAGAATTCATTGGATACAAGGAGAGTTGAACGCAAATCATCTGCTTTGACGGTTACAGGACGGCTGTTAGCAGGCTCACCAATATTTAGAACATCGATGGATTTTTCAAGATGAAGCTCGCGCAAGTTACCATTATCATCCTTGCGGTCAAAGTCATAGACACGGTAGGTTGTATCACTAGACTGTTGCGTTTCAAGGATCAAGATTCCTGCACCGATAGCGTGCATGGTCCCACTTGGGACATAGAAGAAATCTCCAGCCTTAACAGGCACTTTTGTCAGCAAGGCATCCCAGTTCTTATCTTCGATTTGCTGGCGGAGTTCTTCTTTTGACTTAGCATTGTGGCCATAGATAATCTCTGAACCCTCATCTGCAGCGATGATATACCAGCACTCTGTCTTACCAAGTTCTCCTTCATGCTCTAGTCCATAAGCATCATCTGGGTGAACTTGAACACTGAGCCAGTCATTGGCATCGAGGATTTTAGTCAAGAGTGGAAATACTGGCTCTGGACGATTGCCAAATAACTCACGGTGTTCCGCATACAAAGTAGCTAGGTCTGTTCCCTCAAAACGGCCATTAGCTATCTTAGAAACACCATTTGGGTGAGCTGAAATTGCCCAATATTCTCCGATTTTTTCGCTTGGAATGTCGTATCCAAACTCATCACGTAGCTTAGTCCCACCCCAGATTTTTTCTTGCATTACAGAATTTAAAAATAATGGTTCTGACATCTTGATCTCCTGTCTGATTTTTCTCCCCTCATTATAGCAAAAAGCTAGATCTAATTGAACTCTTTTTTCTATCTTATAAAGAAGGGAGAAGATTTTATAAAAATAGTGAATAAATGTGTTCTACTCAATGCTTGCACCATTGCTGGCAATGACATCCTTGTACCAGTAGAAGGACTTCTTCTTGCTACGTTTGAAACTTCCATGACCTCCATTATCACGATCCACATAAATAAAGCCATAGCGCTTGTTCATTTCGCCTGTTCCAGCTGAAACCAGATCGATACAACCCCAAGTTGTATAACCAAGCAAGTCTACTCCATCTTGGTATATGGCATCTCGCATAGCCTTGATATGAGCCTCTAAGTAATCAATCCGATAGTCATCTGCTACATAACCATTCTCATCCGGTGTATCAATATCACCGAGTCCATTTTCTACGATGAACATGGGCTTTTGATAACGATCCCAGATGGCATTGAGGGTAATACGAAGCCCAAGTGGATCAATCTGCCATCCCCATTCTGAAGATTCAAGATAAGGATTTTTGAGAGAGGCAAAAACATTTCCAGCTGTTAATTCTTTAACTTCTGGATCACCTGAGGCCACTCGACTTGCATAGTAAGAGAAGGAAACAAAGTCAACAGTGTAATTCTTCAACAAGTCTAGATCCTCTGCCGTCATTTCAATCTCAATTCCTTCACGCTCCCACTGCTTCTTGGCGTAGCTTGGGTATTCCCCACGCGCCTGAACATCAATGAAAAAGTAACTCTTTCGGTCTTCTTCCATGGCTGCCCAGTAGTCTCTCGGATGGGCAGTGTTGGGATAATACTGTCCTGCTGCCAACATACATCCCACCTTGTTTTCTGGGTCAATTTCGTGGGCAAGCTTAGTCGCTAGAGCTGAAGCCACCAACTCATGGTGAGCTGCTTGGTATTTGACTTGTTCTTGATTTTCACCTTCTTCGAAACAGAGACCAGCTCCCATAAAGGGTGCATGAAGAATCATATTAATTTCGTTAAATGTTAGCCAGTATTTGACCAAACCCTTGTAACGAGTAAAGAGTGTACGACAGAGATTCTCATAGAAGTCCAACATACAACGATTTCGCCAAGCGCCGTATTTTTCAATCAAGTGCATAGGACAGTCGAAATGCGTGATAGTTACCAGAGGTTGGATTCCATACTTCTGGCATTCCTTAAACAAATCCTCATAAAAAGCTAAACCAGCTTCATTTGGCTCTGCTTCATCTCCTTTGGGAATATTCTTGTCCAAGCAATGGAAAGCCGATAAGTTTTAAAGCCCATTTCTGCGAAAAGCGCAATATCTTCCTTGTAATGATGGTACATATCAATAGCTTGCTTGGCTGGGTAAAAATAGCCCTCCTCAAAAGAAAACATCTTTTTCTGACCTGTGATAATGGCTTCACGGTCCTTACCGATTGGAACAACATCAACATTCGCCAACCCACGACCGTCTAAATTATAAGCACCCTCACATTGATTAGCTGCCGTAGCACCACCCCAGAGGAAACCCTCTGGAAATTGTAATATTTCTGTCATCACTTTACCTCACATGATTTAGTACTACTATTATACTATCAAACATTTAAATAAAGCTGAAATAGCCCCAAAAAATGTTTTAAGAAAAGCATTTTCTTTACAAAAAAGCTTCTACGATGAACATAGAAGCCAAATAAGGTAGTTGAAGTTTGTATACAAAACTGCTTTATTTCATAAGATTTGGAAGAATGAACATGATAAAGAAAGCTAGAGCAACCATAATAAAAACATTGAGATAGATAAAACATTTTGCCAACCATGCATATCGCCCAGGTCTTAGTGGTCTTTCTACATAGGAATGTTTTGGTTTTTTAGGATCATAATAAACAGCAACTTTTCCACCAATTGGAAAGCGTTCCTTAAGTGGAGATTTTGTATAAGACAAAAAACTATTACCCTTAACTTTGTATCTTAAAACTTGTGGAATTTCACCATTTTCAAAATTATCCGTTTTTACATCAGATACGATTGAACCTAAGGGAGTACTGATTGTATTTGAAATCGCAGATAGAAATTTAGGCCCTACGACCCTGTATTGGTTTCCATCAACAGTGTATTCAACAACTGGGAGACTAATCCCATTATAAAGAGCATAGGAATATCGAATAATAACTCCTTCCGTTCTTTCGGTACACCTCTTGGCATTGCTATAATTACTAAATATAAAATAGGAAAACATAAAATAGGTGAAGGCAGCAAAGCCTAACATCATTAAGCCAATTAATAGAAAGAAAGTTGTTGGCATATTTTTCTCCTTAGAACATTGTTATGAAGCTATTTTAACAAATTTAACAGAAAAGACAAGAAAAAAAGACCGGATGGCTCCGATCTTTCAATAGTTCATATTCTCACATTCTTTTTTAAGAATCATTATGGTTAACTTCAAATGACTAAGTGTCCTACTTCATTCGATAAAAATCAATCACTAGACCAGCAGGACCTTTAACTAATAAGGACTCTGTTCCCCAATCGGTTACAGCTGGACCGTTTAAAACCTGGATACCAAGCTCTTTCAACCTTTGGTAGTTCTGGTCTACATTCTCAACCTCAATGTGAAGAATGATTCCTGACTGAAAATCTTCCAAAGGAATCAAATGATTTTGGGACAACATCAGACAGTGACTGCCAATCGTAAACTGAGCAAAACTGTCATCAACATAATCGGACTTTTTATCCAAAATACGCTCCAAGTCAGCACAGACTTGGGGAACATCTGAAACGATAATATCTAATTGATTTAAATTCATTTACTCTCCTCTATAAAAATATTAGAAAACGAATACTCCTTATCAATGAATCGATTGATTGATAGATTGATTGATTATCATCAAGCCGTAGTTAATTATGTCAGCAACAACTTCAAGACCATGAAAAATAAAACTTCCGATAATCAATCCTAGAATAATTGAACAGATAATCATGGTAATACAGATTAGATAAATATCCTTTTTTTCCATATCTTTCCTCCTAATATCTACTCATTGAGATAGTTTTAATCTCAAGTTTCATTGACCATTATGTGACTATTATGAGGTTTCTCAGAGCTATAAAGAAGAGTAATGAACTGAATGTTATAATCATCCTTTATTTTTAATGAAATAAGAAAGCCCACTTACTACAACTATTTAAAAAATAATTCTCCTTTCCGTATCTGTCACACTTTCTATCATTACATTTTTATTATAAGATTTTCAGAAAACGCTGTCAAATATTTATATGCAACTTTTAAAACAAAAAGACCTGATTACTCCGATCTTTTCAAGTTTCTCTCTATGAAAATCAAAGAATAAACTAGGTGAAACCAAGTTTGATGGCAAATCTTTGCTCATCAAACTACGAAAAATCCTTTGGGACTTTTTCTAGGCTCCACACTAGATTCCATCATTGAAATTTATGGTTTCAATGATGGAATCGTCGGCAGTATGCTAATAAAGAAGTCTATAAATTTATCTTTGATTTTCGACGAGAGGAATTATTTAATTGCGCGTGATTGCAATCCTTCTTCTTCCAAGAAGAGGCGGAATGGTACGAGTTCTTCTGCTTCGTATTTTTCCTTGAAGGCTTTGATTGCTTCTTCTGAGTGAAGTTTTGGATCCAATTCAAGTACTTCTACTGGAAGTGGACGGTGTTGTGTGATGCGAGCATCGATAACAATTGTTTTACCTTCTTTGTTGAGCTTAACAGCTTCAGCAACAACTGAGTCGATATCTTCGATACGGTTTACTGTAAATCCAACTGCACCTTGTGCTTCAGCGATTTTCGCGTAGTCAGCATTTGTGAAGTCTACACCAAACAAGTGTTTGTTTGTGTCTTCGTATTTGTTTTTGATGAAGGCATATTCATCATTTGAGAAGACAACGTTGATTACTGGAAGGTTGTATTGAACGTTAGTGATCACGTCTGGGTAGCACATGTTGAATGCACCATCACCCATGATGTTCCATACTTGGCGATCTGGATTGTCCTTCTTCACAGCGATACCACCAGGAAGGGCGATACCCATTGTTGCAAAGAGTGGAGATGTACGCCACATGTTCTTAGGTGTCATGTGAAGGTGACGAGTTGATGTTTGAGTAGAGTTACCGACATCAATTGAGTAGATAGCGTCTTGATCAGCATATTTGTTGATAGCATTGTAGACTTGGTACAATTGCAATTCACCCTCAGTTTTACCTTCGAGTTTGTTCATGTAATCGCGCCAGTTTTGGTTGTTCTTCACGTTTGCACGCCACCATGGAGTAGACTCAACTGGGTTTACTTTATCAAGGATAGCTCTAGCTGCTTGACCTGCATCACCAAGGATAGAGGCGTCAAGGGCGTGACGTTTACCAAGTTTGTAAGGGTCGATATCCACTTGGATGAATTTTTCAGTGTTTTTGAATGCTTCGTATACTTCAGCAAATGGGAAGTTTGAACCAAGGAAAAGAACTGTGTCTGCTTCAAAGACCACTTCGTTTGCTGGTTTCCAACCAACACGGTAAGCAGAACCTGTCAAACCTTCGTAGTTCCATTCGAAAGCTTCGAAGTTTTTACCAGTTGTGATGATTGGTGCTTTGATTTTACGTGACAATTCAGTGATTACTTCACCAGCTTTAACACCACCGTAACCAGCGTAGATAACTGGACGTTCAGCATTGTTCAAAATTTCAACAGCTTTGTCGATTTCAACTTCGTTCAAAGCAGGAGCGATGAATGAACGCTCGTAAGAACCTGAACCGTAGTATGAGTTTTCGTCGATTTCTTGGAAACCAAAGTTTACTGGAATTTCAACAACGGCTGGACCTTTTTTAGAAACGGCAGCACGGCAAGCTTCGTCGATAACTTTTGGTAATTGCTCTGCGTAAGCAACACGTTTGTTGTAAACAGCGATACCGTTGTACATTGGGTTTTGGTTCAATTCTTGGAAGGCATCCATGTTGAGTTCATTAACAGGACGTGATCCAAGGATAGCGAGGAATGGAGTGTTATCCATAGCTGCATCGTAAACACCGTTGATCAAGTGAGTCGCACCTGGACCACCTGAACCAACTGCAACACCGATAGAACCGCCGAATTTAGCTTGCATAACCGCTGCAAGAGCACCTGTTTCTTCGTGGCGAACTTGCAAGAAACGGATATCTTTGTCTTCAGCCAAAGCGTCCATAAGTGAGCTGAGTGTTCCTGATGGGATACCGTAGATAGTGTCTACGCCCCATGTTTTCAATACGTTAAGCATTGCTGCTGATGCAGTAATTTTCCCTTGAGTCATAATGATAACTCTCCTTAAATGTTAATTTGATGAATAATAAAAGCGCTTTTATATGTTTTTTGAAAACGATTCAGTAAATTTACACTCCTAATTTATCACATTTACTTATAGTTTCATAAGAATGTGCTCAGAAACTTTCATTCTCTATTACAGAACAGATTGAAAACGTTTTGAAAATCTGTTTTAGAATAGCAAAAAAGCGGTTAAGACCGCCTTTTTAATCGACTTTAGTAAAATTAAGCATGAGAGAGCTAATCAGAACAGAGACTGAACTAAAGGCCATGGCCAATCCTGCAAGTTCTGGATTGAGTACCAAACCAAGACTTGAAAAGACTCCTGCTGCAATCGGAATACCAATGAGGTTATAGATAGAAGCCCAGAAAAGATTGAGTAGAATACGATTAAAGGTCTTCTTACTCATATCAAAAGCACGTGCCAATCCTAGTAGATTGTTGGTTGTAAGGACAAGATCTGCTGATTCGATAGCAATATCTGTCCCAGAGCCCATGGCAATTCCGACATTGGCTACACTGAGGGCCGGTGCATCATTGATACCATCTCCAACAAAGGCCAATTTGCCATTCTTTTGAAGCTTGTGAATTTCATGTGCCTTTTCCTCTGGCAAGACATTTGCGATCACTTCTTCGATTCCAATTTGCTCTGCAATCGCATGGGCTACTCCAGCATTATCTCCGGTAAGCATGACCGTTCTAAGACCACGTTTTTTCAATTTAGCAATAGCTTCTTTGGCATTTTCCTTAGGGACATCCTGCAAGGCAATTAAGCCTTTTAACTGACCATCCACGGATAGGAAGACAACTGTTTTTGCTTCTTTCTCAAGCAAATCAAATCGTTCTTGATAATCATGTGGAATAGCAAGATCATCTAAGAGTTTGGCATTCCCAAGCAAGACTTGTTTACTATTAATAATCCCAGTCACACCTTTTCCATGCAAGGCTTGGAAGTTTTCCACTGGGTAAAGGCTAATTCCTAGTTCAGATGCACGATTAACAATAGCTTGAGCTAGCGGGTGTTGAGATACATCTTCCAGTGAAGCAGCCAAACTTAGCACTTCTCCTTTATCTCCGATAACATCTGTCACTACTGGCTTCCCTTCGGTCAAGGTTCCTGTCTTATCAAAAACAATGGTTTGGACTTTTTGGATTTCCTGTAAAACTGTACCATTTTTGAGAAGAATCCCCATCTTGGCACTTCGTCCTGTTCCAACCATGAGTGCTGTCGGTGTCGCGAGTCCTAGTGCACAAGGACAGGCAATAATCAAAACAGCAACTCCGTAGAGAAGTGAAGTCACAAAGCTATCTCCAAGTAAAACAAACCAGACCCAAAAAGTAAGAAGTCCTAAAATGACAACTGCTGGTACAAAAATCCCAGAAATCTTGTCTGTCAAATCTTGAATAGGAGCACGACTGGTTTGAGCTTTTTTCACAAAGTCCACAATCTGAGCCAACATAGTCTCAGAACCCACTTTTTCAGCTCTAAAGATGATCGTACCACTATTATTGATGGTTGAACCAATGACAGCATCTCCAACTGATTTATCGACTGGAATACTTTCCCCAGTCACCATTGATTCATCAATACTCGTTTCACCTTCTAACACAGTCCCATCAACGGCAATTTTTTCACCTGGTCGAACGCGAATGAGATCCCCAACTTTGACTTGCTCTAGAGGTATTTGAACATAAACATCATCACGCAAAACCTCTGCTGTTTTTGCTTGTAGGTCTAATAATTTTTCGACTGCCTGCGAAGTATTTTTTCGCATTTTTTCCTCAAAAACTGCTCCCAAAAGAATGAAGAAGAGGATAAATGCAGCACTTTCAAAGTAAACGGGGAGACCAGCGAAGAGGGCAACTAAGCTATAGAAATAGGCCACTAAGGTGCCCAGAGCAACCAAGGTATCCATGTTGGAATTGTGTTTTTTAAAACTAGCCCAGGCGCTTCTGATATATGGAACTCCAGCTACCAGCATAATGGGTGTTGTGGCTAAAAAGGTGCCCCAACGCATGACTTGGTGACTAATTCCTCCTGTAGACATCCCAATCATGAGAATCACAAGAGGTACAGTAAAGATACTAGTAATCCAAAAACGCTGAAAAAGACTGAGAGACTTTTTAGTTTTTTCAACAACGGTGTAGGTCCCCTTTTGCATCTTCATGCCGCATGAAAATTCATGCTCGCCCAAGTCTTGAGGCGTAAAGCGAATGACTTTTTCCTCGTCTTGAGCGATTGGTTCTAGGATTCCTTCTTCTTCGAAGAGAATCTCTTTATAACAGTTTGAAGGTGTCACACGATGAAAGGTAATCTCAGCAGGAATCCCTTTTTGCAGTTGAATGTGGGCTGGATGGTAGCCTTTGTCTGCCGTGATACGGATTTTTTGAACACCATTTTCAAGACTTGCTTTTACAATTTCAGTCATATCATTCTCCTATTCTACAATCATCTTACCGTGCATCATATTCATGCCACAAGAGAAACCATACTCACCTGCTTCTTCAGGAGTGATTTCAACTACATATTGGTCTCCCATAGGCAGATCTGCATGCACTCCAAAGTCTGGAAAAACGATTTGATCCAAGCAAGGTGAAGGATCTTTTCGATCAAAAATAATACGAGCTGGTTGCGATTTTTTGAGGATAATAGTTCCTGGAGTGTATCCCCCCATGACTTCCACTCGAATTTCTTGATAGCCATTTTTTTGCTGGGCTCTCTTAGCATCTTCTTGCGGTTTTTTGAAAAACCAAAAGAGGATAAAAGCAATCATTCCTAAAACAACAATAGATACAAATAGATTTAACATAGCGTCTCCTTTACATACAATTACATTTTACTTCTGTTACAGCACTTGCTTTTTTCTTTGAAATCACTTCTTCCAAGTCTTCCAAGTCAGCTAGGGTAAAGTCACATTCTTCAATCAAATCAGCTAGCAAGAGCTTCATCCTGCGAGAACAAAGCTTGTCTTTGATATCCTGAACCATTAAACCTCTACTGTCGTCTAGAGTTAAAAGGGCCGAATAGACAAAGGACTTGCCCTGCTTTTCCCGAGTCAAACATTCTTTCTCCACCAAACGAACCAAGAGTGTCTGGATCGTGGATTTGGACCAGCTAAACCTTTTCTCTAATACTTTTATGAGATCAGTACTAGTCTGTTCTCCCTGCATCCAGATAATCTTCATGACCTGCCATTCTGCATCCGAAATCTGCATTGCTATCCCTCCAAAATCTACATTTGTAAATTACAATTATCAGTGTACTCTTAAAATCTACATTTGTCAACTATAAAAAATCAAATCTTTCTCTTTTTTTAATCTTCATGACAAAAGTGTTTAAAACACAAGTAAAAACCTCCACGTCAAGTGGAGGCAATCTTTTTATCAATACAATTTTAAGTCACGAGGATCAACTGGGAAAGTTGGATTGTATGGATTGTGACGAAGTTTGAAGTGTTTCACATCTTCAATAGTTTGTGTTCCAGATAACTGCATGACTGTCTTCAATTCTGCATTCAAGTGTTCAAAGACTTGACGTACACCGACACTACCACCAAGAGCCAAACCATAAATAACAGGGCGACCAATAGCTACCAAGTCTGCTCCTGAAGCCAAGGCTTTAAAGACGTGTTGACCACGACGAATACCTGAGTCAAAGACAATTGGCACACGTTTATCAACTGCTTCTGCTACTTCTTGAAGTGAGTCAAAGGCGGCTGGTCCACCGTCGATTTGACGGCCACCGTGGTTGGTTACCCAGATACCAGAGGCACCCGCAGCAAGTGAACGTTCAACGTCCTCACGGCATTGTGGTCCTTTAACGTAAACTGGTAATCCTGAGTATTCAGCTATAAATTCTACATCTCGTGGAGATAGGCGTTGTTTAGCTGATTTGTATACAAAGTCCATTGATTTTCCAGCACCTTCTGGCAGGTATTCTTCAACAATCGGCATGCCAACTGGGAAGACAAAACCATTACGCTTATCAACCTCACGGTTGCCCCCTACAGTTGCATCTGCCGTCAAGACAATCGCTTTATAACCCTCAGCCTTCACACGGTCCATGATGTGGCGGTTAATGCCATCATCCTTACTAAAGTAAAATTGGAACCAATGAGGTGTCCCTTGAAGGGCCTCCGTAATTTCTGGAAGGTCTACAGTAGAGTAAGAGCTGGTTGTATAAAGAGAACCAAACTCATGCACACCACGCGCAGTCGCCACTTCACCCTGTTCATTTGCTAATTTATGAGCCGCAACAGGCGCCATAATGATTGGTGAAGACAATTTTTCACCTGCAAATTCAATCTCTGTACTTGGATTTTCAACATCACAAAGCGTATGTGGAACGATGAGTTTGTGGTTAAAGGCACGGATGTTCTCGCGTAAAGTGAAAGTATCTTCTGCTCCACTAGCGATATAACCAAAGGCAGCTTTAGGAATGACTTGTTGCGCCATTGGCTCCAAATCATAGGTATTGATGAAATCTACATGACCTTCTGCATTACTTGTTTTAAATGACATAAAATTTCCTCCTTAATAAGTAAGCGCTTACTTTTTATGTTACAAAAATATCTTAACTCTTTTTTCAAAACTTTTCAAATATTTTGTTTGGAAATTTCAGAAATTTTATGTCTATGATAAAAAATCCTTATAACGGCAATAAAAAATACATATTATCCAAAGCTCCCTTTTAATGCTACAATAACTGTATTATTTTCCTAGATGGGAGGTTCTACTTTTGGATTGGTCCATTGTTGAACAATATCTACCACTCTATCAAAAGGCATTCTTTCTGACCTTGCATATCGCAGTTTGGGGGATTTTAGGTTCTTTTTTGCTGGGGCTAATCGTCAGCGTCATCCGGCATTACCGAGTTCCTGTTCTCTCACAATTGGCAACAGCCTATATTGAATTGTCACGAAATACACCCCTTTTGATACAACTTTTCTTTCTCTACTTCGGTCTACCTCGAATAGGGATTGTTCTTTCTTCAGAAGTCTGTGCAACAGTCGGGCTCATCTTTTTAGGTGGTTCCTACATGGCAGAATCCTTCCGAAGCGGGCTAGAAGCAGTTAGCCAAACCCAGCACGAGATTGGTTTAGCCATTGGCCTTACTCCTTTTCAGGTCTTTCGCTACGTGGTTCTGCCACAAGCGACTGCGGTGGCTCTACCATCTTTTAGTGCCAATGTTATTTTCCTCATCAAGGAAACATCTGTTTTCTCAGCAGTTGCCCTTGCTGACCTTATGTACGTTGCTAAGGATTTGATTGGACTCTATTATGAGACAGATATTGCGCTGGCTATGTTGGTGGTTGCTTACCTCATCATGCTTCTACCTATTTCACTAGTCTTTAGCTGGATAGAAAGGAGGCTCCGTCATGCAGGATTCGGGAATGCAAGTACTCTTTCAGGGAAATAATCTCCTGAGAATCTTACAAGGATTGGGAGTCACGATTGGGATTTCTATCCTGTCTGTCCTCTTATCCATGATTTTCGGAACGGTGATGGGAATTATCATGACTTCTCATTCTAGAGTGATTCGTTTCTTGACTCGTTTTTATCTAGAATTTATCCGGATCATGCCCCAGCTGGTGCTCCTTTTCATCGTTTACTTTGGTTTAGCTCGAAACTTTAATATCAATATTTCTGGTGAGACTTCTGCTATTATCGTTTTCACCCTCTGGGGAACAGCTGAGATGGGTGACTTAGTTCGTGGAGCTATCACTTCCCTGCCTAAACATCAATTTGAGAGTGGACAAGCACTTGGCTTAACTAAATTTCAACTCTACTACTACATCATCATCCCTCAGGTCTTAAGAAGATTGCTCCCACAAGCCATCAACCTTGTCACTCGGATGATTAAAACGACTTCCTTGGTTGTTTTGATTGGGGTTGTTGAAGTTACCAAAATTGGACAACAAATTATAGATAGCAATCGTTTGACTATCCCAACCGCTTCCTTTTGGATTTATGGAACCATCCTAGTCTTGTATTTCGCGGTTTGCTTCCCTATTTCCAAACTATCTACTCACTTAGAAAAACATTGGAGGAACTAAATGTCTGAAACTATTTTAGAAATCAAGGAACTAAAAAAATCCTTCGGAGACAATCCTATCCTCCAAGGACTTTCCCTAGATATTAAAAAGGGGGAAGTGGTCGTCATCCTAGGGCCGTCTGGTTGTGGGAAAAGTACCCTTCTTCGCTGTCTCAATGGTTTAGAAAGTATTCAAGGCGGAGATATCCTACTGGATGGTCAGTCCATCGTTGAAAATAAAAAAGATTTTCACCTGGTTCGCCAAAAAATCGGTATGGTCTTTCAAAGTTATGAACTCTTTCCTCACTTGGATGTCCTTCAAAACCTCATCCTAGGCCCTATCAAGGCTCAAGGACGCGACAAGAAAGAAGTAATACAAGAAGCCTTACAGTTACTAGAACGTGTAGGATTGTTGGATAAACAACATAGCTTCGCTCGTCAATTATCTGGTGGACAGAAACAACGAGTGGCGATTGTCCGTGCCCTTCTCATGCATCCAGAAATTATCCTCTTTGACGAGGTAACGGCTTCACTGGATCCAGAAATGGTGCGTGAGGTCCTCGAACTTATCAATGACTTGGCACAAGAAGGGCGTACCATGATTCTGGTCACCCATGAAATGCAGTTTGCCCAAGCCATTGCGGACCGCATTATCTTCCTTGACCAAGGGAAGATTGCTGAAGAAGGAACTGCTCAAGAATTCTTCACAAATCCACAAACGAAACGAGCACAAGAATTTTTAAACGTCTTTGACTTTAGCCAGTTTGGCTCATATCTATAATCAATAAAGGAGATTATTATGAAACTACTTAAACCAATTCTAACTGTTTTTGCGCTAGCATTTGCGCTTATCTTCGTCACAGCTTGTAGTTCAGGCGGAAGCTCTGATGCTTCATCTACTAAGGCAACTGCCAAAGCTCGTACCATTGATGAAATTAAGAAAAGTGGCGAACTTCGAATCGCGGTATTCGGAGATAAAAAACCATTTGGTTATGTTGACAACGATGGTTCTTACCAAGGTTACGATATCGAACTTGGTAACCAATTAGCACAAGACCTTGGTGTCAAACCGAAATATGTATCAGTGGATGCAGCTAACCGTGCTGAATACTTGATTTCAAACAAGGTTGATATCACCCTTGCCAACTTCACAGTTACTGACGAACGTAAGAAACAAGTTGACTTTGCCCTTCCTTACATGAAAGTTTCTCTCGGTGTTGTGTCACCTAAGACTGGTCTAATTACAGATGTTAAGCAACTTGAAGGCAAAACCTTGATCGTTACAAAAGGAACGACTGCTGAAACTTACTTTGAGAAAAATCACCCAGAAGTGAAACTTCAAAAATACGACCAATATAGCGATGCATACCAAGCCCTTCTTGACGGTCGTGGAGATGCCTTCTCTACTGACAATACTGAAGTTCTAGCTTGGGCGCTTGAAAATAAAGGATATGAGGTAGGAATTACTTCTCTTGGTAATCCAGATACGATTGCACCAGCAGTTCAAAAAGGTAACCAAGAACTACTTGACTACATCAACCAAGAAATCGAAAAATTAGGTAAGGAAAACTTCTTCCACAAAGCCTATGAAAAAACACTCCACCCAACTTACGGTGACGCTGCTAAAGCAGATGACCTTGTTGTTGAAGGCGGAAAAGTTGACTAAGTTTTAAAAAGAAAAACGAACAAGGCTAGAATTCTGGTAATCAGAATCTTATCTTGTTCGTTTTTATCTAGTCCATCATAGATGCAATTTCCATCATAGCAACAACATTAATTGCTTTACCAGAGGTTAGTGAATGATTAGCAAATCCAAGAGCCACACGGAATTGTACGTTCTTGTTTGCTGGGCTATAACCATCCCCCATCATCATAGCTGCACAGTGACCTTTAGAGTGTTTCCATCTAGTATAGAAATTATGAGCTAATGCCTTTTCATTTGTAAGACTCACAATATCCCAAACATCAGTTGCTTCTGCTGCGTTTTCTGTCATTGCATTTGTTTGTTTGTAGAACTCTGGATCATAAGCAGTTGACCAACGAGAACCATCAGGACGTTTATGCTTACCTTCCTTCTTACCTTGATAACGTAAAGATCCATAATCTGCCATCTCATTAGCACGAATATTAGCAACTCGAGTTAATTCGCTATCATCTGCTGCGATTGTTGCAGGTGTCAAGCCTTTACGAATGCGTTCTTCATTAAGAAGTTCCATGAAGTGTTCATTAAGTTTACGATTATCTACAATCTGTTCAAGCTTGTCAAGTTCTGCTTGAGAAAGGCGAGAAGCTTTCCAAACTGAGATAAGTCCACTGTCTCGAGGAAGATCATCTCCGTCATCTGTTTCATCAACAGCCACACGATCTTTATCAGCTTGAGAAAGATTATCATGTAGGTACTTGGCGCTACGGTGATCTTCATTGTTTGGATCCAAACCATTTTCACCTAAGCTCTTAATATCTTTCCATGTACCATCAATGTCGTAGTTATCATCATTAGTTGGAACCACAACATCTGTTGGATCAGCGACACGTTTTTTCTTGGTACCATTAAAGGTAATTGTGTCAACTGCATCTTGACTTTCAACTAGTTCACGACTTTTAACCGTTCGTTCACCCGTTTTGTTGTTTACTAAAATAACTTTGCGGTAACGTTTAAATCCGTCACGACCATTTTCTGTACGAGATTCCCCTTCAAAAAGGTTGGAATCATTTTCAGTTCGAGCACCGTGTGAAATTGTTTCAGTTTCTTCTTCAGTAACTTCAGACATCAATTTCTTAGTTCCATAATGAACAACTTTTTGTTTTGCAGGAACAGTTTTGATAAGTTCTCGACTTATCTCTGTACGGTTTTGATTTTCCTAATTGCTGTACTTAACTTTGTAAGTTTCCTTACCATTTACCGCATCTTCAACTCTTTCATCGCCTTCAAAAAGTTCAGGGGCAGCAACTCGTTTTTCACCTTCAGCGGTAATAACTTTGTCTTCGTTAGCATAAGTATAACGCTCTTTAGTGCCAACTTCAACTACTTCATCAACTGCTGGAACAGTTTCAGTATTGATTAGCTCACTCTTAACAAGTTTGCCATCTTCGTAGTAGTCTTTGTAGTTTTCAACGATTTCACCTTTTCGGCCTGGAGTTTTTACAACTCGTTGGTCATTGAAAAGTTTATCGCTTGTTTTTTCAACAGTATTGAAGTTAGCACCCTCTTTGCGCTCAACACGAGTTTTAGTTTCAGTAACTACTTTATGAGTTCCCACACGAACAATTTCTTTGACCGGTTTTACTTCATCACTTTTAACAACTGATGAACGACCATTCCCATAAACAATTGTAGTTTCAGTATAAGAACCTTTTTGACCCTTAGTCTCAACTACACGTTTACCTTCGTTTAGAGTTTTATCTTTAACTTCTTCAGTTTCGTAATTTACTTCAACTTTTTGAGAAGTTCGACTTGTTTCAATGTTTTCGCCAGTTCCAACTTCTACGATTTCATCTACTGGAGAAACTTCATTTTCTCTTACTTGAGTTCGAGAAACTTCTGTTCCATCTGGTCTAGTTACAACTGTAGTAACAAGTTCATAAGAACCATCCTTACCAGCTTGAATAACCTTTTTCTCACCTTTAGGAAGATCTGGATTTGTGTTGCTTGTAACTTTATGTTCAACTTTGTGAACTTCACGAGCTACAGTTTCAATATTTTTCTTAGCAACTTTAGTTCCAACATGAATAACTTTATCCTTGGATTCTTTTTGAGTTGATGAAACCAATTCACGACCGGTTTCAACACCATCTTCAAGTATTACAGTATAGACTTCAAGTTTTTCACCATCTTGACCGGCTTCAACCTCTTTTTCTACACCAGCATCCAAGTTTTCATCTGAAACATATTGTGTCCCTCGGAGAATAGGAGTGCGAACAACCTCTTCTTTTGTAGTACGAACAACTTCTTTAGTAGTTTTAGTACCAACATGAACTACTTTATCAACTGCAGGAGTTGTTTGAGTTCCTGTTGCAACTCGACTTACAACAACACCGTCTTCAAGTGTTACAGTATAAGTGATTTCTGTTTTACCAGCAACTCCCTCTTTAATAACTTGAGTCTCACCAATTTTAAGATTGGCATCTGGAACATATTGTACCCCAGGCTCAATCACTGATGTCTCGACTTCTGTACGAGTAGTAATTGTTTTCTTAACTTCAGGTTTCGCAGGAGTAGCTGGTTTTACAACTTCTTCTTTTGTTGTTTCACCAACTACTTTATCAGAAGTACCACCTTGAGTTTTCTCTTTATCTGCTGAAACAGTTTCAGTTGCTTTAACATCAACTTTTTCTGTTTTCTCATCTAAAGTTTTTTCTTCTTTAGTCGAAGTACCAGTTGTTTGATCTTTGTTTTCTGGAACAGTTGGAGTTGTCGGTTTCACGTCAACTTCTTTCTTCTCTTCCTTTTTATCTAAGACCTTATCTTTTTCTGGTTTAGCTTCAGGTAATGCTGACTGGACTTCGGGTGCTCCTTTTTCACTAACTACCAACTCAGGCAATACAGGTTGAACTTCGGGTGTTCCCTTTTCAGCAATTACCAATTCTGGTAATGCTGGCTGAACTTCGGGTGTTCCCTTTTCAGTAACTACCAATTCTGGCAATGCTGACTGAACTTCTGGTGTACCTTTTTCACTAACTACCAACTCAGGCAATACAGGTTGAACTTCGGGTGTTCCCTTTTCAGTAACTACCAATTCTGGTAGCTCTGGTTGAACAGCTGAAATACCTTTGTCATCTGTAACTACAAGTGATGGCGGTTCTGGTTGAACAACCAGTTTCCCTTTTTCTGATGTTGATTTTTCTACTTCACCTTTTTTAGTTAAGTTATCAGATTTTTCCAATATTTTATTATCTTTGTTAGCTACTTCTGATCTAGAAACTTGCTCAACTGCGTCTTCCCCCTCAGTTCTTACCTGTGACTTAAGCTTTTCCTCTACCTTCGTTATTTCTGATAATTTTTCATATGATTTATCGAGAGATTTAATCGAATCTTCAGCACCAACTTTTTTAGTAGCTACAAATGCTTTAGCCAATTCCTCTTTGGCATCTACTTTAGGTAGGAAACTCTTCTCTGTTTCTTTAATAGTATCAGTTGTTGAGTATTCTTTTTCTTTTGAAGAAGAGTATGGAACGGTAACACTTTCACATTGTCCTTGGTTTTGACTCGATTGATTTTGCAACACAACAGTTCCAGCTGAAATTCCTAAAAGCGCGACAATTGCAGCTGAGATTACCCAACCTCTTCTACCTTTTTTCAAAGTCTTTTTTTCATTAGTATTTTGTCTATCCATCTTTATTTTCCTGACTTTTCAATGATTATATTTTTACATACTGACACTATCTAATATATTTTTTAGAAAAACAATAATTTCTAACAGTACCTATAATGCCTCCTAGACTACAAGTAAATAAAATCAAAATAAAAATGGAAAAGCTATCGCCAATTACTTTAATACTATATAGATAATTAAAAATTAAAAATAAAGGTAGAGAGATCGGCAATATAGTACAGCTCACAGCAGCTCGTCTCATTTCCTTTGTCTCTCCACTCATAAACCAAGTCAAAGGCAAAAATCGCATCCAGTTTAAATATTCTTTCTGTTGGATTTTTTCTTCAAACAAATGAGTAAATAAAGTATAAAACGGCAATGCAACATAGTAAGTTGCTTTCACTAAAAAGTACATTACAGTTATAAAAATAGCAAAACCCCACCACATATCTCTAACTGTTTGATCAATATCACTCTCATATTCAGGTTTTCCAAACATCTTATTTCTCCTAGTCTATTATTTCATTAAATTTGTAAATGTATTAATTGTTGTCATTTTGTTATTGTAATCAACTTTTCTTTTTAATTCTTGAAACTGATGATTTAATTGCTCTGTTCTTATCAAATCTTCATACATATTTTGCGCTTGTCCTAGGTCATAGGCTCTACCTTGATCAATTACATTAACCATATAAGCAAAAGCATCAAAATGAATATCTAATCCTGCTTGTTGCCTTGCATAAACAAATGGGATACTATTCAATTTCTCTATACAATAGTTTCTAGCTTGAGCAACTTCATCCTTATGTTCTTTTACTTGATCTGCTATTGGTTTTTCATGCTTCACTCGTTGATAAGCAAAATAAATTGGAGACCATAGAAGAATCCATGCTATCACCCAAAGGGAGTATTCAAAAGGTTTACTTAAGATTCCTAAACCAGAACTAGAAAATTCACCAAGTCTATCTATATATGCAACTAAAAACAATGAACCTAAAATTCTGAAAATCCATCCCAAAACACTCAATTTAGGATTAATAAGAGAAACATGTTTTCCATCTACTATATAAAAATACTTAGTTAGGTCTTCTACTCTTTTAGACCAAATAGCAGCTTCAACTATTAAGTTTCTACTACGTTTAGGCTCTTCTATTGTCGAAAGATATTCTTGTAAAACAGTCTGGTATGATTGCGGATTAGCGATAGGATAATATTCATATTTTTTGCCTTCGGCAGTAATGACATCAAGTGAATGGTATACCCCATTATCAAAAATTTCAGACCAATGTTTATTTGGTAACCGCCCTTTTACATAGGCTTCCCAAATAGTCCATTCATCAAACAAATTTGACTTATATTCATCCGGAATAATTCCTAAAAAATAATTTAACTCATTCTCCTCTTGAGAAATAATATCATTCTTATTCATCTATAACTCTCCTTTCCTTGTTATTTTATCACATTGTGGATATATACACAATATGAAGTCAGATACTTTTTTCTTATAATTAAATAAAAGGAGTTGATGACGATAATCAGTTTTAACCCACTCTGGGCTACAATGAAGAAAAAAGAAGTTTCTCAATATAAGTTATTAAAATCCGGAGTTGATAACAAAACTCTTGACAGCCTAAAGAAAAATAAAAACATAACTTTACTAACTTTAGAGAAGCTATGTCGGATTTTAGATTGTCTTCCAAATGATATCGTTGAATTTATCGAAGAAACTCCCGATTCTAATATTCGTAACACATTTATCAAATTTTAATATTCATTCTTGTATTGGAACATTTACTTAATCTACCTTCTATGACATTGTTTACAGTATAAATCAAATAATCAGAACAAAAACTCAATTTGACTAGAAACTTCGGAAAACATTTCCACAATAAAACGCATCACATCAAGCTTTCTATACCTGATATGATGCGTTTTTATATTATGAAAGTCTCTTTCTCAAAACTCTTTGATTTTTCTACACTTCTTGCCAATTTTCCTGGTCTTCTTTAAATCGTTTTAAAAGGTCAAGTCCTTCTGGTGTGATGTAGCCTTCTTCTTGGGCTAGGTGGATGAGCTCACTATAGTTTGAAAGGGTCACCAGTTTGACACCAGCATCCGCAAAGTTCTTATCTGCTTTTGCTAATTGATAGCTGAAGATAGCCACGACACCAAGAACATCCGCTCCTTCACGTTTGGCAGCTGCAACAGCTTCAAGCACAGAACCACCAGTTGAAATAAGGTCTTCAACAACAACCATCTTTTGTCCTTGAGCTACACGGCCTTCGATTTGGTTGCCTGCTCCGTGGTCTTTTGGTTTGCTACGAATATAAGCAAATGGCAGATTCATCTTATCAGCGATGATGGCTCCGTGTGGAATCCCTGCTGTCGCAGTTCCTGCAATCACTTCTACTTCAGGAAAGGCTTCTTTGATAGCTTCCACAAAACCATTTTCGATCAAGTTGCGTGTCTCTGGGTAGGCAAGTGTTACACGATTATCCGTATAAATCGGTGACTTGATACCTGATGCCCATGTGAAGGGATCTTCTGGTTTGAGGTAAACGGCCTGAATTTTCAATAGATGGCTGGCAATATCTTTAGCAAGTGTCATGGTGTGCTCCTTTTTATAGTGTTAAATGAATCTTCTTTTTAAACCCAATCTTGTATCCATTCTTCTTTGATGGCATGGTAGACTGCGACTGGATCAGCTGCTTGCGTAATCGGACGGCCAACTACGATGTAGTCACTGCCAATCTGGTAAGCTTGTCCTGGGGTTACTACCCGTTTCTGATCTCCTGCTTCTGTCCCTCTTGGGCGAATACCTGGTGTCAGACAGATAAAGTCTTCATGAGTTGCTTGTTTGATAAGCTTGGCTTCTTGAGCCGAGCAAACGACTCCATCTAGACCAGCTTCAGCTGTTTTCTGGGCATAGTGGATAACCGACTCTTGGAGGCTGGTTTGGATATTTTGACACTCTTGCATTTGTTCCTCCGAGGTTGAGGTTAATTGGGTCACAGCTATGAGAATCCCCTTGTCTCCCAATCCTTCACGCGCTGCTTGCATCATCTCAACCCCACCTGCTGCCTGAACATTGGTCATATCAACTCCCAGGTTCGATAAAATTTTCATGGTTGATTTAACTGTATTGGGAATATCATGCAGTTTGAGATCCAAAAAGACACTATGTCCTAATGACTTCAAATAACGGACAACTTCAGGTCCTACAGCATAGTAGATTTCCATTCCTACTTTGACATAGAGCTTTTCCTCTGCTGGAAATAGGGCTAAGAACTCCTTGGCTTCTTCAAAACTTGGAAAATCCAGAGCTATGACTGGGCGACTTTCACGCATGCGTTTCTCCTCTTATCTTTCTTATCAGCCCAGCTTCCGTCAAAGAGACTACAAAAAAGGAACCTGCCAACAGCAAGGTTCCACGAAAAATGGGTAGAATCCACCCTTTCACCGTCTAACCTTAGCTGCCTCTCTGGACTGCTTTAAAGGTTTTTTTCTATTCTATTATTTAAAGCGGGACTTGTCAAGTAAAAACTAGTATCCGAAGAACTTTAAAGCCAAGACTCACAATCAAGCAGATAGAATGTTCTCAAGTTTATCGACTCTGTGATTGTTGAGTGGTTTGGTTTTGATTACCCTGTTCCTCTTGTTTTTTCTTTTCTTCCTCCTGCTTTTTCTTCTCCTCTTCTTTGGCCTTGATTTTTTCTTCCTCAAGCGCCTTATCCGCCAAACTATAACTATAGATCCCAACTTCCATATCAATACCACTTGGTACTGTCAACTGAGGTTTAATCTTACTATAGTAAGGCAATTTTTTACCTAGTTCTGATAGAGGAACCAAAACTTCATCCGTATCATACATGGTAATCTTGAGCAGATCACTGGTTACACTAGTTGGAGCCAATTCAATCGTTTTGATCGCCTGCTTAATCTCTGGGCTGATTTCAGCCAGTTGTTCAATCAAGGTTTTGACTTGCTGCTCATCGTTAAAGAGTACGGACATATAGGTTTCAGGAAGACTGACTAGACTAACTGGACTAGTTTCCACCGTCCCACTAGAAAGAATCGGATAATGATCCTCTCCAGAAACATAATAGGCTACAATCCCGTATTCCTTGACCTGGATGGTAAAATTGGTCGGGAATTGATAGTGAATGCTAGCAGATTCAATCCAGTGATTGGACTTAATCATCTCAGCATGCTTGTCTTTATTGAGGAGCAGATCAAAGGTATAGTCACTATCACGAATCCCTGAAGCCTCTTTGATTTGGTCTGCATTGGTCTCTACAGTCCCAGTGACTTCTATGTTTTTCAGAGTTGAAAAGGGGGTCAAGAGATAGATCGAAAAGAACAAGACAAGCAAACTCGGGATTAGAATCGTAATAGCACGCCAGATATGAACTCTAGGAATAGAAGGCTTGGTAGGCTTTTTCTTGGTTTTAACCTTCTTTTCTTCTACCTTTTCTACTTTTGTTGCTTTTGCTACTTCTGAATTTTCAGCCTCGTCTTGCTCTTGTTCTGCTTCAGCTGCTTCCTCTTCAAGTTCAGGCGAGGACTCATCTGCTATAAGCTCCTTCTGCTCTTCGCTATTAGGATCTACTTCCGTTGCTTCCTCTGTATTTTCGGATATATCTGACTCTTGCTCTTCTTTGGTTTCTTCAGCCTTTTTGCGCAGATACTCTCGGTTTTTCTTCTGCCACTCTGATAAGTTAGTTTCTGCATCAGAAGTTATTGAAACTTCCTTTTTGCCTGAATCTCCCTTGGCTTCTTCTTTGGCTAGTTGAGCCTCTTCTTCAGCCTTTTTTTGAAGATACTCTTGATTTCGTTTTTGCCACTCTGACAATTCCTTGCCTTGAGTTGGCTCTTGTTTCTTATCCTTTGACATCAATTTTCCTTATGATAAATCTTTTTTTAATAGCTCATAAAAATCTGCCACAGATTTTAATTCCTGAGAATTCTTCATCGTGTTCTGGTAGTCTTCTTTGTGGGTCAAAAGCTTGCTTACTTTTTCTTCTAAAGTTGACAAGGTCAAGTCGCTTTCTTGCAACTCCTCAGCATAGCCTTTTTTCACAAAGTAAGCCGCATTTTCAATCTGATCTCCACGGCTGGCTTCTCGACCTAGTGGCACAATGACATGCAATTTAGCCATGGCAAGGAGCTCAAAAATAGTATTGGCACCACCACGAGTGATGACAACATCAGCCATATTCATGAGCGGTTGATAGAGGTTAGTCACATAGTCAACACGATAGAGGTTTGAACTTAGTTCATTTAAACTAGCATCACCTGTCAGGTTGATGATATTGTAGCGACTAGTCAACTCTTCCTTGTGGTCTGTAACTAATTGGTTAAAGACACGCGCACCAGCAGAACCACCTACAAAGAGAAGGGTTGGTAACTTACTATCAAAGTAAGTTCGGATATCCACCATTTCTTCGGGTTCTTCCATAATTGGACCAGAAACCTTAGTCACAGCTCCAACGTGCTCTACCTTAGTGAGACTAGACGCTTGTTCAAAAGTAGAGTACATCTTAGTCGCAAACTTATAAGCGATTTTATTGGCCAAGCCCATAGAGAGGTCAGACTCGTGGATAAAGACAGGTACTCTACATACTCGCGCTGCAATGACAGGTGGAACAGATACAAATCCTCCCTTAGAAAAGAGGGCCTGTGGACGAAGACGGAGCATGATAAAGAGCGATTGAAGGATTCCAAATGTAACCTTAAAGACGTCAACCATATTTTGCCATGAGAAATATCGGCGCAATTTCCCAGTTGCAATAGAATGGAAAGTGACATCTAAACCTGACTTGAGGATTTCATGATGCTCAATTCCGTTTTTGTCACCAATATAGTGGACTTCCCAGCCATCTTCGATGAACTTAGGCATTAACAAAAGGTTGAGGGTAACGTGTCCAACCGTTCCCCCACCTGTAAATACTATTTTTTTCATATTATCCCTTTAACTCCGCTACAGTGTCGATGAAAAGATCTCCACGTACTTCAAAGTTAGCATACATATCCCAGCTAGCATTAGCAGGACTGAGGAGAACCACATCTCCTTCTTCTGCAAGTTCATAAGCCTTGCGGGTTGCATCTGCAATATCTGTTGCATCCACATAAGCCACACCTGCCTTATCGGCTGCACGTTTGACACGTTCTGCAGACTGACCGAGAATGACCATTTTCTTAAGTCCAGTAATATCTGGTACCAATTCGTCAAACTCATTACCACGGTCTAAACCACCAGCAATCAAGATAACCTTGCTATTGTCAAATCCAGACAAGGCTTTTTGAGTTGCCAAGATATTGGTTGATTTACTATCGTTATAGAATTTAACCCCATTGATTTGGTCTACAAATTGGAGACGGTGCTTGACACCACCAAAGGCTGACAAGGTTTCCTTGATGGTTTGGTTATCCACACCACGAAGCTTGGCCACAGCAACCGTCGCAAGAGCATTTTCTACATTGTGGCTACCTGGAACTCCGATTTCATTCGCTGCCATGACTACTTCCCCACGGAAGTAGAGTTGACCATCTTCTAGATAAGCTCCATCAACCTTTTCCTGTGTTGAAAATGGTACAACGGTAGCTTGTGTTTTGCTAGCCAATTCTTTTGCCAAGTCTTGGTTGAAGTTCAATACTAAGTAATCAGTCGCTGTCATATTGCTTTGAATATTCCACTTAGCTTCGACATAGGCTTCAAAAGAACCGTGATAGTCAATATGTGTTGGCATCAGGTTGGTAATAACAGCAATTTCAGGATGAAATTCTTGGATTCCCATTAGTTGGAAAGAGGATAGCTCCATGACAAGGGTATCCTTATCTGTTGCTGTCTGAGCTACCTGGCTTGCAGGGTAACCGATATTCCCAGAAAGAAGACCATTTTGTCCTGCAGCAGTCAGAACTTCACCAATCATGGTTGTGGTCGTTGTCTTACCATTTGAACCAGTAATACCGACGATTGGTGCATCAGAAATCAAATAGGCCAACTCAACCTCTGTCAAGACTGGAATGCCTTTTTCTAGAGCTTTTTCAATCATCGGATTGCTATAAGGAATTCCTGGATTTTTTACCATGAGAGCAAAATCTTCATCCAATAATTCCAAAGGATGGCCGCCAGTGACAACCTTGATGCCCTCTTCCAAGAGACTTTGCGCAGCTGGATTTTCCTCAAAAGGCTTGCCATCATTCACTGTCACAATGGCACCTAGCTTGTCCAAAAGACGAGCTGCAGATTCACCAGATTTTGCCAATCCTAGGACTAATACTTTCTTATTTTCAAATTGATCAATTCGTTTCATATCTAGAACTCCATTTCTACTCTTACTATTTTACCATTTTTATGAAAATAAAAAAGCCACAAAGGGCTTTCTTATTTGTTTTTGTCCTCGACCAACTATTCTACAGACTTGAGGGCTTCAAGCATATCTACCTTTCGGAGATAATGATTGACAAAAACTCCTAGGATGGCCAAAATGACACTGACGGCTAGAACTGGGATGAGATAAACTTCCCAGCCGACCTTCGGTTGAAAACGGAAGGTACCGGGTGCGATCATCTGAATGAGAAATTGATGGAGATAAAAGCCTGATACCAATCCTACAGTCATTCCAATTAGTGACAATATGATGGTCTCCCGATAGATGTAAAGGGTCACTTCTTTGTTATAAAAACCAAGAACCTTGATGGTTGAGAGTTCCCGAATCCGTTCAGCAACATTGATATTGGTCAAATTATAGAGAATCACAATAGCTAGTAGCACCGATACCAGCACCAAAATCGCCATGGTATGATTCAGAGAATTGGCAAAACTTTCAAAGAGCTGAATGGTTGAAGCATTTTGAACGAGGCCACTGACAGCCGCCTGGTCCATAAATTCTCCTGCGACTCTTTCGGTATTGACTTCACTTTTATCCTTGAGTTGGACCAGATAGGTGTTCATCTTGGGTGCTTGACCGTATATCTCCTCATAGGTTGCCTGATTCATATAGACAAAATGGCCCACATAGTGCTCGGTAATAGCACCTACTTTAAAGGTTTTCCCATCGATTGTAAAGTTGTCACCAACAGAAACACCAGCTAACTGGGCTAATTTTTCTGTCAAGACAACTCCGTTAGACAAGCCCAGTTTTTCCCGATTTTTTTCTAGGAGGACAAAGGGAGCTAGGTCATCTTGATCCGTTACCATCATGGTCACGGTCTGAACACCTGCCTTGCCAGCATACTTTTCCTCAATCTGTTTGGAAGAAATTAAACGATAGTTTTCAACTTCATCACTCTGCAATTTTTCTTCTAGCTTTGCCTTATCAGAATCAGAAGCTCGAGAATTGACAGAGAGAACCATCTGGTATTGTTGCAGGTCCTTAAACTGCCTGTCAGCTACTCCTACAACAGAGGATTGAATCCCAAGTCCTGCAAAGAGGAGGGCTACTGAACCTGCAACCCCAAAAATGGTCATCAGCATGCGTTGTTTGTAACGGAAAATGTTGCGGGCTGTTACTTTCTGAGTAAAACTCAAGCGTGACCAGATAAATGTTATGCGCTCCAAGAGAATTTTAGAACCCTTGACT
This sequence comes from Streptococcus infantis, assembly GCF_047464615.1. Classification (GTDB taxonomy): domain Bacteria; phylum Bacillota; class Bacilli; order Lactobacillales; family Streptococcaceae; genus Streptococcus; species Streptococcus infantis_Y. Next base: position 90,555 of record NZ_JASHBO010000008.1, read on the forward strand.
GGTGGCTTGGGTAGTAATAATTGCGCTGCTTCTTCATGCAATTCTCTGCGAGATACAAGGTAGGCAGGTAGGACACTAGCCACTAAGCTTAGACCCAGAGCTAAGCAACTATAGGTCCAGTAGAAATACTGCTGACTCTCTCCAACAATCATTCGCTCAGTAATGATATGCGAAATAGTAGGTGCTAGGATGTAGTGACCAAGCAAAATTCCTAGAAGGGTTCCAAGAGTACCAGCAACCAGACCGTAAATCACAAACTTAGCAATGATATCCTTGCTATGGTAGCCTAGAGCTTTGAATATCCCTGCATTGGTTCTTTCCTCGTCTACAAATCGTGTCATGGTAGTAAAGGTAACCATGGCTGCAACGGCATAGAGAACAACTGGAAAGATATTCCCAACGGCACGAATACTCATAGCCGAGTTACTATACATGAGGTAACCTTGACCAGTAGGAGAACTCTTGCGATTGTAGACATGATAGGTTGGCTCTGTTAGAGCATTGACCTCATCCTGACTAGCCTGCCATTTATCCTTTTCGCTCGCCAGATTCGTTTCAGCTTGGCTTAGCTTTTCCTTTTCTTGCTTTAGTTGTTCTTTTGCTTCTCCTAACTGACTAGATGCTTGACTTTTTTGTGGTTCTGGTAGTTGGCTTACTTGGTTTTCTTGAGCTTGTAGACGCGTTTCGATTTCCTGTAGGCGTTTCTTGCCAGCTGTCAAGTTGGTCTCTGCCTCGTCTAGTTGTTTCTTGCCCTCATCAAGGGACTCTTGGGCGTCCTTTTTCATTTTCTCTAGTCGCGCTTGTCCATTATCAGCAACTAAGTTCTTTAGAGTTGCTTCTTCTTCCTCTAGCTTCTTTTCGTAATCACTAGAGAAAGGATTGACATCTGTTAGACTAGCAAAACGCAGACGGGCAATCGTGTAAACAGAGCTCTTAAAATTTTCTTCAGTTACGACACCATAGGCTGCTAAGTTCCCATTACCACTGGCTGAACTCCCCATATCCGTTTTTGAGAAAATATCTGGAGAGTGGACGAAGCCTGTAATGGTATAACTATCCCGCTTCAACTGAGAATTACTGCCCTTCTTTTGACTCAACTGAATGACTTGCCCAATCTGATAACGATCTTTCCAAAAGTCCGCCAAGGCTAGTTCATCTTCTTTCTCAGGCAAACGCCCTTCCGTTACTTGAAATTTTGAAATCTTTTCAGTATTTGAAAAGATCCGTATGGCATCTTCACTGTTTGCCAGAGTCAAATCTGTCATATAACCAAACTCAACGGCTGCTCCCGATAGAGTTTGCAATTCTTCCTGGTCTGCCTGATCTAGACCATAATCTGCTATGACGGTCATATCTGCCGCATTAGTTTCTTTCAGATAGGCCCAAGCTGTTCGCTCCATGTTAGGACTAGCAACCTTGAGACCAACCACGGCTAAAGAACCTAACATCATTAGAGTTAGGATGGATAAAAACCGTCCCTTTGAACCTGTGAAAGACTGGAGCAGGTCTTTCCAATATGTCTTTCTTTTCATCTCAATACTCCAAATCATCAATATCCTGTGGTTGAGGATTGAGGACAACACTCTTGACACTGGCATCATGCATCTGAATCACCCGATCAGCTATTGGAGCTAGGGAGGCATTATGGGTCACGATGATAACGGTGGCCCCCTTCTTACGTGACATATCTTGAAGAATCTTTAGAACCTGCTTACCAGTCTGGTAGTCCAAAGCTCCCGTTGGTTCATCACAAAGGAGAATTTTAGGATTTTTAGCCACGGCTCGAGCAATGGATACCCGTTGTTGCTCACCACCTGACAACTGAGCTGGAAAGTTATTCAGACGGTGCCCTAAGCCTACATCCTTGAGAACCTGCTCAGGATCCAAGGCATCAGCAACAATTTCTGAAGCTAGCTCAACATTTTCCTTGGCAGTCAAGTTAGAAACCAAGTTATAAAATTGAAAGACAAAGCCAACGTCATCTCTACGATAGTTAGTTCTCTGATGAGAAGTGAAATTCGAGATATTGGTCCCATCAATCCAGACTTGCCCTTCATCGTTTGTATCCATACCACCTAGAATATTTAGAACGGTTGACTTCCCTGCACCAGATGACCCAAGGATAATGACTAGTTCTCCCTTTTCAATCTCGAAGTTGACATCCCGATTGGCTACGATTTCTGTATCACCAGTATGATACCTCTTATAGCTGTTTTTCATTTCAATATAAGCCATCCTATTTCCTCCTCTTCTATCCCTATTTTCACCTTTATTATAACTCTTTTGAAGAGAGAAAGAAAGCTTATCCCTGTAGACTATAGAGAGATTTTCAAAGTCCTCAGATACGCTGAATCCAATTCAGTATATCCATTCCTTACTCACCATGCTTCTGAGACAAGTCTACTTAGCTTGCTCTCTATTTTTAATCGAATATCATCTCTGATTTTCTTTTAGCAATTGATGTGTGAGCAAAAATAGCGAACAAGACCAGATTCTGTTTATCAGAAAACTAGTTTTGTCCGCTTTTTATTGTCGAGATTAGTCTCTTGAACCAATCTCTATGACTTAGATGTTTTTACATCATCTTATTCGTCTTCTTTTTTCTTTCCCATTGCAAACATGCCAAGAAGTGCTCCTACAACACCTACAGCTGCAAGGCCAGCATTTTCTTTAGTGCCTGTCTCTGGGAGTTTGTATTGATGACTTGCAGGTGCTTGGTAGATCTTATCTTGTGACATAGCAAGAGCTATTTGTGACTGCTCATCTTTGAATTCTGGAACCTCATGGATAGCTCCTTCTGATCCATTGACACCACCTGTGTATGCTGGAACTTGGTGAGTAGTCCCTTCTCCACCAGGAACGCCACCAGTGAACTCAGGTACTTCATGAACAGTTGCTTCTGCTCCATTCACACCATCTGTGTATTCTGGGATTGCCACTACTGGTGCTGCTTCATCGCCTACTGTACCAATGGCTCCTGTGTATTCTGGAACTTCATGAACAGCTGCTTCGACTGCGTTAACGCCACCCTTGAATTCTGGGACTTCTACTACTGGTGCTGCTTCATCACCTGCTGTACCAATAGCTTCAGTGTATTCTGGAACTTCATGAACAGCTGCTTCGACTGCGTTAACGCCACCCTTGAATTCTGGGACTTCTACTACTGGTGCTGCTTCATCACCTGCTGTACCAATAGCTTCAGTGTATTCTGGAGCTTCATGAACAGCTGCTTCGACTGCGTTAACGCCACTAGTGAACTCAGGTACTTCTACTACTGGTGCTGCTTCATCGCCTGCTGTGCCAATAGCTCCTGTGTATTCTGGAACTTCATGAACAGCTGCTTCGACACCATTTACTCCACCAGTAAATTCTGGAACCTCATGGATAGCTGGATCTGTTTTACCAGATACTTCTTTCTTAGTTCCGACTAAGACAATCTCATCTTGCGGTGCTTCAATAGTTTCGCGAAGTTTTTCAGTACGGCTTCCATCTACTGCTACTTCAGTCAGGATACGTTCTTTACCTTCACGACCTGCTTGATTCACACGAGTTTCACCTTCTGCTAGAGTTGGAGCTTCTTTCTTCACTGTCTTGAAGCTGAGAGCTTCTTCAACAACTTCAAGGCTAGGAAGTTCTTCCTGAACTGCTGGGGCAACTTTTCCAGTTTCAACCTTTTCTTTGGTCAATTGGATACGGTATTCCTTAACGTGTTTACCACTTTCTGAAACGAGACGTACCAATACTGGAAGTTTATCGTCACCACTATCGACAAATGTTGCCGCTACGTTTTCACCAGCTTCAACAGTCACTTTAGGACGGTTTCCACTATAGGTTACTTGGTAATCTACACGAGTTTCAGAGAAGTCAGCAAGCTCTTTACCATCTACTAGAAGTTTAGAAGCTGTATTGTCTTTAGGTGCTTCACTTGGTGCGATAAAGGCCATTTCAGTGATAGCCACACCCTTCTTGTCTACTTTTCTGTCCATGCGCCATCTCATAGCTTTAGCTTTGACCGGTGCAAAAGTTACATGGATGTCAGTTCCTGCTTGAACTTCTTGATCCGCACGGTATTCAACCTTCTCCCAGTTAGAAGGAGTGTTGAATGGATGTTCTGGATCGTATGGTTGGTAGTTAGAGTAATATTCTGGTGAATCAAATTCTGGTCCCACATAGCGTTCTAGGACGAGTTTAGAAGGTGCATCTGTTCCACCATCTGCAAAGAAGCGAATGCTTCCTTCAGCTACTGTACGTTCAACAATCTTACCATTTTCTCTGAAGATAACCCCTACTGAAACTTCTGGATTTTCAGATGGAGTTGGAGACCAGTTGGTCCAACGACGGGTTTCATCATCTGAACCATCGTTAACATAGTCTACACGGTCATGAGAGTTTGGATCAATATCGTTAGTTGCTGAGGCAAATGAACGGTTGCTATCGTCATCGAAGTCTGGGTTGTCTGAAAGATTTTCTCCGAGTTTGTCTGTTACACGAACAGCTACTTCAGCAGTTAGATCAGTACCCAAAACGCGACCATGAACTGTAAATTCACCTGCTTTTGTTAGATTCTCTGCTGGGACTGCTTCCCAGTCAACAGCCAAGTCCTTGACTTCATAGTCAGATTTTCCTGTGAAGTAAACAGGAACTTTTGCTGGTAGCTCAAGAGTTTGTCCTTTAGCAACCAAGCGAGATGATTTGGCAACAGCAACAGGTTTACTTGCGAGCAACTCTTTATCATTTGTGAAGTGTAGGCGGTATTCACCTAGGATATCTCCGTTTTCAGCCTTGACAACAACACGAACTGGATCTCCTTCACCTACGCTTGGTACAACTGTTGCAATACCATTTTCAGTGACACTTGCTGTAACAACTGGAGCTTTTCCTTGGCTTGCTTCTAGATAGTAGTCAGTCAAGCCTGGGTTAAAGTTTGGCAAATCTTTTCCATCTACTTGGATTTGTGCTTGAGCATTCTTAGCTGCAGCTACTTGTTTAGAGAAGATTTGCATTTCTGTAATAGAAGTACCCCATTTACCATCTGGTCGAACCATGCGGATACGAACTGCGTAAGTGTTGACTTTATCAAAGCTAAAGTGGGTCATTTCTCCAGCTCTGATTTGATCTGGAGCCTTGAGATTTGTTACTTCTTTCCAGTTTTTATCGTCATTAAAGACATGGTCTTCGCGTGCTACGAAGCTTGGATTCTTAGGAACTGTTGGAGTTGCTGAACCGACATAGTATTCGATGACATAGGATTTAGGTGCACCAACACCGTGGTCTTCGTGGAAGGCTACATTGAGGTTATCAACTGATCGTTTAGACATGATACCAGAGTCACCAAAGAGAATTCCTACGGATGCTTCACTTGTACGGTTCCAGTTTGTCCAGCGGTTCGCTGGTTGATTGTTATAAGAAATCAATTTGTCATTGACATTGGCTACTGAGTCACTTGGGTTTGAGTCTGATGCAAAGGCAAGTGGCAATTCTGAACCAGTCCACTGGTCAGAAATATTAGCACCAGTTTCTGTCTGAGCAGATACACGAACATGAAGTTTAGTTGGTAGTTGAGTACCTTCGACATGTCCTGTCACAGTAAACTTGCCTTCTTGTGCGTATTGGCTTGGTTCAATTGCGTCCCAAGTTACTTTAGCTGAAGAAACTTGGCCATTTGAGTGGTAAGTACGAACGCTCTCTGGTAGTTGAGGAGCTTCTGCAACTGGAGTAGTTACGCTCACTTCTTCGACAGCAATGATACCTTCGACAGATACCTTAGCATGTGCTTCTTTCTCAATTCCTTCAACTTTACCAAGAACATCAAAGCTATGGTATTTAGCAAGGTCTTCCTTAGCAACTGCTTGCCAAGTCACCTTGTGAACCTTCGGAAATCCTTTGTCATACTCTACAGTTACAGTAGCAGGTAGACTTGGTTCTTGGTTCAAACCTGTCACGACACTAACTGGACGGATGGCTTGGACAACTTTACTTTCAGTATTTGCTTGAATGTTCAAGTCAATCTGACCTTCTGCTCCTTCAAATTGAGCTTTCAGAGTTACTTGACCTGGTTTATGCAATTCAAGCATACCTTTACGAACGGCTACATCTCCTTCACCTGTAGTTGAGAAGCTAACCTTATCAGCTTTCAAGACTGCTTGTGTACCGTCTTGATAGTGAGCCAAGACCTTGATACCGACAGTTTGGTCTTCTTTCAAAGTAGCTGCATTTTCAACTTCTAGGCTCAAACGTTCAATTTGTGGAGCTTCTTGTAGGAATTGGATAGCATAGGTTTGTAGTGGGCCACCATCGTTGGGTTGAACATGGATGCTTGCACGCATACCATTTGCTTCATTAGCTTGAATAACTGTCACTTGAGCATTTTCAGCCGTAGCTTTAACCTCTGGCAAAGCTACGCCATAAGCAAGCTTGTGGTATTTTACAGGTTGGTCAGTTGAAAGACCTTCAACCGCTTGATCTGCCACAGTTACACTTGGAACTACTGGATTAGCAGCTTCCCCTTCTGCAACTACTAAGGTCGCAGTGATTTCTTCATCTTCTAAAATACCTTTTGCTGGGATGCGAGAACCTGGGATCGCTAGTTTAGCTTGATCTTCAGCTGCAATTTCCCACTTATCAACTTCGTAGCTCGCTACAGTACCATCTGACAATACGTAAGAAACAGATTTGTCAACTGAACTTAGGTCTGTATTTGGAGTGATTCTCTTGACTACAGGTAATTCTGCTTCGAGAGCCAAGACTTCAACACGCGCTTCAACATCACGTCCATCTGCTACACCCTTAACAGTCACAATTCCTGGTTCATTGACATCAACTGCTGACCATTCTACTGGAAGTTTTGTCCGGCTACCATCACTGTAGATAAAGGCTACTTTCTTAGGCATTTTCGGTGCTTGACCGATAACAGTACGAACTCTAGCAACTTCTGTACCCAAAACTGTTTTTTCAGCTTGCTCTTTCTTACCTGTAAAGATTGTAGTTTGATCAGATTTCAAGAGATCAGAGTGAGCAGTCAAGGTAAATTTACCAGCTTGCTCAGTTGATTTGACAATGACAACACCCTTACCATTGAAGGCCTTACGAACCCATGAACCGTCAGCTTGCTCTTTGTAACGCTCACGGCTTGCTTGCTCCCCGTTATCCACACCGACAATTTGACCTTGTCCATGCAACTGGAAGCGAACAAGGTTATTGGCAGTTGGAACTACATTATCAGCACTGTCAACGATTTCGTAGTAAATATAAGTGAGATCTTTTCCGTCTGCTGCGATAGCATTTTCTTCTTTAACTAAGCGAACACCCGCAGGCTCACCAGCAGTCGTAACCTTATCACGAGCGATTTCATTACCAGCCTCATCACGAGCTACTGCTTCTAGGGTTCCAGGTTGATAAGCAACCTTCCACTCAAGGTAAAGTTCCTTGGCATTGGCACCTTCTTGGTAAGTACGGCCATCACTAGTTTGTTTCTTGTTAAAGGTTTTCTTACCTAGGGACTCACCATTCAAGAATAGTTCCACACTGGCAGCATTTGAAAATGCACGAACAGGAATCTTACCATCTGCGTCAGCTACATTTGCTTTCAGAGTAGGATCTTCCCAGTTCCAGTGAGGAAGGAGGTGAACCATTGGTTTCTTCTGAGCAGAAACCCATTGGCTTTGGTACAAGTAGTAGTCATTCTTAGGAATGCCAGCTGTATCTACGATACCAAAGTAAGAACTCTTAACTGGTGTGTTGTTTTGGTTATGCCATGGAGTAGGCTCACCGATATAGTCGGTACCTGTCCAGATAAACTGACCAGCATAACCAGCATTGTCTCGGTCAAAAGTCCACGATGCAGTGGCTGTTTTACCCCAACCAACACGGTCATTACCATAGTCTGATTGCTCATAATGACGGTAAGCTTGGTTGCTATGAACTAGCTCACTTTCTGGGCGGAAATAGCTACCACGAGTACGAGTTGCTGAAGAAGTTTCTGAACCGTAAATCAACCAATTTGGATGCTTAGCACGAAGCTTCTTGTAGTTGTCTTCTGAATAGTTAAATCCAACCGCATCAAGTTCGTTGGCAATCTTTTCATGATCACCACTACCATCACCAAAGCGGAACTTGTCTGCTCCCATAGTAACATAGCGTGTCTTATCAACAGCCTTGATCACTTGCACCAAGCGTTTAACAGTCGCTAGAGAACGAGCTTTACCGTCTGCTTCACCGATTTCATTACCGATAGACCACATGACGATAGCAGGGTTGTTCTTGCCTCTTTCGACCATTGTACGTAGGTCAAAGTCAGACCATTTTTCACCTTTTTTAGCATCTGGGTGAGTGGCGTCTTTGTCAAAGAAACGTCCGTAGTCATACTGTTTCTTCCCACCGTACCAAGTATCGAAGGCTTCTTCTTGCACCAATAAACCTAGTTCTGCAGCGATCTGCAAGGTTTGCTCACTAGCTGGGTTGTGGGTTGTACGGATAGAGTTCACACCCATATCCTTCATCTGTTTCAGACGACGGTATTCTGCCTTATAGTTTTCTTCAGCCCCTAGAGCTCCGTGGTCATGGTGAAGAGAAACCCCATGGAATTTAATGCGTTCACCATTCAAATAGAAACCTTCATTTGGTGTCCAGTTATAGTAACGGTAACCAAACAAGTCCTTCTTAGCATCGACCAATTGGCCGTCACGATAAACGCGAGTCACTAATTCATAAAGAGCTGGTTTATCGTTAAGAACTGTCCAGAGTTTTGGTTTCTCAACTTGCAAAATAGCATTCAAGCTAGTTGGTTGATGAGCTTTCAAGACTTGGCTATCTGTACGAACCACGTCCGTTACAGCCTGACCATTTCTTTCAATAATTTGGTATTCAGCAACAATTTCATGATCTTTGTCATCTGTATTGACAATCTTACTTGTTACATGAGTATCAACCTTACCATTTTGTTGTTTTTCAAGGTCTGGTGTTAAGATAGTTGTTCCATTTTTCTCAGCATGAACCTTATCTGTGACTTGAAGGGTAACATCACGGTAAATACCACTTCCTGAGTACCAACGGCTACTTGGTTGTTTATTGACCGCATGTACAGCTACGACATTCTCACGACCGTCTTTATTGAGATAGTCAGTAATGTCGTAAGAGAATTGGTTGTAACCATTTGGATAGTGACCAACTAGCTGACCGTTTACATAGACTTGCGAATCCATATAAACTCCATCAAAGACCATGCGAACATTCTTATTAAGGTCTTTTTCATCTAGTTTAAAGGTCTTGCGATACCAAGCATCACCACCATTCAGTTGTCCACCTTCGTTTTGGGCAGGAGAATCATGATCGAAGTCATTGTAAATACTCCAGTCATGAGGAAGGTCTAATTTCTTCCAGCTTGATACATCTGCATCTGGTTTGATAGCGTCTTTGGCATTAGCATTGAGTTTAAAATGCCAGTTTTGGTTAAATTCTACTTTACGGTCCTCAACCAATTGATTTACCTCCTCGCTGGTAGCCGGTTTTAGGTCCAGTTTTTCCGTTTGAGCAGATTGATCTTGAGTAATTGCTTGAGGTTTCTTATCTAAGATGGAATCCACTTTTTTATCAGAATCTGATTGTACAGTTTGGTCGTCCTGTGCCTTTTCAACCGCATGAGCTGGTGTAGCAACTTCACTTGCAGCTGATTCAGTTGATGCTGGCTGTTCTGGACTTCTTGTTTCACCAAGTTCCTCTTTATGAGAATCATCCGCTACTTTTTCTGCAGCAACTGCAATTGGAGTTTCATCAGCTGAAACTGGGTTTGCACCAGCTACACTTGCTCCAAATAAGACTGAGCAAGTGCCGATAACTACAGAGCAAGTTCCAACGGTAAATTTTCGGATACTGTACACTCTTTTTCGATTCCAATGATCTTTTCCCATAAGATCCTTCTTATATTCGTAACCGCTTTCAATTTCATGTAAGCGCTCTACTTATTCAGTAGTATTTTGCTTCTAATTTTATAAAATAATATAAGAAACTTCAATACTGGCAGCATAAAAATCATACTTTTAATTCTTTTTTCTATAATTAGTAGAAAACTTTAAAAATCTGAATGTACATTTAGTGAACGATTTTACTAAAAAAGGGGGTGGGACAGAAATCGATAGACAAAGTCTCGATTTCGTAGTCCCAGCCCCGCGAGGATGATTAGGAGCTTTTTGGAGTCTAATACTCAATGAAAATCAAAGAGCAAACTAGGAAGCTAGCCGCAGGTTGCTCAAAGCACTGCTTTGAGGTTGTAGATAGAACTGACGAAGTCAGTAACATATATACGGCAAGGCGACGCTGACGTGGTTTGAAGAGATTTTCGAAGAGTATAAAAGACGAACAAAAAGTTCAATCAACTACCGCATCAAAGTTTGATTGCTAATAAAAAGTGAGGTCGGGATCTTTTGTCCCAACCTCTTTTACGGACTATCAAACTAACATTTCCTATTAGATTATTGACTAGATTTTCCCTTTTCCAAAAGCTTGACCATCTCATTTTTACGTTCTTCAAGCTCGGCAATTTGCTGCAGCAAAAGCTCTGAAAAATCACATTCAAGCTCTTCAGTTTCGCCACTATTATACCAATCTAGAGCTACTATATGATTGTCCTTATCAAAGCAGAAAATCACATCTCCATCCCCGATGATAGACAGAAATGGAATATAGTCAACAAATCCTAAATCATGTAATTCCTTGGTTCTTATTCGAATGTCTAAGAAGTCTGGGATGCCATTTGCGATCTCAAAGACCTTGATACCTCGGCAGAAGGTCCAAAAAGGGGCTACATCGTAAGCCTTGGTTCTTGGCCATAGCTCTTCCCTGACTTCCATAAAGAGACCTCCAAGAGCTGACATGGTGAATTCTCTGAAATCTTCTGGCAGACGAATGCCATATTGATTTTCAAAATCCTGAACATCTTCTTCCGATGGTTCATTGCCCATGCAGGCGACAACTTGATAAGTTTCCTTATCATAGTGACGAAAATAATCATAAACTTCCTTGAGTGCCATTATTTTAATCCTTTTTTACTCAGAAATATAGACCACAAATCCAGCTGGCAAGATGACTTGCTGACCATCTTCAAACTGGCAATGACTCGCTAAATCAACTGAATCTCTATCTAAAACAAAATTCTCAGGAGACTGGTTGAAGATGGCTTGAGCTTCTTTTCCTTCGTAGGTCCATTCCAAAACAATAACATCTGATTTTACTTCTTGCAAGCTATATGAACCATGCTGAATAATGCTTGCAACTTCCTTACGGACTTGGATTAATTTCTTCATGAAATTCAGCATATCATTGTCCTCAGAGACACGATCCCATGGCATGACACGACGGCAATCGGGATCTGGTCCACCTTTTAGTGCCAGCTCTGTTCCATAATAGATACAAGGAGTCCCTTTTTGAAGGTAGAGGAAGGTTAAAGCAGCCTTAACATGCTGCACATTTCCTTTGGCAGTCGTGAGGATACGCTCTGTATCATGAGAATCTAAAAGGTTAAACATGACCTCTGAGATTTGTTGCTTGTAGTACATAGACTGGCTGTTGATTTCTGAAATAAACTGCTCTGTCTTTTTATGCTGACGCAAGAAATAATCCTTGATACTTTCAGAAAGTGGGTAGTTCATGACCGCATGGAACTCGTCCCCTTGTAGCCAAGGCTGTGAGGTATGCCAGATTTCACCTAAGATATACAAATCAGGCTTTTTAGCGAGAACTGCCTTTCTGAAATCTCTCCAGAACTGGTGGTCAATTTCATTGGCAACGTCCAAACGCCAAGCATCGATATCAAAATTTTCAATCCAGTAGGTTGCAACCCTCAAAAGATAGTCTTTGACTTCAGGGTTAGCTGTATTTAACTTAGGCATATAGCTGGCAAAAGCAAAGGTATGGTATGGCAATTCTCTTGGATTCTTAAGTTTATCCTCAGTAACTGGAAATTCTTGAATATGGAACCAATCTTTATAAGGGGAATTTTCTCCATTCCTTAGAACATCCTGCCATTGGGCTGACTGATCTCCGATATGGTTAAACACTGCATCTAACATGATTTTGATGCCCCGTTTATGGGCTTCCTCTACTAGATTACGAAAGACTTCCTTGTCTCCAAAGTGACGGTCAATTTCAAAATAATCCGTTGTATCATACTTGTGATTGGTCGTCGCTTCAAAAATCGGACAGAGATAAAGTCCAGTGATTCCCAAGTCTTTTAAATAGTCCAGATAGTCGATAATTCCTTGTAAATCTCCACCAAAAAAGTCATCCCTGTCAGGCGCAATTTCAGTATCCCACTCGCGAGCTCCACTTGGAGTTAGTTTTGGGTTTCCATTAGCGAAGCGTTCCGGGAAAATCTGATACCAAACAGTTTCTGAAACCCAGCTAGGAACTTGGCAACCGTCGATTTCGTGAATGTAAGGAAGCTTGAAACCATTACCTTCAGCATCCAAGTTTTCTTGAGTATGTTCCACACAACCCTTATCACCATAGTAGACACTCTTGCCTTCCTTATCAAGGAGTTCAAAGAGATACTGAATCCGTGCAAAATTAACCGACACTGTAACCTGCCAATAGTCAAATAGGGCATCTGAGGTTACTTTGGTCATTTCTTTCTTAGCTTCATACTTATCCTCAATGAAAATAAAGGGATCCCCATAGTGTAAGATAACCTTCTGGACATCATTTTTCTTCGTTCTAATTCGGATATGTAGCTGACCTTCTTTGTAGAGATAAGCATATTCTGATTCTGGTCTATGATAAATAGCTGTTAATTCCATCATTTGTCTCCTAAAATTAATAAAACGCAAACGTTTTCATGAACAATAGAACTAGTATACTATTTTAGCTGTTTATTTGCAAATTTTATACCAGTTTTACGATAGATATATAAGAGGGACAAGGGTAAAATTGAGTAGACTCTTTTTGAGCTTTAAAAAGAGAGTTTCCATGAACTGGAAAACTCTCTCATCATTACGAATCAGATGATTAAAATAAAAGCTATCTGATATCTTTAATCTTCTAAAATGAAAATTTCTTCAACATGTAGTCGTAGCAACCTTGCAATTTTCATTGCTAGTTCAAGTGTAGGATTGTACTTGTCATTCTCTATAGCAATTATGGTTTGTCGACTAACGCCTAATATTCTTGCCATATCTTCCTGACGTAGTCCTTCAGACTTTCTTAACTGTTTGATATTATTTTTCATACAGCATTAGTCTTTCTGAAAACAATAAATGCCAATTGCCAAAACTACGATAAGGATAACAACCATCAAAATTACTCCTTGAACAAGTTTATTTGGTTCTTTAAAATCTTCATCACCGTCAATCATTTTATGTTTTATTGCATGTTGAGTAAATCCTTGAATAGAAATAGATAAACATAAAATCAGACATGGTAACATTTCAAGTTTAATGCCTTTTGTAATAGATTGATAGATATTAAATACTGTCCATCCACATAAACCAAATAGAGCCGTTTTATAACCCCATTCCTCAGAACGTAGCTGAATCGCTCTGTCCATTTCATCCATTTTTCTCATAGTCCTGTTCCTCCAATCCGTCAAAAAAATGTTAAGAGATCTTTATATTTTTTATTATACTCTAAATCGATAAAATGTCAAGATGTTTTAACATTCTTAGGCTTTTTTTATTTTCTTCATCTATTCTAAAAATATTCCTAACTCCGATTTACAGTCTAGTCAATCCGACAAAGGGCAAGTTCTTTTAAACATATTTTATCTTGACTTCATAATCTTCTATAGTCAATTGAACCTAAAACAGTACACAATGTGGTATAATCTTTTTATGGCATATTCAATAGATTTTCGTAAAAAAGTTCTCGCTTATTGTGAGAGAACAGGTAGTATAACAGAAGCATCACACATTTTCCAAATCTCACGTAATACCATTTATTGCTGGTTAAAGCTAAAAGAGAAAACAGGGAACCTAAACCATCAAGTAAAAGGAACAAAACCAAGAAAGGTTGATAGAGATAGACTTAAAAACTATCTTACTAACAATCCGGACGCTTATTTGACTGAAATAGCTTCTGAATTTGGCTGTCATCCAACTACTATCCACTATGCTCTCAAAGCTATGGGGTACACTCGAAAAAAAAGAATCACACCTACTATGAACAAGACCCAGAAAAAGTAGCTGTATTTCTTAAAAAATTTAATAGTTTAAAGCACTTAGCACCTGTTTATATTGATGAAACAGGATTCGATACTTATTTTTATCGAGAATATGGTCGCTCATTAAAAGGTCAGTTAATAAGAGGTAAAGTATCTGGAAGAAGATATCAGAGGATTTCTTTGGTTGCAGGGCTAACAAATGGTGAGTTAATCGCTCCAATGACTTACGAAGAGACGATGACGAGCGACTTTTTTGAAGCTTGGTTTCAGAAGTTTCTCTTACCAACATTAAACACACCATCAGTTATTATTATGGATAATGCAAGATTCCATAGAATGGGTAAACTAGAGCTCTTATGTGAAGAATTTGGGCATAAACTTTTACCACTTCCTCCCTACTCACCTGAGTACAATCCTATTGAGAAAACATGGGCTCATATTAAAAAGCATCTCAAAAAGGTATTGCCAAGTTGCAATACTTTTTTCGAGGCTCTTTTGTCTTGTTCTTGTTTCAACTGACTATAAAAACTAACCAAAAACCCCATTCAAACGTTTCAGATGTGGGGATTTTGTGCGCTCTTTTTTTCGATTCTTTTCGGCTACAAAAACGATGAAATCAAGCATTAGTAAAACCAGTGGAACTTACCCTGACACGGATTTCCACTGGTTTTTAGGATTTTTATCAGATTAACTTCCACTTGGATTAGCAGTGGAACTTAGTTTGGGAATTTAGCTTTTTTTACAAACATATTTACATTAGTTAAAAATGTTTCTGTATTCATTAGATTTACACGAAAATAGCTGATTTATATCTTAAATTTTTAATAAGTAAGATTATCAATAGGACAATTTCCCACCCTAATAATGAAAAGAGTCGGTTGCCGAGTGCATTTTATTCTAAAAAAGAGTATGATAGATACATATTGAAAAAGTAGGTTATATAACATGAAGATTATTCTTGTCGGAGGGGGGAAAGTTGGTTCTGCCCTTTGTCGTTCACTTGTCGCTGACAATCATGATGTTGTCTTAATTGAACAGAACGAAACAGTTCTTAATTACATGACAAGCCGTTTTGATATTATTGGAATTGCAGGTAATGGGGCTGACTTTGCCATGCTAGAAGCTGCCAATGTTCAAGACTGCGATATTTTCATTGCTATGACTCAATATGACGAGGTCAATATGGTCTCTGCTGTCTTAGCTAAAAAGATGGGGGCTAAAGAAACCATCGTCCGTGTCCGCAATCCTGAGTATTCCAACCCCTATTTCAAAGAAAAAAATATTCTCGGATTTTCTCTCATTGTCAATCCAGAACTCCTTGCAGCTCGTGCCATTGCTAACATCATCGACTTCCCAAATGCTCTTTCTGTTGAGCGTTTTGCAGGTGGTTTGGTTAGTTTAATGGAATTTGTTGTCCGTAAGGATAGCAATATCTGTCAGATGTCTATCGCAGACTTCCGGAAAAAGTTTGGTAATGTAATCGTCTGTGCTATTGAGAGAGATCATAAACTCATGATTCCAAGTGGAGACATGGTCCTCCAAGACAAGGATCGGATTTTTGTTACTGGCGATCGTGTAGATATGATGCTTTTTCATAACTATGTCAAATCTCGTGTCGTTAAGAGTTTACTCATTATTGGTGCTGGCAAAATCGCTTACTACCTTGTTGGTATTTTGAAAGATAGCCGTATTGATACCAAGGTCATTGAACTCAATCCAGATCGCGCAGCATTTTTCAGTCAAAAATATCCGAAACTCTATATTGTACAGGGGGACGGAACTGCAAAAGATATTCTCCTAGAAGAAAGTGCCCAACACTACGATGCTGTCGCAACCCTTACTGGAGTTGACGAAGAAAACATTATTACATCTATGTTCTTGGATAGTGTGGGTGTTCAGAAAAACATCACTAAGGTCAATCGAACCAGTCTCCTAGAGATTATCCATGCACCTGAGTTTTCTAGTATCATCACACCAAAAACCATCGCTGTTGATACGATTATGCACTTTATCCATGGTCGTGCCAATGCCCAATATTCAGACCTTCAAGCCATGCACCACCTAGCAAATGGACAAGTTGAGACTCTTCAATTCCTTATCAAGGAAGCGAACAAGATGACTGGTAAACCTTTGTCTCAATTGAAACTCAAAAAAGATATTTTAATTGCTGCTATTATCCGCAACGGAAAAACAATCTTCCCAACTGGTGAAGATAGCCTTCAAGTCGGTGATAAGTTAGTTGTCATCACACTACTATCAAATATCACCAAGATCTATGATCTGTTAGAGAGGTAAGCTATGAATAGAAGTATGGTACGATTTCTTCTTGCAAAGCTACTCTTGATCGAGGCTGGTCTACTCTTAGTTCCAGTTAGCATTGCTATTTATTATCGAGAATCGAGTCAAGTTTTTACAGCTCTTTTCTCTACCATCGGAATCCTTGTTGTTCTAGGTCTTCTGGGAATCATCAGCAAGCCTAAAAAACAACGAATCTATGCAAAAGAAGGGGTCTTAATTGTAGCTCTCTGTTGGATTCTCTGGTCATTCTTTGGTGCCCTTCCCTTTGTCTTTTCAGGACAAATTCCCAATATGATAGACGCCTTCTTTGAGATTAGTTCTGGCTTCACAACAACGGGAGCAACCATTCTAAATGATGTTTCTGTCTTAAGCCGTTCTCTTCTATTTTGGAGGAGTTTTACTCACCTTATCGGAGGGATGGGGGTGCTGGTTTTTGCCCTAGCTATCATGGACAATGCAAAAAACAGTCACTTAGAGGTTATGAAGGCAGAGGTTCCTGGACCAGTATTTGGTAAGGTTGTATCTAAGCTAAAAAATACAGCTCAAATCCTTTATATCCTCTACCTGGCTATGTTTGCCCTCTTTGTGGTTATTTATTACCTTGCTGGGATGCCACTCTACGATAGTTTTGTTATCGCTATGGGTACTGCTGGTACTGGTGGCTTTACTGTTTATAATGATGGAATTGCCCACTATCACAGTTCTCTCATTACCTATCTGACAAGTATCGGGGTTTTGATGTTTGGTGTCAATTTCAACCTCTACTACTACCTCATGCTCCGTCGTATCAAGGAATTCTTTTTTGATGAAGAACTCCGAGCCTATCTCTTGATTGTAGCCATATCAACTGGCTTAATCACGCTTAACACACTCCACCTCTATAGCGGAGTTTCACAAAGCTTTGAGATGGCCTTCTTCCAAGTATCTAACATCATTACCACTACCGGTTTTGGATATGGAGATATCACGAACTGGCCTTTGTTCTCTCAATACATCTTGCTAATGCTGATGGCAATTGGTGGTTCTGCCGGCTCCACTGCAGGTGGTCTCAAGGTTATTCGCGGAGTCATCCTATCTAAAATTGCTAAAAATCAAGTCTTGTCTACCATATCACCTCACCGTGTTTTAACCCTTCAGGTTAATCAAACGGTTATTGATAAGGATACCCAGCACAAGATTCTGAAGTACTTTGTGGTTTATATCATGATTTTACTCAGTTTGATTTTCATCGTCAGTTTAGATACCAATAATTTAATGGTTGTCACGAGTGCTGTTTTCAGTTGCTTTAACAATATCGGTCCTATTTTAGGAACAACTGCAAGTTTCTCAATTTTTAGTCCATTTTCAAAACTTCTACTATCCTTTGCAATGATTGCAGGACGTCTTGAAATTTATCCAATCATACTACTCTTTATGAAGCGAACCTGGTCTAAACGTTAGAACAATCAACTGTACACCCTATCTCCCCTTTTCAAGGAACCCTTGAAGGGGGATTTTTTAGTTTCAAAAGGCAAGACAGCCCTAAAAATCGACAATTGGGAATTTAAGGACTTTTCCCTCCTATCTTTTAGCTATAATAAGAAAAAAATATAGGGGATACTTCATGGAAAAAGTCATAAAATCAATTCGACTACTCTTGTTCTTTGCCTTAATCCAACTGGCACTTTGTAGCTGTATCTTTTGGTCTGGAACCTCTATAGCCCTCAAACAATCCTGTTTTTATTTTCTACTGGCTTTATTGGGCTTATCTGGGTCTTGTGCCTTTATGCATTATTTATCTAGTCACAACCTGAAAAGAGATAGACTGATTGATAGGAGTCGCTTTATCTTTTTATTTTATAGTATGATGATTGTGGTCAACCTCTGTGGTGTTGGACTGGTTCTGTCAGAGAGTATCGTCACTGTTAACTTACTTCAAAAAGAAGCTGTAGAACTCATCCTTCCCTCCTTCTTTTTTCTCTTTGGAGTTGATCTCGTTACCTTTCTCCCCTTGAAAAAATGGAGAAGGTTACAAAAAAATTCCAGTAGCAAGGAAGTGAGATTTTCCATCATCATCATTTCTATTTTAATCTTCCTACGTAATCCAATCACCATTTTATCGATTGCTTTTTATATTGGCCTTGGCGCTCTATTTCTCAGTTTTTTATTCCCAAAAAATTTGAGACAGGAGGTATCATTCTACGGTCATTTGATTCGGGATATTCTATTTGTCGTCTGTACTTTCCTCTTATGGTAACAAATAGAATCCTCTCAGCAATTGTGTTATAATTAGATAAAAATTTTAGGAGACCTATCAATGAACTTTTTTAAAGATTTTCGTAAACGACTCGCGTGGTTTGGGATTTTGTTAGTAGCTATCTTTCTCTCTCAAATCCCAATGCAAACTCTAGCTCTGCTAGCAATAAGTCAGATTGATCCTATATGGTCATCACTTATCGTAGCTCTTATTTCGATTCTTGTGATCGCTATCTTTTTATACGGAGCCCATAAGAGCAAGTTACTAGTATTTAAGCCTAAACTCTTAACGATTAATGATCTTCCTCGTATTGTTTTGAGTTATTTGACAATCTTTGTTGGAAATCTTGTAGGTGGCATCTGGTTACAACTCATAAAACAAACAACAACTTCTAATCAGCAAGTAATTAACAACCTTATTTCCGAAAGCTCTCTGATTAGCAGTTTCTTCCTCATCGTTTTAATCGCACCTATTTGTGAAGAAATCATCTGTCGCGGGATTATTCCTACCAAACTCTTCCAAGGCTACGAAAAGTTTGGCTATGTTATTGGTTGGTTGATCTTCCTCCTTGCGCACAGACCTTCTAATCTCCCTTCCTTCTTGATTTATGGCTGGATGTCAGCCGTCCTCACTTGGACTGCTTATCGTACTAGACGTTTGGAAATGTCTATCTCGGTCCATATGCTACTTAATAGTATCAGTTTCATCTTACTGGCACTCTTTACAATTTTTATGAAAAATTTCGGTATCTAATACCAAACTGTCTATGCCCTTAGACTAGAATGTTTCGTTCCAGTCTAAGGGATTTTTTTGTTTCAACAAACTTTTCACCTCAAAAAATCCACCTTTTTCTACTATCTCAAAAATTTTTTTAAAAAAATTTTAAAAATATTTTATGCATAAATTTTATAGAATATAAAAATAAGTTAACTTAACATGTATATTTGTGAATATTCTTATAAAAAAATGTAAGAAATCCTTTAAAATAGCCATTTTAAAGCCTTTTAGTCCTTATCATATCCCTTGTAATGCATATTAATTTGTGATACTATTAACTTGTAAGCGATACCAATATTATTTGGTACACACGAGAAAAAAAGGAGGATACACATGTCTTCACATCCAATTCATGTTTTCTCAGAAATTGGGAAACTGAAAAAAGTTATGTTGCACCGTCCGGGTCAAGAATTAGAAAACTTGATGCCAGATCACCTTGAGAGGTTGCTCTTTGATGACATCCCATTTTTAGCAGATGCCCAAAGTGAACACGATGCCTTTGCTCAAGCACTCCGTGACGAAGGAATCGAAGTGCTCTATCTTGAACAATTGGCTGCTGAATCATTAACTTCTCCAGAAATACGCGACCAGTTCATCGAAGAATATCTCAACGAAGCAAATATTCGTGGTCGACAAACTAAAAATGCCATCCGAAAACTGCTTCATGATATTGACGACAACCTTGAACTGATTAAGAAAACAATGGCAGGTGTTCAAAAAGTTGAATTGCCTGACATCCCTGAAGAAGGTAAAGGATTAACAGACTTGGTTGAATCTGACTATCCGTTTGCCATCGACCCAATGCCAAACCTTTACTTCACTCGCGACCCATTTGCGACTATCGGGAATGCAGTATCACTTAATCACATGTACGCCGATACACGCAATCGTGAAACACTTTATGGTAAGTACATCTTTAAGTATCATCCAATCTATGGTGGTAAGGTAGAGCTCATCTATAACCGTGAAGAAACTACTCGGATTGAAGGTGGAGATGAACTTGTTCTTTCAAAAGATGTCCTAGCAGTTGGGATCTCTCAACGGACTGATGCCGCTTCTATCGAAAAACTTTTGGTTAATATCTTCAAAAAGAATGTTGGCTTCAAGAAAGTTTTGGCTTTTGAATTTTCAAACAGCCGTAAGTTCATGCACCTGGATACTGTCTTCACCATGGTAGACTATGACAAATTTACAATCCACCCAGAAATCCAAGGCAATCTTCGCGTCTATTCCGTCACTTACGAAAATGAAGAACTCAAGATTGTTGAAGAAAAAGGAGATTTGGCAGAACTTCTTGCTCAAAACCTTGGTTTAGAAAAAGTTACACTCATTCCTTGTGGTGATGGGAATATTGTTGCAGCTGCTCGTGAACAATGGAATGATGGCTCTAACACACTCGCTATCGCACCAGGTGTCGTAGTCGTTTATGAACGCAACACTGTGACCAATAAGAAACTTGAAGAATATGGACTTCGTCTCATTAAGATTCGCGGCAGGGAGTTGGTACGCGGTCGTGGTGGACCTCGTTGTATGTCAATGCCGTTTGAACGCGAAGACATTTAGATTCTTCCTATTTCTGCCTAGCATCTGCTAGCAGAATCATGCTTGTTAGAAAAGGATATATAGAATGATACATTCAGTATTTCAAGGAAGAAGTTTTCTAGCTGAAAAAGATTTTACCCGTGCAGAGCTCGAATATTTGATTGGACTTTCAGCTCACTTGAAGGATCTTAAAAAACGAAACATCGAACACCGCTATCTAGCTGGTAAAAATATTGCTCTTTTATTTGAAAAAACTTCTACCCGTACACGCGCAGCCTTCACAACTGCTGCAATCGATCTTGGTGCACATCCAGAATACCTGGGGGCAAACGATATTCAACTAGGTAAAAAAGAAACTACGGAAGATACCGCAAAAGTTTTGGGACGTATGTTTGATGGTATTGAATTCCGTGGTTTTAGTCAAGATATGGTTGAAGAATTAGCTAAATTCTCTGGTGTTCCTGTTTGGAATGGCTTGACGGATAAATGGCACCCAACTCAAATGCTTGCAGACTACTTGACAGTACTAGAAAATTTCGGACACCTTGAAGGTTTGACATTGGTTTACTGTGGTGACGGTCGTAACAATGTTGCCAATAGCCTTCTAGTAACAGGAGCGATCCTTGGTGTGAACGTTCATGTCTTTTCACCAAAAGAACTCTTCCCAGATCAAGCAGTTGTTGCACTGGCTGAGGGATATGCCAAAGAAAGTGGGGCTCACATCCTCATCACAGAAGATGCTGATCAAGCTGTAAAAGGGGC
The DNA here is from genome assembly GCF_047464615.1 of Streptococcus infantis. Taxonomy (GTDB): domain Bacteria; phylum Bacillota; class Bacilli; order Lactobacillales; family Streptococcaceae; genus Streptococcus; species Streptococcus infantis_Y. The sequence goes on from NZ_JASHBO010000008.1 coordinate 112,316, forward strand.
TGATGTCCTTTACACTGATGTTTGGGTATCTATGGGCGAAGAAGATAAGTTTGCAGAACGCGTCGCTTTGCTAAAACCTTATCAAGTCAATATGGATCTTGTTAAGAAAGCAGGCAATGAAAACTTAATCTTCCTCCACTGCTTACCAGCCTTTCATGATACGAACACAATCTACGGCAGACAAGTAGCTGAGAAATTTGGTGTAAAAGAAATGGAAGTAACTGACGAGGTCTTCCATAGCAAATATGCTCGTCAGTTTGATCAAGCAGAAAATCGTATGCACACCATCAAAGCCGTTATGGCTGCTACACTAGGAAATCTCTACATTCCTAAAGTGTGATACAAACTATAAGAAACAGCTTAGGGGCTGAGACTAGTGTTTTAGTCCAGTCCCTTTTTGTAATAGTTACGAGCTCTGAATTGGAATTCACCACTAGTCACCATTCAAGCAAAAACCTCATAACAAGTAACTGCCTTCCAGTTATTCGCATTTCGAAATTCCAATTCAACTCGTCCCTACAAAGTATTTCTTCTCAACTTCCAAATCCAAGCCTTTAACCAAAATTGGCTTTTGTTCATCCAAAAGAAAGGAGCGCTCATGTCTCATCGTAAAATCGTTGTCGCTCTTGGAGGAAATGCCATTCTTTCCACAGATCCATCTGCTCAAGCTCAAGAAGCTGCTCTGGCAGAAACAGCACGCCATCTGGTAAAACTCATCCAAAATGGTGATGAATTGATTATCACCCATGGCAATGGACCGCAAGTTGGTAACCTTCTCCTCCAACACCTAGCAGCGAATTCCGAAAAAAATCCTGCCTTTCCTCTCGATTCACTTGTTGCTATGACAGAGGGTAGCATCGGTTTTTGGCTCCAGAATGCTCTGGAAAATGCTTTACAAGATATTCATCTTGATAAAACTGTCGTTTCTGTTGTCACACAAGTTGTCGTGGACAAGAATGATCCTGCCTTTCTCAATCCAAGTAAACCCATTGGTCCATTCTACTCAGAAGAAGAGGCTAAAGCAGAAAGCGAAAAAACTGGGGCTAACTTTAAAGAAGATGCAGGACGTGGCTGGCGTAAGGTAGTGGCTTCTCCAAAACCTGTTTATATCAAAGAAATCGATAGTATACGCGCACTCTTAGATAAGGGACAAATTGTCATCGCAGCAGGCGGTGGAGGTATTCCTGTAACCAAAAATGAAAACGGTTACTTATCAGGAGTAGAAGCTGTCATTGATAAGGATTTTGCATCGCAATGCTTGGCAGAGCTAGTCGAAGCAGATCTCTTCATCATTTTAACTGGCGTCGATTATGCCTATATCAACTATAACAAACCAAATCAAGAAAAATTGGAGCAGGTAACTGTTAACCAACTTCAAGAATACATCAAAGAGGAGCAATTTGCTCCTGGTAGTATGCTACCAAAAATCCAAGCTGCCATTGATTTTGTGACCAATCGTCCAGCAGGAAAAGCCGTCATCACTTCCCTCAGCAATTTGGGAGCCTTGATTGAATCTGATAGCGGAACAATCATCGTGAAAGAATAATAGTTTAGTCATACCTTTCAAGAAAGTTTAGTCAGCACTCTTGCCACATCATTCGTTTTTATACTGTGTGACATAGTTTAGGAGGAAAAACAAATGAGTGAAAATAAAAAAAGGTTTCAAATGCCCTCATCATACACTGTTTTGATTATCATCATTACCATCATGGCATTTTTAACCTGGATCATTCCAGCAGGTAAGTATGATACCAATGAAGCAGGTAACCTCATCGCAGGTACCTATCAAACTGTTGACTCAAATCCTCAAGGGATTTACGATGTCCTCATGGCACCAATTCGTGCCATGCTCGGTCACGAACCAACTAGCGCAGCCATCGATGTTGCCTTCTTTATCCTTATGGTCGGAGGTTTCCTTGGTGTCGTAAACGCTACTGGTACACTCGATGTAGGGATTGCCTCCATCGTTAAAAAATACAAGGGCCGCGAAAAAATGTTGATTCTCATCCTCATGCCCCTCTTCGCACTTGGAGGAACTACCTATGGTATGGGAGAAGAAACCATGGCCTTCTACCCCCTTCTTATTCCTGTAATGATGGCAGTTGGTTTTGACAGCATCACTGCCGTCGCCATCATCTTACTAGGTTCTCAAGTTGGTTGTTTGGCATCTACATTGAATCCATTTGCTACTGTTATCGCTTCTGATACTGCGGGAATCTCTTCTATGGATGGGGTTATTCTCCGTGTTATCTTCTGGTTTGTAATGACAGGTATCAGCACTTACTTTGTCTATCGTTATGCAGAAAAGATTCAAAAAGATCCTACTAAATCACTCGTTTACGCTCAACGCGAAGAAGATATCAAACACTTCAATGTTTCAGAAAACGATGATGCACCATCTACCTTGAGCAAGAAACAAAAACATGTCCTCGCTTTATTTGTATTAACCTTTATCATTATGATTGCAAGTTTCATCCCTTGGGTTGATTTGCATGTTACTGTATTTGAAGACTTCAAGAATTGGTTAATCGGCCTTCCTGTAATTGGAGGAGTTATCGGTTCAGATGCTCAACCATTTGGTAGCTGGTACTTCCCAGAAGGCGCTATGCTCTTTGCCGTTATGGGGATTTTGATCGGTGTTGTCTATGGTCTCAAAGAAAGCAAGATTGTCTCAACCTTCCTAACTGGTGCTGCAGATTTGCTTTCAGTAGCCTTGATTTGTGCGGTTGCTCGTGGTATCCAAGTTATCATGAACGATGGTATGATTACTGCAACCATCCTACACTGGGGTGAAATCGGCCTTCAAGGTCTCTCTCCTCAAGTCTTCATCGTATTGACCTATATCTTCTACCTACCTATGTCCTTCCTCATTCCTTCTTCATCTGGCCTTGCTAGTGCAACCATGGGGATCATGGCTCCTCTTGGAGAGTTCGTCAATGTTAAAGCAAGCCTTATCGTCACTGCCTACCAATCTGCATCTGGTGTCCTTAACCTTGTGACTCCTACTTCAGGTATTGTTATGGGTGCTCTTGCTCTTGGTCGTGTCAGCCTTGGAACTTGGTGGAAATTTGTTGGAAAACTCGTCATCGTCATTGTCGTTGCAAGTATTTTACTTCTTATCTTGGGTACCCTAGTGCCATTCTTATAGTCAAAAGGGGAAATACGGATGAAATCCTATATTACAGAATCAATCAAAGATGATTTTCTTCAAAGTTTGAAAACAATCATCTCTTATCCTTCTGTTCTCAATGAAGGTGAAAATGGCACTCCCTTTGGTCAAGCCATTCAAGATGTCCTGAAAAAAACGCTGGACTTATGTCAAGAACTTGGTTTTAAAACCTACCTTGATCCTCAAGGATATTATGGGTATGCAGAAGTTGGTGAGGGGGATCTCCTTGCCATCCTCTGCCACCTAGATGTCGTTCCTGCAGGCGATTTGACAGACTGGGAAACTCCTCCATTTGAAGCTAGTATCAGAGATGGACGGATTTATGGTCGGGGTGCGCAGGATGATAAAGGACCTTCTCTTGCAGCCCTTTACGCAGTCAAAAGCTTGCTTGACCAAGGAATTCAATTCAAAAAACGGGTTCGTTTCATATTTGGTACTGATGAAGAAACACTTTGGCGTTGTATGGCAAGATATAATGCCATTGAAGAACACGCCAGCATGGGATTTGCTCCTGACTCATCATTCCCATTAACCTATGCAGAAAAAGGGCTCCTTCAAGTCAAACTTCATGGACCTGGATCAGAACAACTCGCCTTAGATATAGGTGGAGCCTTTAATGTCGTACCTGATAAGGCAACTTATCAAGGACCACTTATGGAACAACTCCAAGAAGGTCTAGTAGTTGCTTGTTATGATTATCAACAAAATGATCAGTCCCTTACTGTTCTAGGACTATCTAAGCATGCCAAGGATGCCAGTCAAGGGATTAATGCAGTCATTCGTCTAGCCACCGTCCTTGATTCTATTCAATCCCATCCTGCACTTACATTTCTTGCCAAAGAAGTTGGTCAAGATGGTCAAGGAAAAGGAATCTTTGGTGATATTAGCGACCAGCCTTCTGGACATTTATCCTTTAATGTGGCCGCCTTAACCATTACTCCCGAAAGTTCTGAGATTCGAATTGATATCCGAATCCCAGTCCTTGCAGACAAGGATGCCCTTGTTCATCAGCTGAAAGAGCGCGCAAAAGCTTACCAACTTAGCTACCAAGAATTTGACTACCTAGCGCCACTTTACGTGGCAAGAGATAGTATGCTCGTCACTACACTCATGCAGGTTTATGAAGAAAAAACTGGTGACAATAGTCCCGCTCTATCATCTGGCGGCGCAACCTTTGCACGTACCATGCCAAACTGTGTCGCTTTTGGTGCCCTCTTCCCAGGAAGAGAGCAAACAGAACACCAAGCAAATGAATATGCTATCTTAGATGATCTCTATCATGCTATGGATATCTATGCTGAAGCTGTTTACCGATTAGCGACCTAAAAGACCTCCTAAACTCCGTCCCAAATCGGGACGGAGTTTTAGGAATTTTGTTAAAAACAGCCTACAAGAAAAGCCAAGAAAATCCCTTCCTTGACTTTTTTCAATAGTTTTAAGATAAGTTACCAACTCAGGAACTCTTTTACTATAGTGGAGTGAACTTAGAGTAGTACGCCATGGATTCTAAAACATTTATTAGACATTGTTTTGACTTTCCTAACCTCTTTGTTCACATCTTATTTCAATCAACTATACGACACGAAAACGCGAAAACGATTATTTTTCGCCAATGAGTTAGTGGGGAAATTCGCTTCCTTACCATTACGACGGAAAAATCCACGGATCGATATTATTCGTGGATTTTTCCTAGTGAAGCGTTTAGGTAAGCCGCCATAGCGGTTACCGTCAAATGACAGCAACTTTATGTTGCTAGTCATTTGTAACGATTTACATCTTCTCCTCCAACTCTACATCTGGATACTTGTCCGCAAACCAGCGGAGGGCAAAGTCATTCTCAAAGAGGAAGACTGGTTGGTCGAAACGGTCTTTAGCTAAGATATTTCGGCTTGATGACATCCGTTCATCCAAGTCCTCAGGCTTGATCCAACGAACGGTCTTTTTACCCATTGGACTCATGACCACTTCAGCATTATACTCCCCTTCCATACGGTGTTTGAAGACTTCAAACTGAAGTTGACCAACAGCACCCAGCATGTACTCGCCTGTTTGGTAATTCTTATAAAGCTGAATGGCTCCTTCTTGCACCAATTGCTCAATCCCCTTGTGGAAGGATTTTTGCTTCATGACATTCTTGGCAGAAACTTTCATGAAAATTTCAGGAGTAAAGGTTGGCAGTGGTTCAAATTCAAATTTGTTTTTCCCAACTGTCAAAGTATCTCCCACCTGATAAGTACCAGTATCGTAAACTCCGATAATATCTCCAGCCACGGCATTAGTGACATTTTCACGACTTTCCGCCATAAACTGAGTCACATTTGACAGCTTAGCTCCCTTACCAGTACGAGGGAGATTAACACTCATACCACGCTCGAATTCACCCGATACGATTCGAACAAAGGCGATGCGGTCACGGTGTCGAGGGTCCATGTTGGCTTGAATTTTAAAGACAAAACCTGAGAAATCCTTGTCATACGGATCCACAATTTCGCCATCTGTTTTCTTGTGTCCATGTGGTTCTGGAGCAAACTTGAGGAAAGTCTCAAGGAAGGTCTGAACACCAAAGTTAGTAAGAGCTGAACCAAAGAATACTGGTGTTAATTCACCCGCAAGGATGGCTTCCTCTGAAAACTCATTCCCAGCTTCATTTAAAAGTTCAATATCATCCTTGACTTGCTCATAGAAAGGATTGCTGCCAAAAAGCTCGTCCCCATCTTCTAGACTAGCGAAACGTTCATCCCCCTTGTAGAGTTCCAAGCGTTGGTTATAAAGGTCATACAAACCTTCAAAAGCTTTCCCCATCCCGATTGGCCAGTTCATAGGATAGCTCGCAATGCCTAGAACTTCTTCTAATTCTTGCAAGAGATCCAAAGGCTCACGACCGTCACGGTCCAGCTTGTTCATAAAGGTAAAGACGGGAATGCCACGATGTTTCACAACCTCAAACAATTTCTTGGTTTGGGCCTCGATACCTTTTGCAGAGTCCACGACCATGACCGCAGCATCCACCGCCATCAAAGTCCGATAAGTATCTTCTGAAAAGTCCTCGTGCCCTGGGGTGTCTAGGATATTGACACGCTTACCATCGTAGTCAAATTGCATCACAGATGAAGTAACCGAAATCCCACGTTGCTTCTCGATATCCATCCAGTCAGACTTGGCAAAAGTCCCTGTTTTCTTTCCTTTTACGGTACCAGCCTCACGAATCTCGCCTCCAAAGTAGAGCAACTGCTCAGTAATGGTTGTTTTCCCCGCGTCAGGGTGGGAGATGATAGCAAAGGTACGACGTTTCTTAATTTCTTCTTGAATATTCATAAGTTCTCTTTCTCTGATTCTCTATTTTTCTTGTTTCAATAGCTAAGAATGATTTTTACATTGGATTTTACCATTCCTTTCAACACTCCATTATATCGGATTTTGCCATTTTTTTCAATTTCTATTTTATGTTAGACTATACTTGAATAAAAGCTATTCCTTGTAGTCAAATATATCGAAAACCGTGACAATTCTAGCAAAAATGATATAATAAAAGAAAAAGGAGAAGCACTCATGTTCAAGGAATTTGGTGTAACTAATTTAGAAGTGACAAAAGATGATATTTACAAGAATCCAAGCAACCCTATTTTACGCATGTATGATGACGATGAATTAATTGGAACCTTTAGTATTCTAACTGGAGAAGTATTAGAAAATTTGGACTTGGCAGACTATGACATTCGTTTTGCTCAAAAGCAAATTGAGTTAAATCGCGATAACTACCTTGAAACATGGAAGGACTACGTGGGACTACTACATGCCTAAATATTCTTTCCTAATACTCTTCAAAAATCAAATTCAAACCACGTCAGCGTCGGCTTGTCGTACTCAAGTACTGCCTGTGCCTAGCTTTCTAGTTTTCTCTTTGATTTTTATTGAGTATAAAAGTATGGTATTGAAATTCATCCTAACGAACATAACCATAAAGGTCAAAAAGCGCATATTCACTTTTATATCCACGGAAAAGAAGTGGATTCAATGTTTCTGAACGGTGAACTGAGAGATGGTAAAGCAAAAGCAAAAGACCTAAAAATGATAAGGCAATATGTCTTAGAAAATGCAGATGAACTTCAGGATTTATGGAATGAATACCAAAAGAGTGCATATTAAAATCAAAGAATCTTAGTTTGCTAATCAACAACAAACAAAAACTATCTAGCAATTTTAATGCCTACTATTCAACTATTGCCCCACTTAGGTGCTAACCATCCTACTCCCCTTGCAATTTTTAAAGTAAATGTTGCAATGAATATAGAAAAAGGTGTTGCGACAACAACACCCCACAGAGCCGTTTAAGACGGTGGCTGTAATTACATAACTAAAAAATAGCTCGTTAACTCGCCAAAGTTAGGACGGCTATTTTTTTGTCTCTTTAAAAATCTCTTTCTTGACTTGCCAGATGTCTTTTTTCAGCTTTACCTCCCTTATTTATAGGAAAATATGGTAAAATAGAACAGATAAATAATCATCATTTCACGAAAGGATATCAGATGAAAATTACGCAAGAAGAGGTAACACACGTTGCCAATCTTTCAAAATTAAAATTCTCAGAAGAAGAAACTGCTGCCTTTGCGACTACCTTGTCTAAGATTGTTGATATGGTCGAATTGCTGGGCGAAGTCGACACTACTGGTGTTGAACCAACGACTACCATGGCAGATCGCAAGACCGTTCTTCGCCCAGACGTAGCCGAAGAAGGAACTGACCGTGACCGCTTATTTAAAAATGTACCTGAAAAAGATAACTACTATATCAAGGTACCAGCTATCCTGGATGATGGAGGAGATGCCTAATGACTTTTAACAATAAAACGATTGAAGACTTGCACAATCTCCTTGTTTCTAAGGAAATTTCAGCAACTGAGTTGACACAAGCAACTCTTGAAGATATCAAGTCTCGCGAGGAAGCCCTCAATTCTTTTGTTACAATCGCTGAAGATCAAGCTCTTGCTCAGGCTAAAGCTATTGATGAAGCTGGAATCGATGCTGACAATGTTCTTTCTGGAATTCCCCTGGCTGTTAAGGATAACATTTCTACAGATGGTCTCTTAACAACAGCAGCTTCAAAAATGCTCTATAACTACGAGCCTATCTTTGATGCCACAGCTGTTGCCAATGCAAAATCTAAGGGCTTGATCGTTGTTGGGAAAACTAACATGGACGAATTTGCCATGGGTGGATCAGGTGAGACTTCTTACTACGGTGCAACCAAAAATGCTTGGGACCACAGCAAGGTTCCTGGTGGATCATCAAGTGGTTCAGCTGCAGCTGTAGCTTCTGGACAAGTCCGTTTATCACTTGGTTCCGATACTGGTGGTTCTATCCGCCAACCTGCTGCCTTTAACGGGATTGTTGGTCTCAAACCAACTTACGGAACAGTTTCACGTTTCGGTCTCATTGCCTTTGGTAGCTCATTAGACCAAATTGGACCTTTTGCTCCAACTGTTAAGGAAAATGCCCTCTTGCTCAATGCTATTGCCAGCGAAGATGCAAAAGACTCTACTTCTGCTCCAGTCCGCATTGCCGACTTTACTTCAAAAATTGGCCAAGACATCAAGGGTATGAAAATCGCTTTGCCTAAGGAATACCTTGGAGAAGGAATTGACCCAGAGGTTAAGGAAACCATTCTGAACGCCGCTAAACACTTTGAAAAACTTGGTGCTATCATCGAAGAAGTCAGCCTTCCTCACTCTAAATACGGAGTTGCCGTTTACTACATCATCGCTTCATCTGAAGCTTCCTCAAACTTGCAACGTTTTGACGGTATCCGTTACGGCTACCGCGCAGAAGATGCGACTAATCTTGATGAAATCTATGTAAACAGCCGTAGCCAAGGTTTCGGTGAAGAGGTAAAACGTCGTATCATGCTAGGTACTTTCAGCCTTTCATCAGGTTACTATGATGCCTACTACAAGAAGGCTGGTCAAGTTCGTACCCTCATCATCCAAGATTTCGAAAAAGTCTTTGCGGATTACGACTTGATTTTGGGCCCAACTGCACCAAGCGTTGCCTATGACTTGGATTCTCTCAACCACGACCCAGTTGCCATGTACTTGGCTGACCTTTTGACCATCCCAGTCAACTTGGCAGGTCTCCCAGGAATTTCGATTCCTGCTGGATTCTCTCAAGGACTACCTGTCGGTCTACAATTGATTGGTCCTAAGTATTCTGAGGAAGCCATTTACCAAGCTGCTGCTGCTTTTGAAGCAACAACAGACTACCACAAACAACAACCCGTGATTTTTGGAGGTGACAACTAATGAACTTTGAAACAGTCATTGGACTTGAAGTCCACGTAGAGCTCAACACCAATTCAAAAATCTTCTCACCTACTTCTGCCCACTTTGGAAATGACCAAAATGCTAATACAAACGTGATTGACTGGTCTTTCCCAGGCGTACTGCCAGTTCTCAATAAAGGTGTTGTCGATGCTGGTATCAAAGCAGCTCTTGCCCTCAACATGGACATCAACAAAAAGATGCACTTTGACCGCAAGAACTACTTCTATCCTGACAATCCTAAAGCCTATCAAATTTCTCAATTTGATGAGCCAATCGGTTACAACGGCTGGATTGAAGTGGAGTTAGAAGATGGTACAACTAAGAAAATCGGTATTGAACGTGCTCACTTGGAAGAAGATGCAGGTAAGAACACCCATGGTACAGATGGTTACTCTTATGTTGACCTCAACCGTCAAGGGGTGCCTTTGATTGAGATTGTATCTGAAGCCGACATGCGTTCCCCAGAAGAAGCCTATGCTTATCTAACAGCCCTTAAGGAAGTCATCCAGTACGCTGGCATTTCTGACGTTAAGATGGAAGAAGGTTCGATGCGCGTGGATGCCAACATTTCTCTTCGTCCTTATGGTCAAGAGAAATTCGGTACCAAGACTGAGTTGAAGAATCTCAACTCCTTCTCAAACGTCCGTAAAGGTCTTGAATACGAAGTCCAACGTCAAGCTGAAATCCTTCGCTCAGGTGGACAAATTCGCCAAGAAACACGCCGTTACGATGAAGCCAACAAGGCAACCATCCTCATGCGTGTTAAGGAAGGCGCTGCTGACTACCGTTACTTCCCAGAACCAGACCTACCACTCTTTGAAATCTCAGACGAGTGGATTGAGGAAATGCGCACAGAGTTGCCAGAATTTCCAAAAGAACGCCGTGCACGCTACATATCTGACCTTGGCTTGTCAGACTACGATGCTAGCCAGTTGACTGCAAACAAAGTCACTTCTGACTTCTTTGAAAAAGCTGTCGCCCTCGGTGGCGATGCCAAACAAGTCTCTAACTGGCTCCAAGGCGAAGTCGCTCAATTCTTGAACGCCGAAGGTAAGACACTAGAACAAATCGAATTGACGCCAGAAAACTTGGTAGAAATGATTGCCATCATCGAAGACGGCACGATCTCTTCTAAGATTGCCAAGAAAGTCTTTGTTCACCTGGCTAAAAATGGCGGTGGCGCGCGTGAATACGTGGAAAAAGCAGGCATGGTGCAAATCTCTGATCCAGCTGTCTTAATTCCAATTATCCACCAAGTCTTTGCGGATAACGAAGCTGCCGTTGCCGACTTCAAGTCAGGTAAACGTAATGCAGACAAAGCATTTACTGGATTCCTAATGAAAGCAACTAAAGGACAAGCCAACCCACAAGTCGCCCTTAAACTCCTTGCTCAAGAATTGGCGAAGTTGAAAGAAGATTAAGCGGAAGGAAAGCAGCCAGAAGGTTAATGTTACCCTTCTGGTATCTTTCAAAACCATTTTGACTTTATTTTCAGACCATTTTATGGTAGAATGAAGAGTAATAATATTTATTAAAGAGGTAAAAATATGATTGAAGCAAGTAAACTAAAGGCTGGTATGACTTTTGAAACAGCTGAAGGAAAATTGATCCGCGTTTTGGAAGCTAGCCACCACAAACCAGGTAAAGGAAACACTATCATGCGTATGAAATTGCGTGATGTCCGCACTGGTTCAACTTTTGAAACAAGCTACCGCCCAGAAGAAAAATTTGAGCAAGCGATCATCGAAACAGTTCCGGCTCAATACTTGTACAAAATGGACGACACAGCTTACTTCATGAACACAGAAACTTATGACCAATACGAAATTCCTGTTGTGAATGTTGAAAACGAATTGCTTTACATCCTTGAAAACTCAGATGTAAAAATCCAATTCTACGGAACTGAAGTAATCGGTGTAACTGTACCAACTACTGTTGAATTGACAGTTGCTGAAACACAACCATCTATCAAAGGTGCTACTGTTACAGGTTCTGGTAAACCAGCAACAATGGAAACTGGTCTTGTCGTGAACGTTCCAGACTTCATCGAAGCAGGTCAAAAATTGATTATCAACACTGCAGAAGGAACTTACGTTTCTCGCGCCTAATCTCTAGAAACTAGAAAGAGGTCATTCTATGGGAATTGAAGAACAACTTGGCGAAATCGTTATCGCCCCACGTGTACTAGAAAAAATCATTGCTATCGCAACTGCGAAAGTTGAAGGCGTACACTCTTTTTCAAACAAATCAGTATCTGACACCCTTTCAAAACTTTCTCTTGGTCGTGGCGTATATCTAAAAGAAGCAAACGATGAGCTCACAGCTGATATCTACCTCTACCTAGAGTACGGTGTCAAAGTTCCTAAGGTTGCTATGGCTATCCAGAAAGCTGTTAAGGATGCTGTCCGTAACATGGCTGATGTTGAAATCTCTGCTGTCAACATTCACGTTGCAGGTATCGTTCCAGATAAAACACCAAAACCAGAATTGAAAGACTTATTCGACGAGGACTTCCTCAATGACTAGTCCATTATTAGAATCTAGACGTGAACTACGTAAGTGTGCTTTCCAAGCCCTGATGAGTCTTGAATATGGTTCAGGTCTAGAAACTGCTTGTCGCTTCGCCTACACACATGATCGTGAAGATACAGACGTACAACTTCCTAACTTCCTTGTAGAGCTCGTTTCTGGTGTCCAAGCTAAAAAGGATGATCTGGACAAACAAATCACACAACATTTGAAAACTGGTTGGACCATCGATCGTCTGACATTGGTAGAAAAGAATTTACTACGCCTAGGAGTTTTTGAAATCACTTCATTTGATACTCCTCAGCTCGTAGCTGTTAACGAAGCTATTGAGCTTGCTAAGAGCTTTTCAGATCAAAAGTCAGCCCGTTTCATCAATGGACTCCTCAGTCAATTTGTGACAGAAGAAGATTAAATAATATAGAAAAAGTGTTTGACTCAGATCAAACACTTTTTTCTTTGCCTTCCACTATCTAAAAAAGTGGTAATAGACATAATTATAAACAAATATCCAGATGGGCTTGGCATAAGTGAGAAAGTTAAAAAAACTATGGCATAGAATTGTGATTTTTAGATTCTTTGTCCAACGGTAGATCAGGGCATAGAAGAGACCGCCTAAACTATAAAACATCAAACTGATAGGATCTCGGTGAGTTAGGATCAAATGACTAAGTCCAAAGATAAGAGCAGATAGGATAACATCCAGATAGTACTTGGACTGGGGGAAAAAGGTATTCATAAAGTACCCTCTATGAATCAGTTCCTCCAATATAGGTCCGACGACTACTGTTAAACTAAAACTGAGAACAGTTGATAGAAAAGTTGGTTGCCCATTGGAGTATAGAGTCGAAAGAAGTTCTTGAAAGATATACTTGTTATCAATTAAGTGATGAAACTGTAATTGAAAAGCATCCACCAATTGACGATCAAAATAAGTAGCCACTAGACCAGCTACAAGGAAAAAGAATCTTGACTTCTTTGAACCCTTTTTTTCGAAAATATAGAGCATCTCTTTCTTTTTGAGCCAGTAGATAAATAATAGCAAAAGAGCTATTACTTCAACTGTTAAAAAGATAGAATAGCCATTTATCCCCCATCCTAAAAACTTAGTCAGATGCACAATCCCTAACTCTGGTAGATAAACCGATAGAAATACCAGTAAGATAAAGACTCCCAAATGCCAAAGTTTTTTCATACTCATTCCTTAAAAAAATTAAAATTACCTTGATGGAGGGAAAAATTAACAACCCCCTATTCAGTTTATCAGTTATATTCTGATCAAGCACAGCATAAAATCTATAAAAACCTAGTCTATTCTCTGGAGCACTTATAGATTATCATTCCTTATTATATAATATACATCTTTTTTTACGACTCTCAGTTCCATTTCCTCAACTGTCAATTATTAATCCTGAAATGAATTCTTGAGAGAAACCAAAAAGCTAGAACCGCTTTTAGTTCTAGCTTTCTTTTAATATTTTCTAAAGCGTTGGTAACGTTCTTCAATGAGTTGGTCTAGCGAAAGTTTACCAAGTGTGTCTAGCTCCGCTTGAAGTTGTTCTTTCACTTGCTTGATCAGATCTTTACTTGATAGACCCACCTCAGAGATGACCTTATCAACAACTTGCATATCCAACAACTCATACGAGGTGATTTTCATCAACTCAGCTGCTTCCATGGCACGCGTGCCATCTTTCCACAAGATAGAAGCAAAGCCTTCGGGACTGAGAACTGCATAGATAGAGTTTTCTAGCATCCAAACACGGTCAGCTACTGCTAGAGCTAGAGCTCCACCAGAGCCTCCTTCACCGATAATAATGGCAATGATGGGAACTTTTAAATCACTCATTTCAAAGAGATTGCGGGCAATAGCTTCACCTTGCCCACGTTCCTCTGCACCTACACCAGGATAGGCACCAGCAGTATTGATGAAGGTTACAATTGGACGACCAAACTTTTCTGCTTGCTTCATCAAACGAAGGGCTTTTCGGTAACCTTCAGGATGAGGTTGACCAAAGTTACGGTTAAGATTATCTTGTAAGCTTTTACCTTTTTGGATTCCGACAACAGTTACCGCTTGTTCTCCCAACCATCCGATACCACCAATAACAGCACCATCATCTCTGAAAGAGCGATCCCCATGCAGCTCAATAAAATCATCAAAAATTCCTGTTGCGAAATCCAAGGCTGTTAGGCGAGTTTGTTCACGAGCTTCTCTAACGATTTTCGCAATATTCATCAACTCTCCCTCCTGTGTAGTCTTACTAATCGAGCAATCGTATCTGGCAATTCTCGCCGTTTAATAATTGCATCCACAAAACCATGTTCCAGTAAAAACTCTGCTTTCTGGAAGTCTTCTGGTAGGTCTTCTCTTACCGTATTTTCAATGACACGACGTCCAGCAAAACCAACAAGACTTTGAGGTTCCGCTAAGATGATATCCCCTTCCATAGCAAATGAAGCTGTAACACCTCCAGTCGTCGGGTCAGTAAGGATTGTCAGATAAAAGAGACCTGCATTGGAATGACGTTTGACTGCGGCAGAAATTTTGGCCATCTGCATCAAGCTCATGATTCCTTCCTGCATTCGTGCTCCACCAGAAGCTGTAAACAATACGACAGGTAATTTTTCAGCGGTCGCATATTCGAACAAGCGAGTGATTTTCTCACCAACAACTGTCCCCATCGATGCCATGATAAAGTTAGAATCCATGATGCCAAGGGCAACCTTCTCTCCCTTAATCAAAGCTGTTCCTGTTACAACAGCCTCATCAAGACCTGTCTTTTCACGCATCAAAGTCAATTTTTTACGATAGCCTGGAAAATTCAAAGGATCCTGAGTCTCAATCCCTTTAAACATTTCCAAAAACGTCCCCATATCAATGGTTAAAGCTAAACGCTCTTGAGCTGAAATACGGAAGGTATAGCCACAGTGAGGGCATATCCGCTCACTCCCCAAGTCCTTTTGGTAAATCGTATATTTGCAACCAGGACATTGGGAGAAGAGCTCATCTGGAACCTCTGGCTTGATCTGAGGTTGATTTACAGTCGAACGATTGGGATTGATTCGAATATATTTATCTTTTTTACTAAATAGAGCCATACATCCCCCTTTTCAGTCTTATACTATTTTTATACTCAATGAAAATCAAAGAGCAAACTAGGAAGCTAGCCGCAGGTTGCTCAAAGCACTGCTTTGAGGTTGTAGATAAGACTGACGAAGTCAGTCACATATATAATCCAAGGCGAAGCTGACGCGGTTTGAAGAGATTTTCGAAGAGTATTACATTAGACTTCCTGCGAAACTAAAATCCTAGTTCACGGTTGATAATGCCAGCAATCAAATTCATTCGTAATCCGAAGCGTTTACGTCGATTTCGATAGGTTGTTGAAAATATTTTAAACGTTTTTA
>NZ_JASHBO010000009.1:0-115901 GCF_047464615.1 Streptococcus infantis
TATAGTCAGGTTTTTCTTTGTGAAACATAGGGAACACCTCACAACTCTTCTTACCTCTATTATACGACTTTACACAAAGAAAAGCCCTTAGAAACTTGACTTCCAAGGACTTTGTCTTCAATCTGAGAGCTTAAAAGCTCTTTTTTTTACTTTAAAGGCTCTTTTTCTACCATTTATCAAGTATATCAAGGGCTTTAAGTAAAAAAAGAGATAAGACAGTAGCTATTCTGAGGTTACTGTCTTATTTTTACCACTTATTGATCCATAAAAGGGCATGCTAAAAAAAACACCTCATCTGGTATTTTTTGAAACAAGATGTTATATAGTCATTTATAGTTGATTGAAATAAGATGTGAACAAAGAGGTTAGGAAAGTCAAATTAATTTCTAAAAATGTTTTAGAATCTATATTGTAGTACTCTAAGTTCAATCCACTATAGTTTTAAAAAAGCGCTCTAAACATTCATAAACATTTGGAACTTCCCTCAATAAATCCGTCACTTTCTTTTTCAAGATAGCCCAAGCTTGCTCGATGGGATTCAAATCTGGTGAATACGGTGGTAGAGGTAAGAAAAAGTGTTTATCTTGGACGCAAAGCTCATCCAAAATGTTCTTGGGATGAAAACTAGCATTGTCCATAACAATGACATGAGGTGTCTTCAAAGCAGGTGGAAGTTGCGTTTTGAACCACTTCACAGAGAAGTCGCTCGTCATACTTTCCTTGTAAATCATAGGAGCTATAAACTCTCCGTCTACTTGTTCTGCAACAATTGAAGTCCGCTCAAAACGCCGTCCGCTAATCTTTTCATAGACTTTCTCTCCTCTAGGAGCCCGTGCATGAGGACGATAGAGGTAGCGGTCGATTCCTGTTTCGTCAATATATACGACTGGTAAATCTTTTAGGTTATTCAAAATATCAAGAAACTCAGCGACTTTCTCTGGATCTTGTTCCTTAAAGCTAGTCGTCTTTTTTTAAAGTGACCTTAATCTGCTTTAAAGCTGCCCATACTGAAGGAACAGCACAATCAAAATGTGCCGCAATTTCCCGTAAGAAAGAGTCTGGATGAGCCTCTACAAAGGCTTTCAATTCCTCTAAAGGAATCTTTCGGCTTTTGGCGACTCGCTTTTTCCGCTCTAAGTGCCCTTGTTCACGTAATTTCTTTTCCCACGTGAAGAGAGTTCTGACGCCAACGTCAAAAACTTTGGCTGTCTCGACATGGCTGTGTCCTTCTTTGATGTAATCTAATGCTCCTTGTTTAAAATCTGTACTATATGCCATAGCTTTATTCTAACATGTATTTTATAAACTAAGTGACTATATCAAGTGGTTTAACCCACCAAAAAACGACCTAAAAAATGAGTCAAAAAACCCCTCAAAAAGTCCCGAAAACCGCTTGACAAAAGCATTCGGGGGGAGGTATACTATTAGTGACAACACAAATTTTTAAGGAGATTATACTGATGAAATCAACAGGTATTAAAGATGTTATGACAAAAACCGTCGCAGCTGCGACAACTCTAATGGCTGGTTTGGGTGTAGCGACAAACGTCCATGCCGACGGTGTGACTACACCCAGCCAACCTGAAACACAAGTAAACCAAGACAAGGCGGCTGTCACTCAAGCTGATGTCACAGAAGCCAAAACAAGTCTTGATACGGCTAATGAAGCTGTAAGCCATCAAGAAGCAACGGTTCAAGCCCAAGCAAAAGAGGCAGATAGTGCTCAAGTGACTTATGATGAAGCTAGTCAAGCTACAAACGAAGCCCGAGCACTGGTAGACCAAGCAACGCCAGAAGCTATTTCTGGAGCAACAGCTGATGTCACAGCGGCTCAAAACAAAGTGTCACAAGCTGAAGACTTACAGGCACAAGCTGAAAGCAATCAAGCAACGGCAGAAACAGCAGTTGCCAACCAAACTCAAACGGTTAGTCAGGCACAAGATCAAGTGACGACATCACAAGCTGCTGTAGATGCTGCTCAAAAAGATGTCAATGATAAACAAGCTATTTTGGATGGTACAGGTCAAGCCGAAGTTATTGCTAATCGTGATAATGCTCAAGCAGCGGTTAACACTGCACAAGATCACGTTTCCCAAGCAGAGTCTGATTTAACAAAAGCTCAAACAGCAGATGCTAATCGTCAGCAAGCGATTGACAACGCTCAACAAGCGGTTGATGCAGCCAATCAAACTGTTACGTCAACAAAAGCAGATTTAGATGCTAAGACAGCTCAAGCTCATCAAACACAAGCTATTGAAGACGCCAAACAAGCCGATGTTGCTACAGCGCAAAAAGATGTCAATGATAAACAAGCCATCTTAGATGGCACAGGTCAAAAAGCTATCTTGGACGAAGCTGAAGCTGCAAAAAATGATGAAGCCAGTAAACAAGCTCATTTGTCAGAAGCTAAAACAGCGTTGCAAAAAGCGCAAGAGGCGGATGCTAACCGTCAACAAGCGATTGACAAAGCTCAAAAAGACGTTGATGCGGCAAGCAAAAACGTTTCTACAGCAAAATCAGATTTAGATGCTAAAACAGCTAAAGCTCAACAGACAGCACAAGCTTTAACGGATGCTCAATTCGCATACAAAACAGCTGAAAACGACTATAAAGCGATTAATACAATTACAATGTCTGACGAATATGCAAAAGCTCTTAAAGATGCCTATGATTATTCGTTAACAAAAGAGCAACGTGATGTAGCGCTTAATACTTTAGCTAGCTTAGCTAAATCAGAAGATTCTAAGAATAAATTTATTCATAATGAAAATGACAAAAAACAATCGTTTGATATTAATCATGTAACTGCTGAACAAGCTAAAGAGCTTTCTCTTTTTGCGGCTGATTTAATTAATCAAGCCCGTAAACTAGTTGGTACAACACCAGTTGCAGTAACAGCAGAATCAGCTATCGAAGCCCAAAAGCACGCAAACTATTATGCGACAACAGATATGAAGATGTGGACGTTTAATCATGATACGTCTGATTTAGATGCTAAATATGGATGGGTTGATGAAGATTGGGCAGGTAATTATTTTAATACTTCTAGTTGGGCGAATCCAACTGAATTGGGGAAAGAAACAATGGATGATGCTAAGTATTATGTTTATGATGCTATTAGACGTTGGATTTTCGCACCAGATGAGTGGTTTCATGCATCAAGTGTTGTAGGAACACGTAACGCTACCACTGGAGAGAATTATATTGGTGTAGGTTTATCTCGCTTAAAAGATGGAACTTTAAGTCTTAGTCTGAATATTTTCAATACAGATTCTTCAGATTTGTCACAGTTTGATAAAACACCACTTCCTAATCCAAACTCAAGCGACAATATCATTGCAACATATAACACAGCTAAAGCTGATTTAGAAGCTAAAACAGCAACTAATAACAGTGTGCAATCAGCTTTAAGCGCTGCTCAAAATAATTACAATAACGCAGTTGCTATTAACACTAAGGCTCAACAAGTTTTAGATGAAGCACAATCAGTGGCTGTTCAAACTCCGACTGCTCAAGCTAATCTTACTTTAGCAGAGAAAGCTTTAACTAAAGCACAAGAACGTTTAACAAAAGCAACTCAAGCAGTAGATGCTTTAAATGCTGATATTAAAGCGAAACAAGCAGCCTTAACTTCTGCTAAAGCAGTGCTAGCAACTACCCAATCAGAATTAGCCCAAGCACAAGCTAATAATAAAGTAGCTCAAGAAGCTAAAATGACTGCTCAAACAGCCTACGATAATGCAGTATCACAATTGTCATCAGTTAGTGCAAACTTGACCCAAGCACAATCAGTGGCTGTTCAAACTCCGACTGCTCAAGCAAACTTGTCGTCTGCTAAAGCCACATTGATCCAAGCACAAGAAAATCTTGTTAAAGCTCAACAGGCAGTGGATGATTTAAGTGCTGATATTACCGTTAAGCAAGCTAATTTAGTAGCTGCTAAAGAAGTTCTTGCTTCCAAACAAGCAGATTTAACAGCTAAACAAGATGTGCTTACCCAATCTAAAGCTCGTTTAGCTAGCCTGCAAGCCGACTTGCTAATGGCTCAAGAAAATGTAGTGACTGCGAAAGCTAATGTGGATAAAGCAAAAGCTATTTTAGGTGAAGCTCAAGTAACCTTAGCTAATCTAAAAAATGCACCACAATTACTGAAAGAAGCACAAGCTAAGAAAGCAATCGCAAAAGCAAACTTGTTAGATGCTCTGGATAGTTTAGAGGCAGAATTGCTAAAACTAAAAGATTTACAAGTTAAACAAGTAGCGGCGCAAGCTGTTTATGATACGACTTCAAAAGCTTATCAAAACGTCCTTGAGGCACAAGAAAAAGAACGTCTTCAAGCTGAATACGATAGCTTAGTGGCACAAGGGAAACAACCAATTCCGGTTGTGAATGAAACAGGTAAAATTACAGGATACACCGTTTTAGCTCCAGAAGTTCCTCAATCTGCTTCAAAAGCACAAGGAGAGGTAGTTACAGCAGCTAAGAAAGCAGAAGCGAAGGAATTGCCTAATACAGGTACAGAAGCACATGCAGGCCTAGCAACACTTGGACTTCTTGGAGCCCTTGGCGGATTTGGACTTCTTTCTCGCAAGAAAAAAGAAGACTAAAAACTGAAAGTTTTGGCTATCTATCAACTGTAAATGATTGAAAAAAGCTAAGCTCGAGAAAGGACAAATTTCGTCCTTTCTTTTTTGATATTCAGAGCGATAAAAATCCGTTTTTTGAAGTTTTCAAAGTTCCGAAAACCAAAGGCATTTCGTTTGATGAGTTTAATGAGATTATTAGTTGCTTCCAATTTTCTCTTTGTCCTTAAGAAATGTCTTAAAGACAGTCTGAAAAAGAGGATAAACCTTTTTTAGATTGTCCTCAATAAGTCCAAAAAATTTGTCTGACTCCTTATTCTGAAAGTGAAAAAGCAAGAGCTGATAGACATTGTAGTGGTGTTTCAAAGCTTTTGAATAGCTCAAAAGATTGCTTAGAATCTCTTTGTTCGTTAAGTGCATACGAAAAGTAGGACGATAAAATTATTTATCGTTGAGTCTACGACTATCCTGTTGGATAAGTTTCCAGTAACGCTTGATAGCCTTGTATTGATGGGATTTTCTATCGAATTGGTTCATAATTTGGACACGAACCCGACTCATAGCTCAGCTAAGATGTTGGAGTAAAACAGTCCAGTGGACTGTTTTAGCCTGAGTCTAGAAATATAAAAACGAAGGGTGAAAGCAATCCGACACCATTTTAGAGTACGGGAGTGAAACAGTCTGGGAGACTGTTTCAGCCTGAGCCTAGAAATTCGAAAGCGAAGCTGTTTAGCTAAGTCATAGTAAGGGCTAAACATATCCATAGTAATGATTTTCACCTGATAGCGAACAGCTCTATCGTAGCGAAGAAAGTGATTGCGGATGATAGCCTGTGTTCTCCCCTCAAGGACAGTGATGATATTGAGATTGTCAAAATCTTGAGAAATGAAACTCATCTTCATCTCCCGATTGAAACAGTCACTCCCCTGACTGTTTCAACGTCCCAAGACATAATCTCAGGAAGGCGATCATGCTTAAAACGGAAGTCATTGAGCTTGCGAATGACAGTTGAAGTTGAAATGGAAAGCTGATGGGCAATGTCAGTCATAGAAGCCTATTCAATCAACTTTTGAGCAATTTTTTGGTTGATAATACGAGGGATTTGGTGATTTTTCTTGACGAGAGAAATCTCAGCGACCATCATTTTTGAGCACTGATAGCACTTGAATCGACGCTTTCTAAGAAGAATTCTGGTAGGCATACCAGTCGTCTCAAGGTAAGGAATCTTAGACGGTTTTTGAAAGTCATATTTCTTCATTTGATTTCCGCAATCAGGACGAGGTGGAGCCTCATAATCCAGTTTAGCGATGATTCCTTTGTGGGTATCCCTATTGATGATATCCATAAATTGGATATTAGGGTCTTTGATATCGAGCAGTTTTGTGATAAAATGTAATTGTTCCATAGGATTCTTTCTAATGATGGTTTGGTTGCTTTTCATTATAGGTCATATGGGACTTTTTTTCTACAACAAAATAGGCTCCATAATATCTATAGGGGATTTACCCACTACAAATATTATAGAGCCTATAATATGCGTTTTATCATAGACAGATCTATTTCATTTTCTACTATAGTTGATTGAAATAAGATATGAACAAATAGGTTAGGAAAGTCAAAACAATGTCTAATAAATGTTTTAGAATCCATGGCATACTACTCTAAGTTCAATCCACTATAAAATTAAGTTTTTAACTAGCCTCTGAATGATTACTGAAGATTAACCTTGTTTTTCAAGATATAGTAAGTACCGAGGTAGAATCCAGCAATTAGGATTAAATCCGTAAAGATTTCAAATGTAAGCATCATATTGAAATTAGTATCTATGCGAAGGTTGAGACCGACAAAACCGAGCACGATCTGGATAACAATATAGGCTAAAACCGCGAGTGCTGTGCGGTATTCATTGAAAAGTTGTCCGATAGAGATTGCCAAGTAGATGCAGAGGATTCCTGAAACTGTGCTGAGGATATATGAAATCAGAGATAAGCCGATACTGTCTAGGTACTGTTGGAACAAGTCTTTGAAAGCAAGGAAATTAACAGAAT
The DNA here is from genome assembly GCF_047464615.1 of Streptococcus infantis. Lineage (GTDB taxonomy): Bacteria > Bacillota > Bacilli > Lactobacillales > Streptococcaceae > Streptococcus > Streptococcus infantis_Y. Next base: position 6,632 of record NZ_JASHBO010000009.1, read on the forward strand.
TAGGCTCAATGATCACAAGAATGATATAAATGCTCAGAACCAAGACTGCTGAACTGATCAGAGACCAAATGAAGGCCCCCAAGAGTTTGGCTAGGATAATCTGGTGTTCGGAAACTGGCAAGGTCAAAGTGAGATAACCTTGTCGGTCATAGACACTTCCCTTGAAGCGACGGATGATCAAAATCAAGGTTGAAATCCCAAGCGTAATCATCAAGCCACCAAACACGAGTGCTAGAAAAATAAGTAGAATAGGTTGACTTTCTTTGATGGGTAGATTGTTATAGGTCTTTGCTTGAATTCCGATAAGACCAGAAAGTGCTAACACAGCACCATAGAGAGCTAAATACCATTTGTTAACATTTTTAAATTCATAACGAACTAAATTCCAAAACATAATAATCTCCTTTAACTAGGCTTTGAATTCATGACGGAAGAGTTGGTCGATAGACTCTCCAGACTCATAGCGAATATCATCAACATTTCCTTGACGGACGACTTTTCCGTCCTTGAGGAAGACAATCTCATCCAAGATTGGTTCTATGTCTGAAATCAAGTGAGTTGAAATCAAGACAGTCGAAGTTGGAGAGTAGTTGTTGATGATGGTGTTCAAGATATAGTCACGAGCTGCTGGGTCTACACCCCCGATTGGTTCATCAAGCACATATAGACGAGCATCGCGACTCATGACAAGGATCAACTGAACCTTTTCTTTGTTCCCTTTTGAGAGTTTCTTGAAACGGCTGTTTTCATCAATGCCAAGATCACGAAGGAGACCTTGAGCACGTTCCAGATTAAAATCTTGGTAGAAGGTCTTGAAATAAGTGAGAGCTTCTTTGACCTTCATCTGTTCGTTGAGGTAGGTCGTATCAGGGAGATAAGAAACAATTGCTTTAGTTGCTGGACATGGTTCCATGTCGTTGATAAGGACACGACCTTCCTCTGGTTGTAGCAAGCCGTTGATTAGTTTAATCAAGGTTGTTTTTCCAGAACCGTTTGGTCCAAGGAGGCCAACGATTTTTCCAGCTGGAATTTCAAGGGAAACATTTGTAAGAGCAGGACTTGCTCCATAGGATTTTGACACATTTTCAAATGCTAACAAGGTCATAGTTTAAACTCCTTCAATATAATCTCTCAAAACAGTCGGTAGTTCTTCTTTTTCATAGCCGAATTCTACCATGCCTGTTACAAACTGTTGTAACTGTTCTTCTGACAGTTGCTTACGGGATTGGAGGATCAAGTCCAAGTCCTCTGTGACAAAGCGTCCAGATGTCCGCTTGGTATAAACGAAGCCTTCTCTTTCCAAGTCCGATAGGGCACGCTGGATGGTGTTGGGATTGACCCCTGCCTCGCTTGCTAATTCTCTAACGGTTGGAAGCTGTTGATTGGGCTCGAGTTTATGGGAAATAATCTGCAATTTGATTTTCTCCATAATCTGCACATAAATGGGTTTATTGTTATCAAATGTCCAAGACATCACGATCTCCTTTCTATTTGCCTTTGTGTTAATTCAATAATACAACAAAACAAAAAACTTGTCAAGCCAAAAGGAGAATTATTTTGGGAATCTCTTAAAAAATGGTATAATGAAAAGAAAACGACAAGGAGGGAAAGGCATGCGTTGTCCAAAATGTGGCGCTACAAAATCAAGTGTAATCGATAGTCGCCAGGCTGAAGAAGGAAATACAATCAGAAGAAGACGTGAGTGTGAAGAGTGTCAGCATCGTTTTACAACCTATGAACGTGTTGAAGAGAGAACACTAGTTGTGGTCAAAAAAGATGGTACACGGGAACAATTTTCAAGAGATAAAATCTTTAACGGGATTATTCGTTCAGCCCAGAAACGTCCAGTGTCTAGTGATGAAATTGGCATGGTGGTCAATCGCATCGAACAAAAACTCCGTAGTCGCAATGAAAATGAAATTCAGAGTGAGGTTATTGGCTCTTTGGTTATGGAAGAGTTGGCAGAGTTAGATGAGATTACTTATGTACGTTTTGCCAGTGTTTACCGTAGCTTTAAGGATGTGAGTGAGCTTGAAAGCCTACTCCAGCAGATTACACAATCCTCTAAAAAGAAAAAGGAAAAATAAATGAAGCCAAATGACCGTTTTTCTTTTGTAAAGAATAATCGGGTGTCGCAAGATACCTCATCAATGGTGCAGTGCTACCTCCCGATTATCGGTCAGGAGGCGCTGAGCCTCTATCTTTATGCTGTGACTTTTTGGGATGGTGGTCAAAAGGAACATCTCTTTGCAGCCATGCTCAATCATCTGAATTTTGGGATGGGTACCCTTTTAAAGGCTTTTAAAACTCTGACAGCTATGAAATTGGTGACCCTCTATCAGCAGGGGGAGGCCTATAACTTGTTACTCCATTCTCCCTTATCAACTCAAGAATTTTTACAACATACAGTTTATCGGACCTTATTAGAAAAAATGATTGGGGATAGTGCGGTTGCAGCCATGAGACAGGAAGGTGTTGAAGGGGAACCTATCTCAGTGGCCTTGAGTCAAATCTTTCCTCAGTTATCTGAGTCTGCGAGTCAAGAAACCTCTAGCAGTCAGCCAGCAGCAGATGATTTTGATTTGGAGCATTTCCGTCAGCTCATGGCTCGTGACGGTCTTCGTTTTCAAGATGAGACTTCGGATGTTTTGGCCTTGTTTGCAATAGCAGACGAGCAGAAGTGGACCTGGTTTGAGACTTATCAAGTAGCCAAAGCGACAGCAGTGTCGCAAGTGATTTCTGTCAAACGCATCCGTGAAAAGATAGCGCAAAAGCCTGTGAATTCTGACTTTAGTCCCAAGGAAGCAACTATTATTCGAGAGGCTAAGAGAAAGACAGCCTTACAGTTCCTTGCTGAAATCAAGCAGACCCGCAAAGGAAGTATTACCCAGACTGAACGGGACCTGCTCCAGCAGATGGCAGCCTTGGGTTTGCTGGATGAAGTGATTAATGTTATCTTGCTCCTGACCTTTAATAAGGTTGATTCAGCCAATATCAATGAAAAATACGCCATGAAGGTGGCTAATGACTACGCCTATCAAAATATCCGTAGTGCCGAGGAGGCTGTCCTCCGTATTCGTGAACGTGGCCAAAAAGCAAAAACGCAAAAGCAGAATCAGACTGCCCCAGCAAAAACCAATGTGCCTAAATGGAGCAATCCCGAATATAAGAATGAAACTAGCGAAGAAACTCGCTTAGAACTAGAACGTAAGAAAAAAGAAATGTTAGCTCGATTAGAAAAAGGAGGAGACTAGATGGAAAGTGTCGGAGACGTACTCAAGCGTCAACCAAGCCGATTTCAGTATCAGGATTTGGTCCAGCAAATTGTGAAAGACCCTGATGTTGTAGCCTTTATCCAGAAAGAATCTCTCAGTCAGGAGGAGTTGAACCGAAGTATTTCCAAGTTTAACCAATACATCACTGAGAGAGAGAAGTTCCTCCGAGGAGATACAGACTATATCGCGCGTGGCTACAAGCCTATCCTAGTCATGAACCATGGCTATGCAGATGTCTCTTATGAAGAGACTCCGGAGCTCATCGCGGCAGAAAAAGAAGCGGCGATTAAAAACCGTCTCAAGCTAATCAATCTTCCAGCTAGTCTTAAAAAAGCTAGCCTAGCTCAAGTAGACTTGGATGATTTGGGGCGCTTGTCCGTTTTTGAAAAGCTCCTAGCCTTTGTGGAGCAATATCCAGCTATTCGAAAAGGTCTGTACTTATATGGAGACTTTGGTGTGGGTAAAAGTTTCATGGTAGCTGCCCTAGCTCATGATTTGTCAGAAAAACGTGGCGTTTCATCAACTCTCCTCCACTATCCTAGCTTTGTCATCGATGTTAAAAATGCCATCGGTAATGGCAATGTTAAGAACTTGGTGGACGAGATTAAGCTGGCTGAGGTCTTGATTTTAGATGATATTGGTGCCGAGCAATCAACAGCTTGGGTGCGTGACGAGATCTTGCAGGTCATTCTCCAATATAGAATGCAGGAAAATTTACCGACCTTTTTCACCTCCAACTTCAACTTTGAAGATTTGGAGCTGCATTTCGCTAAAGGGAAACATGGGAATGACGAAACCTGGGAAGCTAGACGGGTCATGGAACGCATCCGTTATTTAGCAGAGGAAACCAGACTTGAAGGAGAAAACCGCCGATGACAGAAACAATCAAATTAATGAAGGCTCATACTTCAGTGCGTAGATTTAAGAAGCAAGAGATTCCCCAAGCAGATTTAAATACCATTTTGACAGCTGCCCAAATGGCTTCTTCTTGGAAAAATTTCCAATCTTACTCTGTCATCCTTGTCAGAAGTCAAGAAAAGAAGGATGCATTATTTGAGTTAGTTCCTCAAGAAGCGATTCGCCAGTCTGCAGCCTTTCTCCTCTTTGTCGGTGACCTAAACCGTGCAGAAAAAGGGGCCCGTCTTCATACGGATGTTTTCCAACCTCAAGGGGTGGAAGGACTCCTCATCACTTCAGTAGATGCTGCGCTTGCTGGGCAAAATACCTTGCTTGCGGCAGAAAGCCTAGGCTACGGAGGAGTGACCATCGGTTTGGTGCGTTACAAGTCTGTTGAGTTAGCAGAATTGTTCAAGCTTCCTGACTATACCTATCCAGTCTTTGGGATTGCACTCGGTGTGCCAAATCAAAAGCATGATGTAAAACCAAGATTGCCATTAGAGCATGTTGTCTTTGAGGAAGAATACCAAGAACAGTCAACTGAGGCAATTGAAGCCTATGACCGTGTACAGACTAAATATGCAGGTGCGCGTGCGACTACAACTTGGAGTCAACGTTTGGCAGAGCAATTCGGCAATCCAGAACCAAGCTCGACTCGAGAAAATCTTGAGCAGAAGAAGTTATTGTAGAAAGTGAGAAAACATGGCCTTACCAACTGTTGCCATTGTGGGACGTCCCAATGTTGGGAAATCAACCCTATTTAACCGTATCGCGGGAGAGCGCATTTCAATCGTAGAAGATGTTGAAGGTGTAACGCGAGATCGTATCTATGCCACAGGTGAGTGGCTTAACCGTTCTTTTAGTATGATTGATACTGGGGGGATCGATGATGTCGATGCGCCTTTCATGGAACAAATCAAGCACCAGGCAGAAATTGCCATGGAAGAAGCAGATGTTATCGTCTTTGTCGTGTCAGGTAAAGAAGGAATTACAGATGCAGACGAATACGTTGCCCGTAAACTTTATAAAACTCATAAACCAGTTATCCTAGCCGTTAACAAGGTTGACAATCCAGAGATGCGAAATGATATCTATGATTTCTATGCTCTAGGTTTGGGCGAACCACTACCGATTTCATCTGTTCATGGTATTGGAACAGGGGATGTGCTGGATGCCATTGTGGAAAATCTCCCACATGAAGTTGAAGAAGAAAATCCAGATGTTATTAAATTCAGCTTGATTGGACGTCCAAATGTCGGAAAATCTAGCTTGATCAATGCCATTTTGGGAGAAGATCGCGTCATTGCTAGCCCTGTCGCTGGTACTACTCGTGATGCCATTGATACCCATTTTACAGATGCTGACGGTCAAGAGTTTACCATGATTGATACGGCTGGTATGCGTAAGTCAGGTAAAGTCTATGAAAATACTGAGAAATACTCGGTTATGCGTGCTATGCGTGCCATTGACCGTTCAGATGTAGTCTTGATGGTCCTCAATGCCGAGGAAGGTATTCGTGAGTATGACAAGCGTATCGCTGGATTTGCCCACGAAGCTGGTAAAGGGATGATTATCGTGGTCAATAAGTGGGATACCCTTGAAAAAGATAACCACACCATGAAAAACTGGGAAGAGGATATCCGTGAGCAGTTCCAATATTTGCCTTACGCACCGATTATCTTTGTTTCAGCTTTGACCAAGCAACGTCTCCACAAGTTACCTGAGATGATTAAGCAAATCAGCGAGAGTCAAAATACCCGTATTCCATCAGCTGTCTTGAATGATGTGATTATGGATGCTATTGCTATCAACCCAACACCGACAGATAAAGGGAAACGCCTCAAGATTTTCTATGCGACTCAAGTGGCAACCAAACCACCAACCTTTGTTATCTTTGTCAACGAAGAAGAGCTCATGCACTTCTCTTACTTGCGTTTCTTGGAAAATCAAATCCGCAAGGCCTTTGTTTTTGAAGGAACACCAATCCATCTCATCGCAAGAAAACGCAAATAAAAAAGTAGAATCTGGAAGGACATTTCCAGATTTTTTGCTATAATAAAATAAGGAACGCGTTGGAGAGGTAAGGAGATGGAAAAACTATTAAAATTCTTGATTTTGGCACCCTACTTTTACTTTTTTCGTTGGCAAGGGAAGGTACAGCCAGGAAGTAAGTACTTTTCTGTCTTTTACTATTTTTATTGGTTTTATATGCCTCTAGCAGCCTTGTTTAGTCTAGTTTTCACTCTTTTTTCGCTAGTCTTATTTAACTTTATTTTACAAGAACCAAGTGATCTTGCTAGATGGATGATCTGGCTACTTTTAGTCCTTTTATCCTTAGTCAATGACTGGAAAATCTATGCTTGTCTAAAATTTATGAATAAGCTGCGATTGGAAAAGAAGAAATCCAGTCTTCCTTGAAAGAAATAGGCAAACTTGTATCTGATAGAAAATGATGGTCAATTTTTCATGGAAAAACTAGCTAGAAGCATTAATGAAGAAAACTAGCCTCGGAATAGGAATTTTAAGGGAACTAATCACCTTGGTTAGCCCTTTTTTCGTCCTAAGGGAAAACGGAATATTTCTTGAAAAAAATGGGCAAATATGCTACAATAAAAAGAACATTCTAAAATATTCAGAATTTAAAGTAAGGAAAAAAATGGCAAATTTATTAAAATCAATCATCGAAAATGATAAAGGAGAGATTCGTCGTCTGGAGAAGATGGCTGATAAAGTCCTCAAATATGAAGATGAAATGGCTGCGTTAACAGACGAGCAATTGCAAGCAAAAACAGAAGAATTCAAACAACGCTATCAAAATGGTGAGACTCTTGACCAACTTTTGTATGAGGCGTTTGCTGTTGTACGCGAGGGAGCTAAGCGTGTTCTTGGTCTTTTCCCGTATAAGGTTCAGGTTATGGGGGGGATCGTTCTTCACCATGGTGACGTTCCTGAGATGCGTACTGGTGAGGGGAAAACCTTGACAGCGACTATGCCTGTATACCTCAATGCTCTTTCAGGTAAAGGGGTTCACGTAGTTACGGTCAATGAATACCTTTCTGAACGTGATGCGACTGAGATGGGTGAATTGTACTCATGGCTTGGCTTGTCAGTAGGGATCAACTTGGCGGCCAAATCTCCAATGGAGAAAAAAGAAGCCTATGAGTGTGATATCACTTACTCAACCAACTCAGAAATCGGATTTGACTACCTCCGTGATAACATGGTCGTTCGTGCGGAGAATATGGTTCAACGTCCACTCAACTACGCCTTGGTCGATGAGGTCGACTCAATCTTGATCGACGAAGCTCGTACTCCTTTGATCGTTTCAGGAGCCAATGCAGTTGAAACTAGTCAACTCTACCATATGGCTGACCATTTTGTGAAGTCTTTGGATAAGGATGACTATATCATTGATATCCAGTCTAAGACCATTGGTTTGTCTGATTCTGGTATTGACAAGGCAGAAAGCTACTTCAATCTAAGCAACCTCTACGATATTGAAAATGTTGCTCTGACTCACTTTATCGATAACGCCCTTCGTGCCAACTACATCATGCTTCTTGACATTGACTATGTGGTTAGCGAAGAGCAAGAAATCTTGATTGTCGACCAATTTACTGGTCGTACCATGGAAGGTCGTCGTTATTCTGATGGCTTGCACCAAGCGATTGAAGCTAAAGAAGGTGTGCCAATCCAGGACGAAACCAAGACCTCAGCTTCTATTACCTACCAAAACCTCTTCCGTATGTACAAGAAATTGTCAGGTATGACAGGTACAGGTAAGACTGAGGAAGAAGAATTCCGCGAAATCTACAATATTCGTGTTATTCCTATCCCAACAAACCGTCCAGTTCAACGTATTGACCATCCAGACGTACTTTATGCTAGTCTTGAAGCTAAATTTAAGGCTGTTGTCGAAGATGTAAAAGCTCGCTACCAAAAAGGTCAACCAGTCTTGGTAGGTACTGTTGCAGTTGAAACTAGTGATTATATTTCTAAAAAATTGGTAGCTGCAGGTGTTCCTCACGAAGTATTGAATGCCAAGAACCACTACAAAGAAGCTCAAATCATCATGAATGCTGGCCAACGTGGTGCAGTTACAATCGCGACCAACATGGCCGGTCGTGGTACTGATATTAAGCTTGGTGAAGGTGTTCGTGAACTTGGCGGACTTTGTGTCATTGGTACAGAACGCCATGAAAGTCGTCGTATCGATAACCAGCTTCGTGGACGTTCAGGACGTCAAGGGGACCCAGGGGAGTCACAATTCTACCTTTCTCTTGAAGATGATTTGATGAAACGCTTCGGTTCAGAGCGCTTGAAGGGAGTCTTTGAACGTCTCAATATGTCAGACGAAGCGATCAAATCTCGTATGTTGACACGTCAGGTTGAAGCAGCACAAAAACGTGTTGAAGGAAACAACTACGATACCCGTAAACAAGTCCTTCAATACGATGATGTCATGCGTGAGCAACGTGAGATTATCTACTCGCAACGTTACGATGTCATCACTGCTGATCGCGACTTAGCTCCTGAGATTCATGCGATGATGAAACGAACCATTAATCGTGTTGTTGATAATCATGCGCGTGCTAAACAAAATGAAAAACTAGAAGCTATCTTGAATTTTGCAAGATACAACTTGCTTCCAGAAGATTCAATTTCACTTTCAGACCTAGAAGGTTTGTCAGACCAAGCGATCAAAGATGAACTAAACCAACGTGCCTTGAAAGTCTACGATAGCCAAGTTGCTAAGCTTCGTGATGAGGAAGCCGTCAAAGAATTCCAAAAAGTCTTGATCCTACGTGTTGTAGATAACAAGTGGACAGACCATATCGATGCTCTTGATCAGTTGCGTAATGCTGTTGGCCTCCGTGGTTATGCTCAGAATAACCCAGTCGTTGAGTATCAAGCAGAAGGTTTCCGTATGTTTAATGATATGATTGGTTCCATTGAGTTTGATGTGACTCGTTTGATGATGAAAGCACAAATTCATGAACAAGAGCGTCCACAAGCAGAGCGTCATATCAGTACGACAGCTACTCGTAATATCGCTGCGCAACAGGCTGAGCTTCCTGCAGATTTGGATCTTAGCCAAGTTAAGCGTAATGACTTGTGTCCATGTGGTTCTGGTAAGAAATTTAAAAATTGTCACGGTAAACGACGTTAAGAATGACTAATTTTCAGGCGGATGCCTAGTGAAAAGTGAATTTTCGCTTGGCGTCCGTTTGCTTTATAAGGAGGATGAATCATGGTATTTACAGCCAAAAGCCCTAAAATTAATATTGAAGAAGTTCGTAGTTTGTCTAAATTAGAAGGACAAGCACTTGCCAATAAACAACAACGCGATCAAGAACTTGAAGCGATTATTCGTGGTGAAGATAAACGCATTTTGTTAGTGATTGGTCCGTGTTCATCTGACAATGAAGAAGCAGTTCTTGAGTATGCCAAGCGTTTGGCAAAATTACAAGAAGAAGTCAAAGACCGTGTCTTTATGGTGATGCGCGTCTACACTGCTAAACCACGTACTAATGGTGATGGCTATAAGGGCTTGATTCACCAACCAAATGCCAAAGAAGCGCCGAGCCTTATCAATGGGATCAAGGCGGTTCGTCATTTGCACTATCGTGTCATTTCTGAAACAGGAATGACCACAGCGGATGAGATGTTGTATCCAGAAAATCTTCCCTTGGTAGATGATCTCATTTCCTACATGGCAGTTGGGGCTCGTTCTGTCGAAGACCAGCAACACCGTTTTGTAGCTAGTGGAGCAGATTTTTCAACTGGCTTTAAAAATCCAACATCTGGCAATCTCAATGTCATGTTTAATGGGATTTATGCGGCACAAAATAAGCAGAGCTTCCTTTTCTTGGGGAAAGAAGTAGAGACGACTGGAAATCCACTCTCTCATGCTATTCTTCGTGGAGCCCTTAACGAATACGGGAAAAACATTCCTAACTACTACTATGATAATTTGATGGATACCATTGCCCAGTATGAAAAGATGGGCCTTGAAAATCCATTTATCATCATTGATACCAACCATGACAACTCAGGCAAGCAATATATGGATCAGATTCGCATCGTTCGTCAGACCTTGATTAACCGTGACTGGAATGAAAAGATTAAAAAATATGTTCGTGGTTTCATGATTGAGTCTTATCTAGAAGACGGTCGTCAAAATGAACCAGAGGTCTTTGGAAAATCTATCACCGATCCATGTCTAGGATGGGAAAATACTGAAGCTCTTGTTCGCGAAATTTACCAAAGACTAGGAGAATAATATGGCATTTATTGAAAAAGGTCAAGAAATCGATATTGAAGCGATTAAGGCGGAAACACAGTTATCTGCAAAAGCCTTGCAACATAAGGAAAGCCGTGACCAAGAACTAGCAGACATCCTTTCAGGAAAGGATGACCGAATCTTGTTGGTCATTGGACCTTGTTCATCTGACAATGAAGAAGCAGTTCTTGAGTATGCTCGCCGTTTGGCAGACTTGCAGAAGAAAGTTGCGGATAAGATTTTCATGGTCATGCGTGTTTACACAGCCAAGCCACGCACCAATGGAGATGGCTACAAGGGTTTGGTTCATCAGCCAGATACTTCTAAAGCACCAAGTTTGATTAATGGTTTGCAGGCTGTACGTCAGCTTCATTATCGTGTTATTACAGAAACTGGATTGACTACAGCAGATGAAATGCTTTATCCATCCAATCTAGTTTTAGTTGACGACTTGGTGAGCTACCATGCCGTGGGTGCGCGTTCAGTGGAAGACCAAGAACACCGTTTTGTAGCTTCAGGGATTGATGCACCAGTGGGGATGAAAAATCCAACCTCTGGAAATCTGTCTGTTATGTTTAATGCCATCTATGCTGCACAAAACAAGCAAACATTTCTTTACCATGGACAAGAAGTTGAGACTTCAGGGAATCCCCTAGCTCACGTTATCCTTCGTGGAGCTATGAATGAATATGGGAAAAATGAACCAAACTTCTACTATGAAACTCTCTTAAATGCTATCGGGCGTTACGAGTCTATGGGGCTTGAAAATCCCTTTATCATGATTGATACCAACCATGATAATTCAGGGAAACAATATATGGAGCAAGTTCGAATTGTTCGCCAAGCACTGCTCAACCGTGACTGGAATGAAAAGATTAAGAAAACAGTTCGAGGTTTCATGATTGAATCCTACTTGGCAGATGGTCGCCAAAATCAACCAGAAATCTTTGGTTGCTCTATTACAGACCCATGTCTAGGATGGGAAAACACAGTTGCCTTGGTAGAAGAAATTTATACTACCTTAACAAAATAAGTGAAAAGGATGGAGTTGGGGGTATCTCAACTCCTTTTGACGAAAATGATAGTTGGACACGGAATTGATATCGAAGAATTAGCTTCCATACAAAATGCAGTTGAAAAAAGAAAATGTTTTGCCCAGCGTGTCTTGACAGACAAGGAAATGGAGCGCTTTTCCAGTCTCAAGGGTCGAAGACAGGTCGAGTATTTGGCTGGTCGTTGGTCAGCTAAAGAAGCCTTTTCAAAGGCTATGGGAACGGGAATTGGGAAATTAGGTTTTCAGGACTTGGAAGTCTTGAACAATGAGAGAGGAGCCCCCTACTTCAGTAAATCCCCGTTTTCAGGAAAAGTGTGGCTATCGATCAGCCATACAGATCAGTTTGTGACAGCTAGTGTTATTTTGGAGGAAGATTATGAAAACTAGTCCACATAGACCAACTAAGGCCCTCATCGATCTGGGTGCTATTCGCTACAATATCCAACAAATGGGTGCGCATATTCCCAAAGATACCCTAAAATGGGCGGTTGTGAAAGCCAATGCATACGGACACGGAGCGGTAGCTGTTGCTACGGCTATCCAGGATGATGTCAATGGTTTTTGCGTTTCTAATATCGATGAAGCCATCGAGCTTCGTCAGGCAGGAATTTCTAAGAAGATTCTCATTTTGGGAGTATCTGAGGTTGAATCTCTTTCATTGGCTAAGCAGTATGCGATTACCTTGACAGTGGCTGGATTGGAATGGATTGAGAATCTCCTTGCTACTGATTCAGATTTATCAGGCTTAACCGTTCACCTTAAAATTGACTCAGGTATGGGACGAATTGGTTTTAGAAGTGCAAGCGAGGCAGCACAAGCTCAAACTTTACTCAAGGGACATGGAGCAAATGTTGAGGGAATCTTTACGCACTTTGCAACTGCTGATGAAGAGTCGGATAGTTACTTTAATCAACAGTTAGAATGCTTTAAGGGAATCCTAGCTGACTTGCAAGAAGTACCAGAACTAGTCCATGCGAGTAACTCAGCAACGACTCTATGGCATGCAGAAACGATTTTCAATGCGGTTCGCATGGGAGATTCCATGTATGGTCTCAATCCAAGCGGACAAGTTTTAGAATTGCCTTATGAACTAAAACCAGCCTTAACTTTGGAAACAGCCATCGTTCATATCAAAACAGTAGAGGCTGGTGCTTGTATGGGTTACGGAGCAACTTATCAGGCAGACGGTGAGCAAGTCATTGCAACGCTACCAATCGGTTATGCTGATGGTTGGACAAGAGACATGCAGAATTTCTCAGTTCTGGTGGATGGACAATTGTGCCCTATCGTAGGGCGGGTATCTATGGACCAGATCACGGTTCGTTTGCATAAGCTGTATCCATTAGGTACCAAGGTAACTTTGATTGGTGCAGACGGTGATCAAGAAATTACTGCAACAGATGTAGCAGTCTACAGAGGAACTATCAATTATGAGGTGGTTTGCCTCCTCAGTGATCGAGTTCCGAGAGAATATCATTAAAAGAAAGAAGGAAAGGAGAAGAGCATGAATTTACATCAACCCTTGCATGTCTTGCCTGGCGTGGGACCAAAATCAGCAGAGAAATATGCCAAACTAGGAATTGAAAACCTGCAAGATCTCTTGCTCTACTTTCCTTTCCGTTATGAAGATTTTAAGACCAAGCAGGTGCTAGAGCTAGAAGACGGTGAAAAGGCTGTCCTATCTGGTCAGGTAGTAACACCAGCTAGTGTTCAGTATTATGGTTTTAAGCGCAATCGCCTACGCTTTAGCCTCAAGCAGGGAGAAGTTGTGTTTTCAGTGAACTTCTTTAACCAACCCTACCTGGCTGACAAGATTGAGCTAGGAGCGACTCTAGCCGTTTTTGGTAAGTGGGATCGCGCCAAGGCTAGTCTCACAGGGATGAAGGTTTTAGCCCAAGTGGAGGACGACCTTCAACCTGTCTATCGTCTCGCACAAGGAGTTAGTCAAGCAAGCCTTGTTAAGGTCATTAAAACCGCCTTTGATCAGGGGCTAGATCTCTTAATAGAGGAAAATCTCCCTCAGTCCTTGCTAGATAAATACAAACTCATGTCTCGCTGTCAGGCTGTTCGTGCCATGCATTTTCCTAAGAATTTGGCAGAATACAAGCAGGCTCTCCGTCGAATCAAGTTTGAGGAACTTTTCTATTTCCAAATGCAATTACAGACCCTCAAGTCTGAGAATAAGATTCACGGAAGTGGTCTGGTCCTGAATTGGTCCCAGGAAAAACTAACTGCGGTTAAAGAAAATTTGCCTTTTGCTTTGACCCAAGCACAAGAAAAGAGCCTGCAAGAAATCCTGACGGATATGAAGTCGGACCATCATATGAATCGACTCTTGCAAGGGGATGTTGGTAGTGGGAAAACAGTGGTGGCAGGTCTAGCGATGTACGCAGCCGTAACGGCTGGTTATCAGGCTGCCCTCATGGTTCCAACAGAGATTCTTGCAGAGCAACATTTTGAAAGTCTAGAAAGTCTCTTTCCTGATTTGAAACTGGCTCTCTTAACAGGTTCATTAAAAGCTGCAGAAAAACGCACGGTTTTGGAAACTATTGCCAAGGGCGAGGTCGATGTTATTATCGGAACTCATGCTCTGATTCAAGATGGGGTAGACTATGCTAAACTCGGTTTGATTATCATCGACGAGCAACACCGTTTTGGTGTGGGACAAAGACGTATTTTACGTGAAAAAGGAGAAAATCCAGATGTCCTCATGATGACGGCGACGCCGATTCCACGAACCTTAGCCATCACCGCCTTTGGGGATATGGATGTTTCTATTATTGACCAGATGCCAGCAGGACGAAAACCGATCGTAACTCGCTGGATCAAGCATGAGCAACTGCCCCAGGTCCTGACTTGGCTGGAGGGTGAGATTCAAAAAGGCTCCCAAGCCTATGTAATCTCTCCTTTGATTGAAGAATCTGAAGCCTTGGATTTGAAAAATGCTATCGCTTTGTCAGAAGAGTTGACGGCTCATTTTGCAGGAAAAGCAAAAGTTGCTCTCTTACACGGTAAGATGAAGAGTGATGAAAAAGATCAGATTATGCAGGAGTTCAAAGAGAGAAAGACTGATATTCTGGTTTCGACAACGGTTATCGAGGTTGGGGTAAATGTGCCAAATGCGACCGTCATGATTATCATGGATGCTGATCGTTTTGGCCTTAGTCAGCTTCATCAGCTTAGAGGTCGCGTCGGTCGGGGAGACAAACAGTCCTATGCGGTTCTTGTAGCTAATCCTAAAACGGACTCAGGTAAAGAGCGTATGCGTATCATGACAGAAACGATCAATGGTTTTGTCCTTGCGGAGGAAGATTTGAAAATGCGCGGTTCGGGTGAGATTTTTGGAACCAGACAGTCAGGTCTACCAGAGTTTCAAGTGGCTGATATTATCGAGGACTTCCCAATACTTGAGGAAGCACGTAAGGTAGCTAGTTATATCAGCTCCCTTCCTAACTGGCAGGAGGACCCAGAGTGGCATATGATTGCCCTAAATCTAGAAAAGAAAGAACATTTAGATTAAGCTTTCTCTAAGAAAATCTTAAGTTTGCTTTTAGGGTTATTGCCTATACTAGAGTCATCAAAAAGAAACGAGGACTCTCACATGACAATGACGATTAAAGTAAATTACCAAAAAACGTTTCAACAGGAGCAAGCACCTTCTCCTAAATACTAAGTAAAAGAGCGATAACGCTCTTTTTGTGTGGGGATTCGCAGCTAAGGGATTTAGAAAAATGCTTATGTTATAGTAGATTGAATCTAGAACAGTACACTACAACTGCTAAAAATATTTCTAGAAATTAGTTTGACTTTTCTAATCTCTCTGTTCACATCTTATTTCAATCCACTATAATTTGATTTACGGAATATATAAACTTAAACATCACTTCAAACAACGTCTTAGTCTATCTGGTAAACTAAAAGCAGTGCTTTGAGAAAGCTGTGACTAGCTTTCTAGTTTGCTCTTTCGTTTTCATTGAGTCAAGAATTACTTTTAGTTTTTTCTAAGGAAAATATAAGCTATGTTTTAGGAAGGGATTTTATACTAGGTTCATCAAAAAGAAACGAGGACTCTCACATGACAATGACGATTAAAGTAAATTATCAAAAAACCTTTCAAGAAGTAGTAGAGGCAGACAAGCTTGCTACAAAATAGTAGTTATTAAGGGCGATAGAGCCCTTTTTAAATACTTGCTCTAGGTGAAATAGAATAGACTTTTAGTATAAAGAATCAGTAGAATCATGCTATACCAATTTTTACTCTTGACAAGTGAAAGAAACAAGTATATACTGTTTTTGCTGATTCTATAAAAGAGAAATCAGACTATACCAATTTAAGGGGAAAGCACAGCTTGTCTGTGTCGTATATACTATGTGTGGAATTGTTGGTGTTGTTGGAAACACAAATGCAACTGATATTTTGATTCAAGGGCTTGAAAAGCTCGAATACCGTGGTTATGATTCTGCGGGAATTTTTGTCCTAGGTGGTGCTGAAAACCATTTAGTGAAGACTGTTGGTCGTATCGCAGAATTATCTGCTAAAACTGCTGGTGTTGAGGGAACAACTGGTATCGGACATACTCGTTGGGCGACTCACGGGAAACCAACAGAAGATAATGCTCACCCACACCGCTCTGAGACAGGACGTTTTGTCTTGGTGCACAATGGTGTGATTGAAAACTATCTTGAAATCAAAGAAGAATACCTTGCAGGTCACCACTTCAAGGGACAAACGGATACTGAAATCGCCGTTCACTTGATTGGGAAATTTGCGGAAGAAGATGGCTTGTCAGTACTTGAAGCCTTCAAAAAAGCTCTTCACATCATCCGTGGTTCTTATGCCTTTGCCTTGATCGACTCTGAAAATCCAGATGTCATCTATGTGGCCAAGAACAAATCACCTCTCTTGATTGGTCTTGGTGATGGCTACAATATGGTCTGCTCAGACGCCATGGCTATGATTCGTGAGACCAACCAATACATGGAAATCCATGACCAAGAGTTGGTTATCGTAAAAGCTGATAGCGTTGAAGTGCAAGACTATGATGGTAACAGCCGTGAGCGTGCTAGCTACACTGCGGAGCTTGACTTGTCAGATATCGGTAAGGGGACATATCCTTACTACATGCTCAAGGAAATCGATGAGCAGCCAACGGTGATGCGTAAGTTAATCCAAGCCTACACAGATGAGGCCGGTCAGGTAGTCGTAGATCCAGCTATCATCAAGGCTATTCAAGATGCAGACCGTATCTACATTCTCGCAGCTGGAACTTCTTATCATGCAGGATTTGCTTCTAAGAAAATGTTGGAAGAATTGACAGATACGCCAGTTGAACTTGGTATCTCCTCTGAGTGGGGATATGGTATGCCGCTTCTCAGCAAGAAACCACTCTTCATCTTTATCAGCCAATCTGGTGAAACAGCTGATAGCCGTCAGGTTTTGGTTAAGGCCAATGAAATGGGAATTCCAAGCTTAACAGTGACAAACGTTCCAGGTTCAACTCTGTCACGTGAAGCCAACCATACTATGTTGCTTCATGCAGGTCCTGAAATTGCCGTAGCGTCAACTAAGGCTTATACAGCCCAAATAGCAGCCCTTGCCTTCCTTGCAAAAGCGGTTGGTGAAGCAAATGGCAATGAAAAAGCCAAAGCCTTTGACTTGGTTCATGAATTGTCTATCGTGGCTCAGTCTATCGAATCAACTCTTTCAGAGAAAGAAACGATCGACGCAAAAGTCCGTGATCTTCTTGAAACAACACGCAATGCCTTTTACATCGGACGTGGTCAAGATTACTATGTAGCCATGGAAGCTAGTCTCAAACTCAAAGAAATCTCTTACATCCAATGTGAAGGTTTTGCTGCTGGAGAGCTCAAGCACGGAACGATTGCCTTGATTGAAGAAGGAACACCTGTCTTGGCCCTCTTGTCAGACCCAGTTCTTGCAAATCACACTCGAGGAAATATCCAAGAAGTGGCAGCACGTGGAGCTAAGGTCCTCACCATTGCAGAAGAAAATGTTGCCAAAGATACAGACGATATCGTTCTTACGACCGTACACCCTTACCTCTCACCAATCTCAATGGTCGTACCAACACAATTGGTCGCTTACTTTGCAACCCTACATCGTGGACTCGATGTGGACAAACCGCGTAACCTTGCTAAGTCAGTAACGGTAGAATAAACCAAAAAATTAAATCATAAGCAAAAGTGAACTAGATAGTTTTCTGAAAATCAGAATGCTGTCTGGTGCACTTTTTTGTAGACTTAATGAAAATCAATGACTAAACTAGGTCTCTTATGCAGATGATTCCAAGATCGCTTTGAGGTTACAGATAAGAGTGACGCAGTCAGTCTCGTTACACCAATTTGATATTGTAGAGAAAACGGATCAACCTCAGCCAAGCTAGTTCAAGTCAAGATTGAAGAGGATTGATTCATACTCTTCGAAAATCTCTTCAAACCGCGTCAACGTCGCCTTGCCGTAGGTATGGTTACTGACTTCGTCAGTTCTATCCACAACTTCAAAACAGTGCTTTGAGCTGACTTCGTCAGTTCTATCCACAACCTCAAAACAGTGCTTTGAGCAACCTGCGGCTAGTTTCCTAGTTTGCTCTTTGATTTTCATTGAGTATCACTCCTTTTAAGAATTCATTAGAAATAAATCTAAAATTAAATGTTATCCCAGTTTCTATTAAAATGAGAATTCTTTTTGAAAGATATGCTTGTGGAAGACTTGCAAGATATAAAAAACTCTTAGAGCTGGATGATAAGGATCCAACTCTAAGAGGAGTGAGTGTCGTATTTTACTTGCGATACAAACGATCGTATTGGTAGTAAGGATCAAAGGTTACGTTGATTCCTAGTTTACGAAGAACATTTTTGTCTTCGTCTGTTAGGATAATCGTAGAGTGAGCTTCGCTTCCTTTGAGATTTCCGAGTTCTTTCATGGCATGATCTGCATCAGGATTCTGCATTGCTGTGATTGCAAGAGCGATGAGGATTTCATTTGAGTGGAGTCGAGGGTTACGGCTACCCAAGTGATTGATTTTCAAACCTTGAATTGGTTTCACCACTTCTGGTTCAATTAATTTTGTTTCAGCATCAATGTTAGCGGACATCTTGATAGCATTGATCAATGTAGCCGCTGTTGGACCAAAGAGTTCTGAGTTCTTACCAGTAACGATTTCACCAGAAGGTAATTCAAGTGCTAGAGCAGGTCCGCCTGATTCTTCTGCTTTTTGACGTGCGGCAACAGCAACCTTTCGGTCAGCTGGTGTGATACCTAGGTCATTCATGAGAAGCTCAATCTTCTTCACAGCAGTTTCTCCAACCTTCTCAGCTTTGAAGTCAAGAACTGTCTGGTAATAGCGGCGGATAATTTCTTGTTTAGATGCTTCAATTGCAGCGTCATTATCAGTAATTGCAAAACCAACCATATTTACACCCATGTCAGTTGGAGATGCATAAGGAGACTCACCCAAGATACGTTCTAGCATACGCTTAAGGACAGGGAAAATCTCGATATCGCGGTTGTAGTTGACTGTTGTTTCTCCGTAAGTTTGGAGATGGAATGGGTCAATCATGTTGACATCATCTAGGTCTGCTGTAGCAGCTTCATAAGCTAAGTTTACTGGATGATGAAGTGGGAGATTCCAAACTGGGAAGGTTTCAAATTTGGCATAACCAGACTTGATACCATTGATTTGGTCGTGGTACATGTTAGACATACAAGTTGCCAACTTACCTGAACCAGGCCCAGGAGCAGTCACGACAATCAAGTTACGGCTAGTTTTGATATAGTCGTTTTTCCCCATACCTTCAGGAGAAATGATGTGATCCATATCTGTCGGATACCCTTTGATTGGGTAGTGGAGATAAGAGTCAATACCATTTTTCTCTAATTGATTACGGAAGGCATTTGCTGCCGGTTGGCCTGCATATTGAGTAATGACAACTGAACCAACAAAGATACCAAGTTCATTGAATTTATCGATCAAACGAAGCACTTCTTGGTCATAAGAAATGCCCAAGTCTCCACGAGCTTTTGAGTGCTCGATATTGCTAGCGTTAATAGCGATAACAACCTCAACTTGCTCCTTCAATTCTTGTAAGAGTTTGATTTTGTTATCTGGTTCATATCCAGGAAGGACACGAGCAGCGTGGAAATCTTCCAACATCTTACCCCCAAACTCCAAGTAGAGTTTGCCGTCAAATTGGTTGATGCGCTCTAAAATATGGTCGCGTTGTAGATTCAAATATTGTTCAGAACTAAAAGCTTGTTTTTTCATTTTTTTACCTCTGAGCTCTATTATATAAAAAAAATGGAAGATTAGAAACTAGAGAGTCGCAAAAGTGAGAAAAAAAGATAAAGCAAACGCTTGCATAATTTTGATAAAAGGTCTATGATGGAGTAAAGTCAATTTTAAATAGAGGTAAAAAGATGCAAGAAAAATGGTGGCACAATGCCGTTGTTTATCAGGTTTATCCAAAAAGTTTTAAGGATAGCAATGGAGATGGGATTGGTGATTTGCCTGGGATTACCAGTAAGCTAGACTATCTAGCTAATTTAGGAATCACAGCGATCTGGCTTTCTCCAGTCTATGATAGCCCCATGGATGACAATGGTTATGATATTGCCAACTATCAAGATATTGCGGCTATCTTTGGAACCATGGAAGATATGGATGAGCTGATTGCTGAGGCAAAAAAACGAGACATTCGAATCATTATGGACCTGGTTGTCAATCATACATCAGATGAGCATGCTTGGTTTATTGAAGCTTGTGAAAATCCTGATAGTCCTGAGCGAGACTACTATATCTGGCAGGATGAACCTAACGAATTGGAGTCAATTTTCAGTGGATCTGCCTGGCAATATGATGAAAAGTCAGGTCAATACTACCTGCACTTTTTCAGCAAGAAGCAACCAGACCTTAACTGGGAAAATGAAGAACTACGTCAAAAAATCTATGAAATGATGAATTTCTGGATTGATAAAGGGATTGGTGGATTCCGTATGGACGTCATTGACATGATTGGAAAGATTCCTGATCAGAAAATTGTCAACAATGGTCCTATGCTTCATCCCTATCTCAAGGAAATGAATCAGGCTACTTTCGGCGACAAAGAGCTCTTGACAGTAGGGGAGACTTGGGGAGCAACACCAGAGATTGCCAAACTCTATTCAGATCCTAAAGGACAAGAACTGTCTATGGTTTTCCAGTTTGAACATATCTGTCTTCAGTATCATGAGGGTAAACCTAAGTGGCATTACCAAAAAGAGCTAAATGTAGGGAAATTAAAAGAGATTTTCAACAAATGGCAGACAGAGTTGGGAGTTGAAGATGGCTGGAATTCCCTCTTCTGGAACAACCATGACCTCCCTCGTATTGTTTCTATCTGGGGAAATGACCAAGACTACCGTGAAAAATCTGCCAAAGCGTATGCAATCTTGCTTCATCTCATGGGAGGGACTCCCTACATTTACCAAGGAGAAGAGATTGGGATGACCAATTTCCCATTTGAAACACTGGATCAAGTAGAGGATATTGAGTCCCTCAATTATGCGCGTGAAGCTCTTGAAAAAGGCGTTCCAATGGAAGAAATCATGGACAGTATCCGTGTGATTGGGCGTGATAATGCTCGTACACCGATGCAGTGGGATGAGACAAAAAATGCTGGTTTTTCAGATGGTCAACCTTGGTTGTCTGTCAATCCAAACTATGTAAAGATAAATGTAGAAGAAGCTTTAGCAAATCCAGAATCAATCTTTTACACTTATCAAAAACTGGTAGAAATTCGTAAGGAAAATAACTGGTTGATTCGTGCTGACTTTGAACTGCTAGAAACGGCTGAAAAAGTTTTTGCTTATACCCGTAAAGATGGCGACCGTCGTTTCCTAGTTGTGGCCAATTTGTCCAACCAGCAGCAAGAGTTTACAGCAGAAGAGTCAGTCAAGTCTATCTTGATTGAAAATACCTCAGTAGAAGCAGTTTTGACTACACAGACCTTGGCTCCATGGGATGCCTTCTGTGTCGAACTAGCTGATTAAAGCCAGAAACTCAAGTATCCAAAGATGCTTGAGTTTTTTCTAAAATAAGTGTAAAAACTTCTTTAATAAATATTAGTTTGAATTTTCTAAAAAATCACCTGAAAATCCTTGCTTTTATATAAAAATAGGGTATAATGGTGAAAAATAGTATTTTAAAGGAGAATACCGATGAAATCGAAAAAGTGGCTCGCAGTAGCAGGGATAACGATGAGCGCAGCTCTTCTTTTGGCAGCTTGTGGCAAGACTGAGAAAAAAGCAGATGCTCCAACAACATTTTCGTATGTATATGCTATTGATCCAACAACATTGGACTATAGCGTTACTAGTAAAAGTTCAACATCAGACGTCATTGCTAACTTGGTCGATGGACTCTTGGAAAATGACAAATATGGGAACTTGATTCCATCGCTTGCTGAAGACTGGTCTGTTTCACAGGACGGTTTGACTTACACTTACAAGCTACGTAAAGGTGTCAAATGGTATACTTCTGAAGGAGAAGAGTACGCTGAAGTCAAGGCCCAAGACTTTGTGACTGGTTTGAAGCATGCTGCAGATGGTAAATCAGATGGCCTAACTCTTATCCAAGACTCTATCAAAGGTTTGGCAGAGTATGTTAGCGGTGAAACAAATGACTTCTCAACAGTCGGTGTCAAAGCAGTTGACGATTATACAGTCGAGTATACCTTGAACAAACCAGAAAGCTTCTGGAATTCTAAGGTGACAACAGCGACTATGCTTCCTGTTAATGAAGAATTCTTAAATTCTCAAGGAAAAGATTACGGTGCGGCAGCGCCTTCAGGTATTCTCTACAATGGTCCATATATTTTGAAGAACTTCACTTCAAAATCAGTGATCGAGTACGAAAAGAACCCAAATTATTGGGACAAAGACAATGTTAAAATTGACCACGTCAAGCTTACCTTCTACGATGGTTCTGACCAAGAATCATTGATTCGTAGCTTTGCGTCAGGCTCATATACGACAGCTCGTCTCTTCCCAACTAGTTCAAGTTTTGATTCAACTAAGAAAGAATACGGCGATAAGATCGTTTATAGCCCGCAAGAAGCGACAAGCTATTACTTTACTTTCAACGTAAATCGTCAGTCTTACAATAAAACAGCTAAGACAGATGATGCCCAAAAAACATCAACTAAAGAAGCGCTTCTCAATAAAAACTTCCGTCAAGCTATCAACTTCGCTCTTGACCGTCATGCTTACTCTGCACAGATGAATGGCGAAGAAGGTGCAGACAAGATTATCCGTACCAGCCTTGTGCCTTATGACTATGTTCAAGTTGGTGAAAAGACCTTCGGTGAATTGGCTCAAGAACAATTGGTAACATACGGAGACCAGTGGAAGGATGTAGCTTTAACAGATGGTAAAGATACCCTTTACAATCCAACAAAAGCAAAAGCTGCCTTTGAAAAAGCAAAATCAGAATTGCAAGCTAAAGGTGTAACCTTCCCAATCCATTTGGATATCCCAGTTGAACAAACTGATGTCATTGCTGTACAGCAAACCAACTCTCTCAAACAGTCTGTCGAAGCAGCACTTGGAAGTGAAAATGTTGTCATTGATGTACTCCAAATGACTGACAATGAGAAAATGAGCATTACATCTCAAGCCAAAGTGCCTTCTCAAAAAGACTATGACTTGAACGGAACTGGTTGGGGGCCAGACTATCAAGACCCAGCAACCTACCTCAATATCTTAGATGCTAAGAAAGGTTCTGCCCTTAAACACTTAGGTATCACAAAAGGTAAAGATCCAGAAGTCATGGCTCAAGTTGGACTTGATGAGTACAAGAAACTCTTGGATGATGCAGCATCAGAAACAAGCGACCTTAACAAACGCTATGAAAAATATGCCAAAGCACAAGCTTGGGTTTCAGATAGCTCACTTCTTATCCCTGTAGCTTCTTCAGGTGGTTCTCCGACAGTTAGCCGTACAGTGCCATTCACAAAAGCTTACTCTCAAGTTGGTATCAAAGGAGATCCATTTGTATTCAAAGGTTTAGAATTGCAAAATGATATTGTAACAGCTAAAGAATACGAAGAAGCTCTCAAGAAATGGCAAAAAGAGAAAATTGAAACAAATGCCAAATACCAAAAAGAACTAGCAAATCATGTTAAATAGTCTTTTGTAATGATTAAAGAAATCCTGTTTTGAAGCGGGATTTCTTTATTTTTTGATTTTCAATGAGAGGTCAAATCAGTATATAACTTTACTTTTTGGACAAAATTTGTTAAAATATAACCATGTTACAAAACCTAACATATGAGGAGAAATAAAACATGAAACTTAAAAAACGTTTGATTGGAGCGGGGTTGACACTTGCTGCTGCGGTCCTATTGACAGCATGTGGCCAGTCAGCATCAGACGGCAAAACATACTCGTCTACCTTTGGTGCAGATCCAACAACCTTCAACTATCTCTTGGACTACTCTGGTGATAACACTGCTATTATAACCAACTTGGTTGATGGTTTGCTTGAAAATGATAACTATGGAAACCTCATTCCTGCCCTTGCAGAAGATTGGAGTGTTTCTAAGGATGGTTTAACTTATACCTACAAACTTCGCCAAGATGCCAAGTGGTTTACAGCTGACGGTGAAGAATACGCTCCCCTTAAAGCACAAGACTTTGTAACTGGTATCAAGTATGCTGCTGACAACAAGGGACAAGCCTTGGACTTGATTCAGAACTCTATCAAGGGCTTAGATGATTATATAACAGGTGCAAATACTGACTTCTCAAATGTTGGTGTCAAAGCCTTAGATGACTATACTGTCCAATATACCTTGACACGACCAGAACCATTCTGGAACTCAAAAACAACCAACAGTATCTTATTCCCTGTAAACGAAGAATTCCTTGCTTCTAAAGGTAAAGACTTCGGAACTTTGAAACCTGACAGCATTCTTTATAGCGGACCATATTTGTTAAAAGATTTTACATCTAAGTCTTCTATCGAATATGTGAAAAACCCACATTACTATGACCAAGAAAAAGTAACGATTGAAAAGGTAAAATTGGTCTACTTTGATGGTTCAGACCAAGACTTGACAATCCGTAATTTTGAAAGTGGTGCTTACTCATCTGCAGGTGTTTATCCAAATAGCTCAAACTTCGCTAAGACAAAGGAAAAATACAAGGACAATATCGTTTATAGCTTGCAAGATGCAACATCTTGGTACTATAACTTTAACGTCAACCGTGGTGCTTATAACCACACTGCAAAAACAAGCGATGAGCAAAAACAAGCAACTCAAGCTGCAGTTTTGAATAAAAACTTCCGTCAGGCAGTTAACTTCGCCATTGATCGTACAGCCTACTCAGCTCAATCAAATGGTGAAGAAGCAGCTAAGAACACTCTTCGTAACTCGCTTGTACCACCAACTTTCGTACAAGTTGGAGACAAGACTTTTGGTGAAACAGTTGCTTCCAAATTGGTCAACTATGGTACACAATGGTCAAATATGAATCTTGAAGATGCTCAAGACGGTTATTTCAATAAAGAAAAAGCACAAGCCAAGTTTGCAGAAGCTAAAAAAGAATTAGAATCCCAAGGTGTGAGCTTCCCAATTCATTTGGACTTGCCTGTAGACCAGGTTAACAAGACCTTGCTTTCTGGAACAAACTCAATCAAACAATCAATCGAATCAACGCTCGGTTCTGAAAATGTAGTGGTTGATGTTATCCAATTGTCGACAGATGATTATACAAATGCAACAGCTCAAGCACCAACACCGGCAGATCATGACTATGATTTGAACTTGGATGGATGGTCAGCTGACTACCAAGATCCTTCGACTTACCTCAATCCTTTCAACTCTGAAGATGGATTTTATCTCAAGATTTTGGGACTTGATCCAAGCAAGGATGCAAACAAGATTACTAGTCTAGGTTTGGACCAATTTACTCAAAAATTAAAAACAGCAGATGCAGAAAATACAGACGTAGCGAAACGCTATGAAAACTACGCAGATGCACAAGCTTGGTTGATTGATAGTTCCCTTCTAATCCCAGTTGTGTCAAACGGTGGTGGAGCTTCGGTGACACGCGTGACACCATTTACACGTGCTTACTCACTAGTTGGTATCAAAGGAACTGGAAGCAACTACAAGTACATGAGATTGCAGACAGATGTTGTTACAAGCTCTCAATTTGCTGAAGCGAAGGCTAAATGGGAACAAGAACGTAAAAATTCTGTCGAGAAGAGTCAAAAAGACTTTGAAAGTCACGTGAAATAAGTTTAAGAAGATAGGTTGGGTAAAAACTCAATTTGAAAATGAAATTGAGTGAAGCTTTCAATTATAAAATGCATAGTATAAAGTTTTTGAACACTTAATACTATGTGTTTTTTTATTTTGAAAACTTTTACCCTGCCTCTTGTTTTTTATTATAGTAGATTGAAATAAGGTATGAACAGAAAGGTTAGGAAAGTCAAACTAATTTCTAGAAATATTTTTAGCAGTTGTAGTGCACTGTTCTAGATTAAATCTACTACAAATTCTAAAAATGTTTTAGAATTTGTAGCGTACTATTCCAAGTTCATTTTACTATAACGATAAATCTTTGTTGCGATAGTGGGTTGTTTTTGAGACTCTAAAAGGCTATTTTTGTAAAAAATGAGTTTTTCTAGCTAAAATCTTCCACTTTCTTGGTGATTATTGAAAGTTTTAGGGTGTGAGAGTATGGTATTGAGAACTTGTCAACCGATTTTTATCTCCTGGTATTTTTGTTGGAAGTCTTCTTTCAAAAAAAGATATGAGGCATTTAATGATTGAAATATAGTATTTTTGGTTTCAAGGTAAAATAAAACGGTTGCAATTCAGGTGTTGATAGCATCTGGTATTACTTTGTGATATAATAGAAATAAAATAATTAATAGAGGTGTAAGGTGGGGAGACGTTTAAAAGAAAATAAAACGAGCAAGTTTCAGCAAAGTTTCAATATTATTTTGTTGTTTCTATATATAGTACTTACTTGTTTTTTGCTGTTTTTAATATTCAGATATCATATCTTAGCCGTTAGTTATTTCAATCTTCTTCTAGCAGCTATTATGGTGTTCATTGCGCTAGTAGCTTTATTTTTAATATCAAATAGAAAAGCTAAGAAGTTTACTTTAATCATGCTCTTGCTATCTATTGTAGCCAGCTCACTAGCTTTGGTTGGAGTTCATCAGTTCGTTAGTTTGGCCAATCATTTAAATGCAACATCTAACTATTCTAGTTACTCTATCAGTGTTGCAGTTTTGGAGGATAGTGAGATTGGTAATGTGTCCCAACTATCCAGTGTGACAGCTCCGACAAAAACAGATGCGGAGAATATCAAAAAATTGCTTGATGATATTAAGACAAGTCAGAATAAAGACCTAAAGGTTGAGGATAGTTCTTCGTATCTTGCGGCTTATAAGAGTCTCTTAGCTGGAGAGACCAAGGCAATTGTTTTGAATAGTGTCTTTGAAAATCTGATCGAACAAGAGTACCCAGACCATGCCAAAAAAATCAAGAAGATTTATACCAAAGAACTAACCAAAACTGTTGAAGCGCCTAAGTCTTCTCAAAACAAGGCTTTTAATATCTATATTAGTGGGATTGATACATACGGACCGATTAGCTCCGTTTCTCGTTCGGATGTCAATATCATCATGACGGTTAATCAAGAAACCAAGAAAATTCTCTTGACAACGACCCCTCGTGATGCCTACGTGCCCATAGCTGATGGAGGCAATAACCAAAATGATAAATTGACCCATGCAGGTATTTATGGTGTGGATGCTTCGATTCATACTTTGGAAAATCTTTATGGAATTGATCTAAATTACTATGCACGACTCAATTTCACTTCCTTCTTGAAATTAATTGATCTCTTAGGTGGTGTCGATGTTAATAATGACCAGGAATTCACCTCACTTCATGGCAATTACCATTTTCCTGTTGGCAATGTTCATCTAGACTCTGAGCAGGCCCTAGGCTTTGTACGCGAGCGGTATTCATTAGCAAATGGCGATGGAGACCGTGGGCGCAATCAACAGAAAGTCATTTCTGCAATTGTCCAGAAACTAACTTCGGCAGAAGCATTGAAAAATTTTGATGATATTATGCAAAGTTTACAGGATTCTGTCCAAACTAATATGCCTCCTGAAACAATGGTTAGTTTAGTGAACGCCCAACTAGTAAGTGGAGGGAAATATACTGTCATCACTCGAGATCTAAAGGGAACTGGTCGTATGGATCTTCCTTCCTATGCCATGCCTGACAGCAGCCTTTATATGCTAGAGGTAGATCCAAATAGCTTAGAGACACTCAAAACAGAAATTAAAGATATCATGGAAGGAAAATAAGATGATTGATATCCATTCACACATAGTTTTTGATGTAGATGATGGTCCTAAGGATAAGACAGAAAGTATAGCGCTTCTGAAGGAGGCCTATGCTCAAGGAGTCCGTACCATCGTTTCGACTTCCCATCGTCGAAAGGGGATGTTTGAAACACCAGAAGAGGATATATTAAGAAATTTTAAAGTTGTCAAGGAGTTGGCTAAAGAGGTTGCTCCTGATTTAACCATCTTGTATGGAGCAGAGATTTATTACAGCAGTGATGCTTTAAACAAATTAGAGAATCAGCAGATTCCACAACTAAATGGCACCCGTTATGCCTTGATAGAATTCAGCATGAATACTCCTTACCGAGACATTCATAATGCACTAACGAATGTTCTCATGTTGGGGATAACACCTGTAATAGCGCATATAGAGCGATACGCTGCTTTGGAAAATAATGAAAAAAGAGTGCGAGACCTCATCAATATGGGATGTTATACACAGGTCAACAGTTCGAGTATCCTTAAACCAAAATTGTTTGGTGATACTTATAAATTTATGAAAAAACGGGCTCGCTATTTCTTAGAGAGGGATTTGGTTCATATAGTTGCTAGTGATATGCATAATCTAGATGGTCGCCCTCCTTATATGAAGGAAGCCTACGAAATAGTGAGTAAAAAGTATGGATTGGATAAAGCCCGAGAACTCTTTATACTAAATCCCGAAAAAGTCATTAAAGATCAAATTATTTAGGAGTTATAATGAAAGAAAAAGATACTATTGAAATCAATGTTATTCAGTTGTTAAAGGCACTATGGAAAAAGAAACTGCTCATCCTTCTTGTAGCCATCGTAGCAGGAGCTGCTGCATTTGCATATAGTAGTTTTGTTGTTAAACCTGAGTATAGAAGTACAACTCGGATCTATGTAGTTAATCGAAACCAAAGTGATAAACCGGGATTGACAAATCAAGATCTACAAGCAGGAACTTACCTGGTTAAGGACTATCGTGAGATCATTCTTTCCCAAGATGTCCTAGAGAAAGTGGTTGCTGATCTTGGCTTAAACATTAATGCGAAAATATTAGCTAAGAAGATTCAAGTAACGGTTCCCGCAGACACACGTATCGTATCTATTTCAGTTAGTGATTACAAACCTGAAGAAGCAAGTCGGATTGCAAATGCACTTCGAGATGTTGCGGCACAAAAGATTATTGCGGTCACCCGTGTTTCTGACGTAACTACCTTGGAGGAAGCACGTCCAGCAACTGGACCGTCTTCACCAAATATTCGTCGAAATACCATTATGGGAGTTGTAGCAGGTGCAGGATTAGTGATTGTAGTGGTCTTGTTGCTTGAACTATTCGATGACCGTGTTAAACGTCCAGAAGATATTGAAGATGTTATGGAAATTTCACTCCTTGGAGTCATTCCAGATATGGATAAATTAAAGTAAGGGAGAACTTATGGCGAAGTTAGAATTATCACAACAAAAACTGAACTCTGTAAAAAAAGCAGAAGAGTACTACAATGCTTTACGTACCAATATACAGTTGAGTGGAGATAACTTAAAGGTTATAACGATTTCCTCTGTTGAACCAAGCGAAGGAAAATCGACAACTTCTACAAATATTGCCTTGGCTTTTGCGCGTGCAGGCTACAAGACACTCCTGATTGATGCTGATATCCGAAATTCAGTTATGTCTGGAGTATTCAAGTCAAGAGAACGAATCACAGGTTTAACTGATTATCTTGCTGGTACGCAAGATTTATCCCATGGTCTTTGTGAAACAAGCATTGATAATTTATTTATGATCCAATCAGGGTCACCTTCTCCAAATCCAACAGCTCTTCTTCAAAGTGCCAATTTTGGATTGATGATTGAAACACTACGGAAATATTTTGATTATATTATCGTTGATACAGCACCAATCGGAGTTGTAATTGATGCAGCAATTATTGTGCAAAAATGCGATGCCTCGATTTTGGTTACAGAAGCTGGTGGAACAAAAAGAAGAGATGTTCAAAAAGCTAAGGTTCAGTTAGAACAAACAGGGATCCCATTTTTGGGGGTTGTATTAAATAAATTTGATGTTAAACGAGAAAAATATGGATCTTATGGAACTTACGGTTCTTATGGTAAAAGAAAAAAATAAGATAGGGAGTTCAGTATGGAAGGAAGAGGCTTCTACAATATAACTCTGGCACTCTTGCAGAGTATACTTGTTAGTTTATTAGCTTATGTACTGATTGCAATTTCAGAAACTGACATTGTTTTAAATACAGTATTTGTTCTGTTTTTTCTTCACTTTGTCGCCTTCTATATCAGTGGATACGGTAAGGATTTTTTTAAACGAGGCCAGTATGTTGAGTTAGTAAAAACAATTAAATATATTATCTTTTATGCTCTGCTGATTAGTTTTTCAAGTTTTTTCTTGAAAGAAAAGTTTGTAATTTCAAGGCGTGGAATGGTATACTTGCTTTCCTTGTACAGTGTCTTGAATTATCTACTCAGTTTCTTTGTGAAGAGATATTGGAGAATCTTCAAACATAATGTGAAGGGAAGTCGTAATATTTTATTGATTACGGCGATGTCACATACCGAAAAAGTATTGGATCGATTATTAACAGCTAATGATGTTCCAGGGAGAATCGTTGCAGTAAGCGTTTTAGACATGCCAGAGTTTACTCATGATAAGGTCGCTGTTGTGCCGAGGGAACAGTTGCTTTCTTATGCCACGCATGGAGTGGTGGATGAAGTTTTTGTCAATCTCCCAAGTGAGGACTATGATATCGAGACTGTTATTTCTCAGTTTGAAATAATGGGGATTGATGTAACAGTTAACTTAAATACTTTCGATAAAAGTTTAGGTCGAGATAAACAAATCCATGGGATGGCAGGTTTGAATGTGGTGACATTTTCTACAAACTTTTACAATCCTAGTCATATAATTGCCAAACGAATCCTTGATATTTGTGGAGCTATTGTTGGGTTGCTCCTTTGTGGAATTGCTAGTCTATTTTTGGTCCCCTTGATTCGTAAAGATGGTGGACCTGCAATCTTTTCTCAAACTCGTATCGGGAAAAATGGCCGTCACTTTACCTTTTATAAATTTCGCTCGATGAGAATCGATGCTGAAGCTATCAAGGAACAGTTGATGGATCAAAATACGATGCAAGGTGGAATGTTTAAGATTGATAACGATCCTCGAGTGACTAAGATCGGACAATTCATCCGAAAAACTAGTTTGGATGAATTGCCACAATTTTGGAATGTTTTGATTGGAGACATGAGTCTAGTCGGCACACGCCCACCAACTGTAGATGAGTACGAAAAGTACACGCCAGAGCAAAAACGTCGCCTAAGCTTCAAACCTGGAATTACAGGATTGTGGCAAATTAGTGGCCGAAGTAAAATAACCGATTTTGACGATGTTGTAAAACTAGATGTGGCTTATATTGATAATTGGACAATCTGGAAAGATATTGAAATTTTGTTAAAAACTGTTAAAGTTGTGTTGATGAGAGATGGAGCGAAGTGAGGGATGACAAATAGAATCAAAGTTTTAGGTATTAACATTGATCCTCTTACGATGAGGGAAACAGTGGATGCTGTTGAACAATACGTACTGGGGGAAAGAACATTACACTTAATGGGAGTTAATGCTGATAAAATTAATCAGTGCCATACAGATGAGAAAATTAAAAAAATTGTTAATGACTCAGGAATCATAAATGCCGACGGCGCTTCCGTTGTTCTTGCAAGTAAGTTTTTAGGAACACCTGTTCCTGAACGAGTGGCAGGGATTGATTTGATGCAATCTCTTTTAGAGTTGTCTAATAATAAAGGGTATTCCGTTTACTTTTTTGGAGCAAAAGAAGAGGTTTTGCAAGATATGCTCAAAGCATTTAAGAATGATTATCCTAATTTGATAGTTGTTGGACACAGAAATGGTTATTTTTCTGCAGATGATGAGCAAGATATTCAAGAAGATATTCGTGAAAAGAACCCTGATTTTGTGTTTGTTGGTATTACGTCTCCTAAAAAAGAATATATTATTCAAAAATTTATGGATAACGGTGTCAATTCGGTATTTATGGGAGTTGGTGGTAGTTTTGATGTCTTGTCTGGTCATATCCAACGAGCACCTCTATGGATGCAAAAGTCAAACCTTGAGTGGTTGTTTCGTGTAGCAAATGAGCCTAAACGCCTCTTTAAGCGTTATTTTGTAGGGAATGTTTCATTCATAGGAAAAGTTTTAAAAGCAAAAAGAGGTGTAAAATATTGAACCAGACAGAAATGGTAAAATTGATTCAGCAAGTTGAATTAGATGCTATAAAAGAGTTTCAAAAAATTTGTAAAGAGAATAATATAGACTTCTTCCTCCGTGGAGGTAGTGTACTTGGGGCAGTCAAATACGATGGCTTTATTCCATGGGATGACGATATGGATATTGCAGTACCTCGTGAAGGCTACGATAGACTTCCGGAAATTTTTAAGGATAGAATTATCGCAGGCAAATATCAGGTTCTTGCTTATCAATATTGCGACACTTTGCATTGTTACTTTCCTCGCCTATTCCTTTTGGAAAATGAAAGAAAACGTTTGGGCTTGCCACGAAATACAAATTTAGGATTGCATTTGATTGATATCATTCCTTTGGACGGTGCTCCAAATCATTCGTTTTTAAGAAAGCTATACTTTGGCAAAGTATACTGGTATCGTTTTTTAGCAAGTTTAGGAACAACCTATGTTGGCGACCATGTGGATATGCATTCCGCTAAGCAAAAACTAATTATTGGTTTATTTAAAAAACTAGGATTTGCAAAACTATTTCCTCAAAATTCTGTCTATAGACGATTGGATAGTCTTTATAAGAAGTATGATTGGAAAAAGCAGCAGTATGCTGGAACTATCAATGCTTCTTTATTTGCTAAAGAAGTTATGCCGGTAGAAATTTGGGGAGAAGGAGTAGAGAAGCCTTTTGAGGATACCTTCTTTAAAGTTCCAACGGAGTATGACCGCTACCTGAAAAGACTTTACGGAGAAAACTATCTTCACGAAGAGCCTAGTGATGATGAAAAGAAATCGCATTTAGGAGGATAAAAATTTGTTTTGTTATATTATTTTGCATTACAAAGTCTTAGAAGAAACTATTTCTTGTGTTAAATCTATAAAAGAAGGCAATTCTAATGCAAAACAGATTGTCATTATTGATAATTTTTCTAATAATGGTACAGGTGAAAAACTACAAGAGATTTATGAATCAGATTCAGAAATTGATGTTTTGATTAACCATGAAAATGCTGGTTTTGCTCGTGGAAATAATGTAGCTTATCAATTTGCTAAGGAAAAGTATAACCCCGATTTCATGGTTATCATGAATAACGATATTGAGATAGAAACAGAAGATTTTGAAAAAATCGTGACAGATATCTATCGTGAGGAAAAATTCCATTTGCTCGGGCCAGATATCTTCTCAACTACTTACCAACTTCACCAAAACCCAAAACGGTTGACACATTATACTTATGAAGAAGTTAAAGCTCTAAATGAAAAATTTAAAAAAGGGAGCCAAGTTAGTCTAGCTTTAAAAATCAAATGTTGGTTGAAAGCTAGTAAATTTCTTCGAACAGCAATCTATCAAAATAGACGTAAAAAAGGCTCAGTGGACTATAGAAAACAGGTAGAAAACCCAATCCTTCATGGTTCCTTTATCGTATATTCGAGAGATTTTATCGAAAAAGAGGAGTATGCTTTTAACCCTAATACCTTCTTTTACTATGAAACAGAGATATTAGATTATGAAGCTGAATTAAAAGGATACAAGAGAATTTATACACCGAAGATTAAGATATTGCACCATCAAAATGTTGCAACTAATCAGGTTTATACAAACTTAGTAGAAAAAACCTTATTTTCAAACAAATGCAACTTTGAATCCACTAGTTATTTTTTAACTTTAATGGAGAAAAACAAAATTAGTCGGTAATTATTAAAAGTGAATAAAAAAATGATGAAAAAAATTTTATATGTGACAAATGTTGATTGGAATTGGATAAAACAGCGTCCACAATTTATTGCAGAAAGCTTATCTAATTTTTATGAGATACTAGTTCTGTATCGCTATTGGTATAATAGAAAAGGGTTGACTGAGGATAGAAATACTAATATTACAAATATATCACGTATTTATGCCCTACCTTTTGTTAATAGGTCACCTAAACTAAAGCAACTGAATGATAAAATTGTTGCTTGGAATATTCGAAGAAAAGTTAAGGCTTTTAAACCAGAATATGTATATTTGACAAATCCAATGCAGTTTGCCTCTCTTGTAGACAATTCAGAACAAAAAATAATATATGATTGTATGGATTATCATGTGGCTTTTATAGAAGATAGAGAAGAACGCCAGCGATTAAAGGATTTAGAAGAGAAACTGGTCAATAGAGCTAATTTAATCTTGGTTTCGAGTGAGAAATTAAGAGAAAATATTATTTCTGATTATAACTTGGAAGAACAGGTTGATAAAATAGTGGTTGTTAGAAATGGTTATAATGGTAAAATTTTAAGCATTCCTACTCAGCATAAAAAGAATAACCAAAAGCTTGTACTTGCATATGTTGGAACTATCAGTCATTGGTTTGATTTTGATATCATTTTACGAAGTTTAGAAGATTTTGATAATATTGAATATAAGTTGATTGGTCCGATTAGCAAAGCTGTTATTCCTGAACATGATAGAATTCATTATTTAGGAAGTGTACCACACGAGAAGATTTATCAGTATATTGAGAATGCAGATGTTCTTATTATGCCGTTTCAAATTAATGATATTGTTGAAGCAGTGGATCCGGTTAAGTTGTATGAATATATTAACTTTAACAAAAATATACTTACGGTATGTTATAAGGAAATTCTGAGATTTGAACCATTTGTATACATGTATTCAAATTATTCAGATTACCAAATGAATCTGGTGCAATTGATTGAAAATAATAATTTGAAATATGACAGTATAGCTAGAGAAGATTTTTTGAAAAGTAATACTTGGGAAAAAAGAGCGGAGATGATTCATCAGCTGATTAATCAATTGTAGTTTTTTTGTGGAGAGATGAATGAAGAGACAGAAGTTTGAATTTATAGAGATTCTATACTATTTTACAGTGATGCTATCAGTGGGAATGTTTCTTATGTTTTCCCTCAACTTATATTGGCATAGAAACTTATTAACTATTTTATCTATTGCACTCTTATTTTTAATGATTCCTATACTGATTGTTAATGCTAAAAGAATTTCTAAATCTGCTTTTATCTATGGAACTTTTTTATCTATATGTATTATATATGAGATATTAAGAGCTAAAACTCTTTATAATTACAGTGTGAGTAATATTTTTTTGGCATCCCGGCAATATATATGGATTTTTCTATTTTTTGTATTGATTTACCTTTTTAAAAACAAACAAGAAAACATGAGAAAAATTTTAGATAATACACTCAATATTTTTATGTTTTCTCTTGGGATTAGAGCATTCACTTGGTTTTTATATACATTATTTCAAGTTGAACTATTCCCATCTATTTTAAGAGAATTCGGAGATTTGTGGTATCGAAATGAATTTTCGGTACGAATAGATGGAACGCCATTAATTATAATAGGTTTGCTAATTTCCACTTTTTTCTATTTTAAATTTGGAAATAGGAAATACTTTTATTATTTGTTCTTGATATTAATGTATATAACATTTGTAAATCAGACAAGAATGCTACTGGTTTCTGTTTTGATGTCAATGTTTCTCATGTTTGTATTTTCTAGAAGAACTTCTAGATTGCTCACCTCTTTAAGTTTTATAACTATAATTATAGCATTCGTTTATGGAGGTGGATTGGATTATATTAAAGCATATTTAAATATAGATACTGGAACGTTTGATATGGGATTAGGATTTAGATACTGGGAGTTGAAATACTATCTTGGTTTATTAGCTAATGATGTATGGAAACTTGGGGTTGGAATTCTAACATCAAGTAATATAAATAGTAATTTTATTTTGGCTGGGCCAAGTGCTGTTAAGATGTATCTAGATGATTTAGGTTTTTTAGAGTTATTTGTTCAATTTGGTGTGGCTGCAATTTTTATGTATGGTTATATATTTTATAAGATAATTAATTTAATTCTAAGAATGTCAAATGATAAATATAGAGTTGACCGAGCCTTTTTTATTGCACTCTTAACTAATTTAATAATTACTTCAATTTCTTTAAATATCTTTGGAGCGCAGAGAAGTTTCTCATTGGCAATTGTTCTTGCATTAATATTCTACTATGACTATAGGCTAAAAAATGACATAGAAAATTAGGTGTATAATGGATAAAGTATGTATAGTTATTCTCAATTATAATAATTATGAAGATACGATTGAATGTGTACAAAGTTTGAGAAGTACTATAAAATCAAATGAATATGACATCGTGATTGTAGATAATAATTCGGTTAACGATAGTGTCAAAGAGTTATCCAGGGCGCTATCCCCTATTAAGATTATTACTAGTTTAGAAAATAGAGGATATGCGAATGGGAACAATATTGGAATAAAGTATGCTGAGGATAATGGATATGATTACATTTGTATATTAAACAACGATACACTAATTGAAGTTGATTTTTTGGAATCGTGTAAACGAGAACTAGAAGGTGATTCCTCTGTTGCTTTTGTTAGTCCAGTGTTAGTTGAATATAAAAATAATAACTTGGTACAATCTACAGGTGGTGATATTTTTATTAATAGAGGAATTGTAACTTTAAAAAATCATGGTGCTCAGAGAGACAAACTTCCTTCTAAAATCGAAAGTGACTATATTGGGGGAGCATGTTTGATGTTTAAAACCTCTATCTTGAAACTTATTGGATATATACCGGAAAGCTATTTTCTATTTTATGAAGAAACTGAATGGTGTTATAGAGCTAAAAAGTTAGGCTATAAGAATATATGTCTTACTCAAAGTTATGTTTATCATAAAGGTTCGGTCTCTATAAAAGCGGTCAATGGACTTCAAGAATATTTAATGGCGAGAAATAGAGTTGTATTTGTTCGTAGAAATGTAAATAGTAAACTAAGGTATACTGTTTTCTTGATCTATTTATTCATGCAACAACTTTATCATTGTTTCTCGAGAAGGGATTGTTCTAAAAGAAAGTATAAATATTATTTAGATGGTGTATTTAATAGAATTGATCCATCCTACCCATTTATTTTCATAAACGAATAAGTTACTGCTTATAACTGTAGATGCACTAAGGTAATTAGATTAAATAAGCAAAGAGAGTGGTCATTATAGGATCATAATTTAAAATAGTTAGGTGAAACATGGAAGTGTTTGATATATCTCAAATAAAAACAAAAATAGTCGCATTTGATTTTTTTGATACTGTTGTACATAGGAATTGTCATCCTGAGCAAACTTTGTATCAGTGGGCTAAGGAAATGGCTTTGGAGCTGAATTTTGATGTATCTCCTGCAATATTATACAAGGTTAGAAAAAGTGTCGAAAACGATAAAGAGTTAGGCACTGAAGAAATGTGTTATCTAGATCTTTTGTCTGGAATTTACGATAAAATTAAAGATAAGATAAAAATTATATCAAAAGAAGAGTTTATTCATAGAGCTAAAACTCTAG
Source organism: Streptococcus infantis (assembly GCF_047464615.1). Classification (GTDB taxonomy): domain Bacteria; phylum Bacillota; class Bacilli; order Lactobacillales; family Streptococcaceae; genus Streptococcus; species Streptococcus infantis_Y. Next base: position 44,198 of record NZ_JASHBO010000009.1, read on the forward strand.
AGTTGAAAATTGAATTACAACATATTTACTTGGATTCGGAAATTAAAGAAGTTTTAAAAAGATTGAAAAGTGATTCAAAACAGATTATCTTAGTTTCTGATTTTTATACTGATAAAGAATTAATAGAAACTGTATTAAAAAAGTTTGAAATTTTTGATTATTTCTCTTCTATCTATATTTCGAGTGAGAAAGCTTGCCGTAAATCCACAGGAAATTTATATAAGTTAATTTTAAAAGAATTAGGCTTAAATCCTAGAGACATTACCATGATAGGAGATAATTATAAATCTGATTATGAAGTACCGCGTTCTCTAGGATTAAATGCTATTTATAGACAATACATAGATAAAAATACAATAGTAGCAGAGAAAGAGTTGGTAAGACTCTATAATCAAATTTTATTTTCTAACAGTAAAAAAGCACCGTTTAATATTTTTTTAGCTGACATCGTATTCTTTATTTCGAAATTGCATAAAAAGATGATTCAAGATGATGTTCAAATAGCACTCTTTTGCTCAAGAGAAGGACAGTTATTGAAAAGACTTTTTGATATATATCAAGATACTTTTTTGGGGAAAAATCAAAAGATTTGTACAGAATATTTTTATGTTTCTAGACGATCGACATTATATTCTTCTTTTACTTCTTTAGAGGATGAAGAATTTGAGATGATTTTTCGTCAATATAAAAAAATTACATTACAAAATTTCTTGTTAAATTTAAACTTTTCTGATAATGAAATCATATTGATTTGTCAAGATTTAAAAGAGAAACCAACATATGTATTAACAGTAGACGATTATTTATTAGAGAAATTAAAAAAACATCCTCAGTTCATTGCGAAGTTCAATAAAGAGAAAAAAGACAGTCAATTACTACGTGATTATATAGAACGTTTAACTAAAAACCAAAATGAAGTATATTTAGTCGATGTGGGTTGGAAAGGAACGATACAAGATAGTATCAAAAAGGCTCTTCCAGACAAGAGAATAGTAGGTTATTATCTAGGATTGATGCTCAATGTTTACTCAGTAGAAAATAAAACGGATAAAACTGGTCTATTATTTTCTGATTATCCAAATAAATCGGAATTTTATGATATTGTGAGTAGAAATTTTGAATTTTATGAAGATATTTTTGTAGCAGATCATGGTCCAGTTTTGAAATATAAAAAAGATAGCGAAATTATTCCCATTCTTGAAGATGATAAGAAACATGTGAGTATTTATCAGGCAGTTAAAGATTATCAAGAAGAGTTAGTATTTGGATTTTCAGAAATTTTGGAAGCTTATAAGAAAATGAAGTTTCTCCCTTTTGAACAAAAAAATCTATGGCTAATGATGTCGCTAAAAAAAGAATGTATTTATATACCTAAGTTACAATCATTTTCTGAATCTTTAAAAGAAAAAGTTGTTGAAAATTTTGGTGAGATAGTAACTCTTAAGACTACGAAAAAATCTTTAAAAACGTTATTAAGAGAGAAAAGCGATCTACTTTGGGTTGATTTTGTTTATAGATTGTTTGGTGGTGTCAATTTCCTATTTATTCCAGAATTATATACAAGAGTTATATTTTTATTGAAATATTTAGATTTGAAATTGAGGTTGAAAAATTATGGGGAATAAATCCATAAAGTTGAATGCATTATTAAATATTGTCCTGACGCTATCAAATATCATCTTCCCATTAATCACTTTTCCTTATATATCTAGAATATTGAATCCAACTGGTATAGGTTTAACTTCATTTTTTAGTTCAATAGGGAATTATGGTATTTTACTTGCTTCTCTGGGAATTTCAACTTATGGTATCAAAGCAGTAGCAAGTGTTAGAGATGACAGAGACAAGTTGTCAAAGGTAGTGCAGGAGTTAATGATTATAAACGTTGCTATGTCTATAATAACAACTGCAATACTATTATTTTTGACTATATTTATAACACAATTGAATAAAGAATTTTCACTCTTATTGCTCACATGTGGGACAATTTTATCTTCTCCTTTTGCCTTAAATTGGTTGTATAGTGGAATGGAAGAGTATACTTATATTACTACCCGGTCAGTAGTGTTTAAAATTCTATCATTAATATTGATTTTTCTACTTGTGAAAAGGCCAGAGGATTATATTGTTTTTGCTAGTATTTCATTGTTTTCTTCTCTAAGTTCAAATATCTTAAATCTATGGCATAGCCGACATTTCATTAATATTAAATTATATAAAAATTTACAATTTAAACATCATTTTAAACCAATGTGGTATTTATTTGCCTCATTACTTGCAGTAAATATTTATACTAATTTAGATACAGTTATGCTCGGTTTTATTAATGGTAATGAGGCTGTGGGATACTATTCTGTGGCATCAAAGGTTAAGTGGATTTTGCTTTCTCTTATTACATCTATTAGTGCAGTTTTGCTACCGAGACTTTCATTTTATATTAGTAAAAATGACACCTCGAATTTTAGAAAAATATTAAAGGAGTCATCTGCGGTTATATTTTTTATTACGATTCCATTGATGGTATTCTTTATTGTAGAGGCGAAAGATAGTATCTTATTACTAGGAGGAAGTCAGTATCTTCCTGCGACTTTAGCCATGCAAATACTTATGCCAATTTTACTTATTTCTGGTTTTTCGAATATTACAGGAAATCAAATATTGATTCCAATGAATAGAGAAAAATATTTTATGGTTGCAGTAACGATTGGTGCTGTGATTAATCTTATTTTGAATCTACTGTTAATGCCTAAGTTTGGAATTATTGGTGCTTCTGTCGCAACTCTTTTTGCGGAATTGTCGCAGATGATGGTACAACTACATTTTTCAAAAGAATATTTAGTATCAAATATATCGATAAAGAGTTTGGTTAATGTGATAATTGCAACAGTTGTTTCTACAATACCACTAATCATTTTGAATCAGCTGATAACGATAACTATACCATTTTATTCTCTAATGCTAGCAGGTTTTGCTTTCTTTTCATTATATTTAGTAATTCTGCTTTTATTAAAGGAGGAAGTGACGATTCAATTATTTTCTCTTCTTGCAAAGAAGAAGTAAATTGGTCAAAAATTGAAATGTATAAACAAATAAAGAATTTAATTATTGATTTAGGAGGAAATCATGAAGATAATGCTAGTTTTTGGTACACGTCCAGAAGCGATAAAAATGTGTCCATTAGTGAATGAGTTGAAAAAACAGGCAGATATGGAAACAGTTGTTTGTGTAACTGGTCAGCACAAGGAGATGGTTATCCCTGTTTTGGAATTGTTTGGAGTTCAACCAGACTATGATTTAGAAATAATGAAAGCTAATCAAACCTTGTTCTCTATAACAACAAGTATTTTAGAAAAAATTAAACCTGTTTTAGAAGAAGAACAACCAGATATTGTTCTAGTTCACGGTGACACTACTACAACATATGCAGCAGCTTTGGCAGCATTTTATCTTGGAATTAAGGTTGGCCATGTTGAAGCTGGGTTACGAACTTACAACCTGCAAAGTCCCTTCCCAGAAGAATTTAATAGACAATCGACTTCTATTATTGCAAATTATCATTTTGCTCCAACTGAATTGGCTAAAGAAAATCTTTTAAAAGAGGGTAGAGAGAATGTTTATGTAACTGGAAATACAGTTATTGATGCACTTACAACTACAGTACAAAAGGATTATACACACCCTGATTTAGATTTAAACGTTGACACTCGTCTTATTCTACTAACTGCTCATAGACGTGAAAATCTCGGAGAACCTATGAAACACATGTTTAGAGCTGTTAAACGAGTTTTAAATGAATACGATGATGTTAAGGTAATTTATCCAATTCATAAAAATCCCTTGGTGCGTGAAACAGCTGCGGAAATTTTTGGAGACACAGAACGTATTCAGATTATTGAACCTTTGGATGTTCTTGATTTTCATAATTTCATGAATCATAGTTATATGATTTTAACTGATTCAGGAGGAGTTCAGGAAGAGGCTCCTTCTTTAGGAAAACCTGTATTGGTCATGCGAGATACGACAGAAAGACCTGAAGGAGTAGCTGCCGGAACGTTGAAATTGGTTGGAACTGATGAGGAGACTATTTATCAAAACTTTAAGATGCTTTTAGACGATTCCGAAGAATATAAAAAAATGAGTCAAGCTAGTAATCCTTATGGAAATGGTGATGCTAGTAAACAGATAGTTCGTATTTTACGCGGAATTTAAGCGAGGCTAGGTAAAGTAATAATATAGAAAGGTACCCTATTATGAAAGGTATTATTCTCGCAGGTGGTTCGGGGACACGTTTATATCCATTGACTCGAGCTGCATCAAAACAACTGATGCCGGTTTATGATAAACCGATGATTTACTACCCACTTTCAACATTGATGTTGGCTGGGATTAGAGATATTTTGATTATCTCAACTCCTCAAGATTTGCCTCGTTTTAAAGAGCTTCTTCAAGATGGCTCTGAGTTTGGGATTAAACTGTCTTATGCAGAGCAACCGAGTCCAGATGGTTTGGCACAAGCCTTTATCATTGGGGAAGAGTTTATTGGCGATGATAGTGTTGCTCTGATCTTAGGTGACAATATCTATCATGGTCCTGGCCTTTCTAAGATGCTACAAAAGGCCGCAAGTAAGGAGTCAGGAGCGACTGTTTTTGGTTACCATGTGAAGGATCCAGAACGCTTTGGCGTTGTTGAGTTTGACAAGGATATGAACGCTATTTCTATCGAAGAAAAGCCAGAACATCCTCGTTCAAATTATGCAGTTACAGGCCTCTATTTCTATGACAATGATGTAGTAGAAATTGCTAAAAGTATTAAACCAAGCCCGCGTGGTGAATTGGAAATTACAGATGTCAACAAGGCTTACCTAGATCGTGGAGATTTATCGGTTGAGGTTATGGGACGTGGCTTTGCTTGGTTGGATACTGGCACTCATGAAAGTTTGCTAGAGGCTTCACAGTACATCGAAACAGTCCAACGGATGCAAAATGTTCAGGTGGCAAACTTGGAAGAAATTGCTTATCGCATGGGCTATATCAGTCGAGAAGATGTGTTGGCCTTGGCTCAACCGCTTAAGAAAAATGAATACGGACAGTATCTGCTCCGTTTGATTGGAGAAGCATAGATGACAGATAATTTTTTCGGAAAGACGCTTGCAGCACGCAAGGTTGATGCAATTCCAGGTATGCTGGAGTTTGATATCCCCGTTCATGGTGATAATCGTGGCTGGTTTAAAGAAAATTTCCAAAAGGAAAAAATGCTTCCACTTGGATTTCCAGAGTCTTTCTTTGCAGAAGGAAAATTGCAAAACAATGTATCCTTCTCACGTAAAAATGTCCTCCGTGGCCTACATGCAGAACCTTGGGATAAGTACATCTCTGTAGCAGATGGTGGGAAAGTTCTGGGTTCTTGGGTTGATCTACGCGAGGGCGAAACCTTCGGGAATACCTATCAGACGGTCATTGATGCGAGCAAGGGAATCTTCGTTCCTCGAGGCGTGGCCAATGGATTCCAAGTCTTATCAGATACAGTTTCTTATAGCTATCTGGTCAATGACTACTGGGCTCTTGAACTCAAACCCAAATATGCCTTTGTGAACTACGCTGATCCAAGCCTTGCCATTGAATGGGAAAATCTTGCAGAAGCAGAGGTTTCAGAAGCAGATAAAAATCATCCACTACTTAAGGATGTAAAACCTTTGAAAAAAGAAGATTTGTAAAAAGGAAAGAATATGACTGAATACAAAAAAATTATCGTGACAGGTGGGGCTGGCTTTATCGGTTCTAACTTTGTCCACTATGTTTACAAGAATTTTCCAGATGTTCACGTGACAGTCCTAGATAAGTTGACTTATGCTGGAAACCGCGCTAATATTGAGGAAATTTTAGGTGATCGTGTTGAGTTAGTTGTTGGGGACATTGCGGATGCAGACTTGGTAGACAAGTTAGCAGCTCAAGCAGATGCTATTGTGCACTATGCCGCGGAAAGTCACAATGACAATTCGCTCAATGATCCATCGCCATTTATCCATACTAACTTTATCGGAACCTATACTCTTTTGGAAGCGGCTCGCAAATACGATATTCGTTTCCACCATGTGTCTACAGATGAAGTTTATGGAGACCTTCCTCTACGCGAAGATTTGCCAGGTCATGGTGAAGGTCCAGGTGAGAAATTTACCGCGGATACCAAATATAACCCAAGCTCTCCTTACTCATCAACCAAGGCAGCTTCAGACTTGATTGTCAAAGCCTGGGTAAGATCATTTGGTGTTAAGGCAACGATTTCTAACTGTTCAAATAACTACGGTCCTTATCAACATATCGAAAAATTCATCCCACGTCAGATTACCAACATTCTAAGTGGAATTAAACCAAAATTGTACGGTGAAGGTAAGAACGTTCGTGACTGGATTCATACCAATGACCATTCTTCAGGTGTTTGGACAATCTTGACAAAAGGGCAAATCGGTGAAACCTACTTGATTGGTGCTGATGGCGAGAAGAACAACAAGGAAGTTTTGGAACTTATCCTTAAGGAAATGGGACAACCTGCCGATGCCTATGATCATGTGACTGACCGTGCAGGACATGACCTTCGTTATGCAATTGACGCAAGCAAGCTCCGTGATGAGTTGGGCTGGAAACCAGAATTCACCAACTTCGAACAAGGTCTCAAAGAAACCATTCAATGGTACAAAGATAACCAAGAGTGGTGGCAAGGAGAAAAAGAAGCTGTTGAAGCCAACTACGCTAAAACACAAGAGGTTCTTGAAAAATAAAAGGCAGAAACTTTCTGCTTTTTATTGCTATACCGAAGAATTGTGAATCAGTTGAAAGACAAACTATAAGAAAAGTCAATAGTTTTATCTAAAATAATTCATGTTTCAATTTGATGATTTTAGAGCACGGCAAAAAGCCCTTGAAAAAGTCCATTTTTTCAAAGGTTATCTTGTATCAAATTCAGAAGTTAGATTACTTTTTGTTCGTCAAAGGGCAGCTTGTTTTTTAGGAGATAAAACAGCGTTCTGATAAGTTTTTTTGCAAGGTGAATGATAGCCACATTGTAATGTTTTCCTTGGTCTAACTTAGTCCTAAGATAGGCTTTAAAAGCAGGTGAAAAGCGAGCACACGCTTTGGCAGCTTGTATGAGTGCCCAACGCAGATGGGGTGACCCCCGTTTGACCATTTTCCCTGCTAAATCGATCTTCCCTGACTGGTAAATAGAAGGATCCAGTCCAGCGAAAGCTTGTAATTGAGCAGGATTATCAAAGGCATGAATATTTCGAATCTCGGCTAAGATGACGGCCCCTAAACGATTCCCGATCCCAGTAACCGTCGTGATGACCGAGTTGATCTCAGCCATCAACTCATTGGCTTGTTTTTCCGCCTTGTCAATGAGTCTGTTATAATGCTTGATGTTTTCAATGATTTCGATGAGTTCGAATTCACGAGCGGGAGATGTTGTTCCGATAGAGAGAGGTGCGACTGAGAGGCTATCCTGAATTTTGGATGCAGTCAATCGTTTAATTTCTATCAGATTATCAAATCCTGCCTCAAGCATTTTCTGAGGGCTAGGGTAGCGTGTCAAGAGTTGGTGGGTATATTCTGAATGCTTTCCAACGATCTTATCCAACTCAGGAAAGATGATATCAAGACAGCGAGTGTATTGTACTTTCCAATCAGACTGTTTCTTCTTAAGGCGATGAATATGTCTAGTCAGGATCTTTAGTTCTTCTTGCCGATTATCGTGTTGAAATTGCTCACGATTTGGGTCAGAAAGAAGTTTAAGAGCGATGATACGAGCATCTTTCTTATCAGTTTTGGTCTTGCGAAGTGATAATGATTTAGCAAACTCCTTGATGAGCAAAGGATTGTAGGTATAAACTTTATATCCTTGTTCATGGAGGAATTTCAATAGATTAAAGGCATAATGTCCAGTATCTTCAAGAGCAATGAGGCAGTCTTGATTGAGCTGTCGAAGAGAGTGATCTAAGAGTTCAAACCCAGCTCTGGTATTTGAAAAAGTGAGGGGTTTTAGAACAGTTTTTCCTTGAACATTCAAGGCTGTAACATCGTGTTTATTTTTAGCGACATCAATGCCAACATAAAGCATAGGAGTACCTCCAGATATAGTATTCAAGTCCACTTGGTTATCCACGAACTTTTTGCCTTGTTACCTTACACGAGATAAAACGTCTATGCGTTATCAAACTCATTACCAATTGAAACAAAAAGCTGTGGTTAGAGCCTTTCAGAAATCGTCCAGCGATTGGAGGAAATGAACTAATCCACAGTGGCTTATTCCAAGTGTACCACTTGGGCTTTGGCAGTAGCTAACTGCACTAAATATAATATAAGGAAGAAAAATGATTTTAATTACAGGGGCAAATGGCCAATTAGGAACGGAACTTCGCTATTTATTGGACGAGCGTAATGAAGAATACGTTGCTGTTGATGTGGCTGAGATGGATATTACCGATGCAGAAATGGTGGAGAAAGTTTTTGAAGAGGTGAAACCGACTTTAGTTTACCATTGTGCGGCCTATACAGCTGTTGATGCAGCAGAGGATGAAGGGAAAGAAATGGACTTTGCCATCAATGTTACGGGGACAGAAAATGTCGCCAAAGCATCCGAAAAGCATGGTGCAACTCTAGTCTACATCTCTACCGATTATGTATTTGACGGTAAGAAACCAGTTGGACAAGAGTGGGAAGTGGATGACAAACCAGATCCTCAAACTGAATATGGTCGTACTAAGCGTATGGGAGAGGAGCTTGTAGAAAAACACGTTTCAAACTTCTATATTATCCGTACTGCCTGGGTTTTTGGAAATTACGGCAAAAACTTCGTCTTCACAATGCAAAATCTTGCTAAAACTCATAAGACCTTGACAGTTGTAAATGATCAACATGGTAGACCAACCTGGACGCGTACCTTGGCCGAGTTCATGACTTTCCTAGCTGAAAATCGCAAGGAATTTGGTTATTATCATTTGTCAAATGATGCGACAGAAGACACAACTTGGTATGACTTTGCGGTTGAAATTTTGAAGGATACAGATGTCGAAGTCAAGCCAGTAGACTCAAGCCAATTTCCTGCCAAAGCTAAACGTCCCCTAAACTCAACGATGAGTCTGGTCAAAGCCAAAGCTACAGGATTTGTCATCCCAACTTGGCAAGATGCCTTGAAAGAATTTTACAAACAAGACCTTAAAAAATAAATGTTGAAATATTGCTATAAAGTATATTTTGAACTAGAGATATTTCAGGATTAGTGCCTTATCACTCATGCTAAAGGATGAAATGGTTTTATTAGAGAAGTCGAACTATGTGTGATAGACACTCACACTAGGAAATAGATTTATAGAATTTTCTTTTGGACAGTTGCGGAAAATAGGACCAATTTTCCAGTGATTTTATAAAAAGGCGGAGGAGGTAAAAACTCAATTTGAAGATAAAATTGAGTAAATCTTTCCGTTATAAAACGCATAGTATCAAGTTTTTTTTGAACATCTGATATTATGCGTTTTCTTATTTTAAGGGGGCGTTTGCCCAGTCGTTTTCTTTTATTTACCCACCGATGAAATCGTCGGATAATTATAAAAATTCAAGAAAAAGCTTGCGTAAATGTTAGAAAATTCGAGCACGAATGTATTTTTTGTGTTATAATATTCTGTGAGTAGTTATGCCTTGGTGTAGCTATTAAAAATAGAAGTGTGAAACTGGTAAGATAGAGAGGACGCAGTGTAATGACTAGGAATGGTTTTTTTACAGGCTTAGATATCGGAACTAGCTCTATTAAAGTGTTGGTTGCAGAGCTTGTAAATGGTGAAGTAAATGTAATTGGCGTAAGTAATGCCAAAAGTAAAGGTGTCAAAGATGGGATTATCGTTGACATTGAAGCAGCAGCGACTGCTATTAAGTCTGCAATTTCTCAAGCAGAAGAAAAAGCAGGAATTTCAATCAAGTCTGTAAACGTTGGTTTGCCAGCTAATTTGCTACAAGTTGAGCCAACTCAGGGCATGATTCCGGTGACATCAGATACAAGAGAAATTACAGATCAAGATGTTGAAAATGTGGTTAAATCAGCTTTGACTAAAAGTATGACTCCAGACCGTGAAGTTATCACCTTTATTCCAGAGGAATTTGTCGTGGATGGATTCCAAGGAATTCGTGATCCTCGTGGAATGATGGGTGTGCGTTTGGAAATGCGCGGTCTCTTGTACACTGGCCCACGTACGATTCTCCATAATCTTCGTAAAACTGTAGAGCGTGTAGGCATTCAAGTTGATAACGTGATTATTTCACCTCTTGCAATGGTTCACTCTGTCTTGAATGAAGGTGAACGTGAGTTTGGTGCGACTGTTATCGACATGGGTGGTGGCCAAACGACGGTTGCCACTATTCGCAACCAAGAACTTCAATATACAAATGTCAACCAAGAGGGTGGCGATTATGTTACAAAAGACATTTCAAAAGTTCTCAAGACTTCTAAGAAAATTGCAGAAGGTCTAAAATTGAACTATGGTGAAGCTTATCCACCACTAGCTAGCAAGGAAACTTTCCAAGTTGAAGTGATCGGTGAAGTTGAACCAGTTGAAGTGACTGAAGAATACTTGGCTGAGATTATTTCGGCAAGACTTAAGCACATTTTTGAGCAAATTAAGCAAGATTTGGAAAGACGTCACCTATTAGACTTGCCAGGAGGTATTGCTTTGATTGGTGGGAATGCCCTCCTTCCAGGTGTCGTTGAATTGGCTCAAGAAGTATTTGGAGTCCGTGTTAAGTTATTCGTACCAAATCAAGTTGGGATTCGCAATCCTGCTTTTGCCCATGTCATTAGCTTGTCAGAATTCGCTGGAAGCCTTACTGAAGTGAATGTTCTAGCTCAGCGAGCAATTCGAGGTGAACATACTTTAAGCCACCAGCCACTTGACTTTAGAAGTTCAGCTCAACCTGTTTCACCTGTTTCTCCACGACCAGTATTTAATACAGTGACAACACCTGAGCCTGAAACAAACCAATCTGTTGAACCAGTAGCTCCTCTTCAATCAGAAGAAAAGAGCAAAGGTAAATTAACAGATCGTTTCCGTAGCTTGATTGGAAGCATGTTTGACGAATAAAATAGAGGAATATAAATATGACATTTTCATTTGATACAGCAGCAGCACAAGGTGCAGTAATTAAAGTAATCGGTGTCGGCGGTGGTGGTGGGAATGCCATCAACCGTATGGTTGACGAAGGCGTTTCTGGAGTTGAATTTATCGCAGCCAACACAGATGTACAAGCTTTGAGCAGTACAAAAGCTGAGACAGTTATTCAGCTCGGCCCTAAATTGACTCGTGGACTTGGTGCAGGAGGTCAACCTGAAGTTGGTCGTAAAGCTGCAGAAGAAAGCGAAGAAGTATTGACAGAAGCGATCAGCGGTGCTGATATGGTCTTCATCACTGCTGGTATGGGTGGTGGTTCTGGTACAGGTGCTGCACCAGTTATCGCTCGTATTGCAAAAAGTCTTGGTGCTTTGACAGTCGGTGTTGTTACTCGCCCATTTGGTTTTGAAGGAAGCAAACGTGGACAATTTGCTATCGAAGGGATTAACGAACTTCGTGAGCATGTTGATACACTCTTGATTATCTCAAACAACAACTTGCTAGAAATCGTTGACAAGAAGACTCCACTTCTTGAAGCATTGAGTGAGGCAGATAACGTTCTTCGTCAAGGTGTGCAAGGGATTACAGATTTGATTACAAATCCTGGTTTGATCAACTTGGACTTTGCAGACGTTAAGACTGTTATGGCCAATAAAGGTAACGCCCTTATGGGAATTGGTATCGGTAGCGGTGAAGAACGTGTTGTAGAAGCTGCTCGTAAAGCAATCTACTCACCACTTCTTGAAACAACTATCGATGGTGCTGAGGATGTTATCGTTAACGTAACTGGTGGTTTGGACTTGACTTTGATTGAAGCTGAAGAAGCATCAGAGATTGTTAACCAAGCAGCTGGGCATGGAGTTAACATCTGGCTTGGAACATCTATTGATGAGACAATGAAAGACGAAATCCGCGTGACGGTTGTTGCGACAGGAGTACGTCAGGATAAAGTTGAGAAAGTTGTAACTCCTCAACCACGCCAAGCAACACACCGCGAACCTGCTCGAACTAGTCATGCGCAGACTTTTGATCGTAATTTTGATATGGCTGATACAGCAGAAATTCCAACTCCAAGTTATCGTCGTCAAGAAGCTCCAAAGACATCAGCTTTTGGTGACTGGGACTTGAGACGCGATGCTATCGTTCGTCAAGGAGAGCCAGTTGTTTCTCCAGTGGAACGTTTTGAAGTTCCAGCAGCTACGGATGAAGATGAGTTGGAAACACCACCATTCTTTAAAAATCGTTAATGAAGATGAATTTAAAAGAAAATACGAACCTTGTTTTTCAACAGATATCGAATGCAGTTCAGGAAGCTGGTCGTGAAAACGACTCGGTTTCTGTGATTGCGGTGACCAAATATGTAGATGTTGAAACAGCCTCAGCTTTGGTTTCGCAAGGAGTGCAACACATTGGTGAGAACCGTGTTGATAAATTTCTTGACAAGTATCATGCTCTAAGTGATAAGAATCTTACCTGGCATTTGATTGGAACCTTACAGAGACGTAAAGTCAAGGAAGTGATTTCTTATGTGGATTATTTTCATGCTTTAGATTCATTAAAGCTAGCTCAGGAAATTCAAAAACGAGCAGACCACAAGATTAAGTGCTTTTTGCAAGTAAATATTTCTAAGGAAGAGAGCAAGCACGGTTTTTCGAAAGAAGAATTGTTAGCCCTCTTACCAGAACTTTCAGAATTAGACCAGATTGAGTATGTGGGACTGATGACCATGGCTCCATTTGATGCAACTAGTCAAGAATTACTAGAGATATTTAAAGAAACGAAAGAATTGCAAAAAAACATTCAAGAAAAACATCTCCCCAATATGCCGATGACAGAACTAAGTATGGGTATGAGTCGAGACTTCAAAGAAGCGATTCAATGTGGTTCAACTTTCGTTCGAATCGGCACAGCATTTTTTAAGTAGGAAATAACCATGTCACTAAAAAATAAATTTGAAAAGTTTATAGATTATTTCACTGAAGATGGAGAAGAAGTGGCACCAAACGTTGCTGAATTAAAGCCTGAAAAAACGCTAACATCAGTTTCTGCCCCCATGGAAGAACTTCCACAAACTCAACAACTTCCCCAGCCTTCACAAGTGAATTCAAAGGAAAAAAATATTACGCGCCTTCATGCTCGTCAGCAAGAATTAGCGATGAAGAGTCATCGTAGTGCAGAAAAGGTAACTATTGATGTTCGTTATCCTCGTCGCTACGAAGATGCAACGGATATCGTTGATTTACTAGCAGGCAATGAAAGTATTTTAATCGATTTCCAATATATGACTGAAGTACAAGCGCGTCGTTGTCTAGACTATTTAGATGGAGCTCGTCATGTACTTGCTGGTGAATTAAGAAAGGTTGCAAATACCATGTACCTTTTGACACCGGTAGGAGTTGTGGTTAACATCGAAGATATTCGTTTGCCAGAGGGAACTCATGGTGAAGAGTTTGATTTCGATATGAAGAGAAAACGAGTGAGATAATGATATTTCTAGTTCGCTTTATTCAAAACGCTACAGATATCTATTCTATGATACTTGTAGCGTTTGCTCTCTTATCCTGGTTTCCAAATGCCTATGAGACTAGAGCAGGTCGTTTGTTGACTAATTTAGTCAAACCGATTCTTCAACCCTTGAGACGTCTGCCACTGAGTATTGGTGGTTTAGATTTTTCAGTTTGGGTGGCTGTCGTTTTAGTTCATTTACTTGGAAACTATCTGATCCGTTTTCTTTTAATACTAGCATGAGAAAAGATATCTATCAGCATTTTTCAGTCGAGGATATTCCTTTTATTGATAAAGGTTTGGAGTGGCTCAGGCAGGTTGAGGAGCACTACGCTCCCATCTTAACTCCCTTTATCAATCCTCATCAGGTCTTTATTTTAAAGACATTGGGCAATCATCAAGGGATTAAAGTTTTTTCTAGCAATGATTTTGTAGATAGCGAGTATAGTCGTGTACTACTTGCACCAGATTATTTCATACCGACTTTGACGGATTTTGAAATGGACTTGCTTGAGATTGTTTATTCTAGCAAGTTTGACCAATTGACTCATTCCAAGATTTTAGGAACTGTTCTGAATCGTCTGGGAATCGATCGCAAGTTGTTTGGTGATATATTGGTAACGGAAAATAGAGCTCAAATCATTGTGGACCGGAAATTCACTTCTCTCTTTCAGGATGGGATTCAAAAGATTGCTCGATTGCCTGTCAAACTTGAAGTCAAATCCTTTGAAGAATTGGTAGAAGCTGAGAGTGACTATCAGGAAAAGGAAGTTTTAGTTCCGAGTATGCGCTTGGATGCTTTCTTGTCAAATGTTCTGAAATTGTCTCGCTCTCAGACAGCTGATTTATTAGAAAGAAAATATGTTCAGGTAAATTACCATCTGGTTGAAAAATCCGATTATCAAGTTAAGATTGGTGATTTAGTAAGTGTCAGACGTTTTGGAAGAATTAGTGTTCTGAGAGAAAATGGTCAGACAAAAAGGGATAAGAAGAAATTGACAATACAATTATTATTAAGTAAGTGAGGGGAAAATATGCCAATTACATCGTTAGAGATTAAGGATAAAAGCTTTAGTACTAAGTTTAGAGGTTTTGATCCTGAAGAAGTTGATGAATTTCTCGATATTGTAGTTCGAGACTATGAAACATTGGTTCGAAGTAACCATGATAAAGAGCAACAAATTAGAAATTTAGAAGAGCGTTTGTCTTATTTTGATGAGATGAAAGATTCATTGAGTCAGTCTGTGTTAATTGCTCAAGATACTGCTGAGCGAGTTAAACAAGCAGCTACTGAACGCTCTCATAATATCATTCATCATGCTGAACAGGAATCACAACGTTTGCTTGATGAAGCTAAGTACAAGGCAAATGAAATTTTACGTCAAGCAACTGATAATGCTAAGAAGGTTGCGATTGAGACAGAAGAACTGAAGAATAAGAGTCGCGTCTTCCATCAACGCTTGAAATCTACAATTGAAAGTCAATTGGCCATCGTTGATTCATCTGATTGGGAAGAAATTTTACGTCCAACAGCAACTTATTTACAAACTAGTGATGAAGTCTTTAAAGAGGTGGTTAGAGAGGCTTTGGGGGAAAATATTTCAGCATTTCATGAGGAGGAAGCCAATGATTTGACTCGTCAGTTTTCACCTGAAGAGGTTGCTGAGCTCCAAGCACGTATAGAAGCAACTAATCGTGAATTGATGGAAGCACAGGATGAATCAACTTTATCTGACTTATCTTCGTTAGTAAATAATGAAATGAGTTCTGAGTCTAAAGAGGATTCAGAATAACAATTTCTCAACATTTATAATTGTAAAATATGAGAACAAGATCTAATCAAACATATTTCCAGCGAGTAGGAGATGGTGGAAGTCCTACAATCCCTGTTGATGAGATTATCCTCTCAAGTTATCAAGTCTGAAGTTAGTAAGATTTGACGTTGCCCACGTTACGGGAAAAGAGGGAGAAAGACGAGTTCTTTTTCCGAACAAAGGTGGTACCACGATTTTCGTCCTTTTTAGCGAGTCGTGGTTTTTATTTTGTCTATATCATAAAGGAGATATCATGAAACTCAAAGAAACTTTAAATCTAGGGAAAACAGATTTCCCTATGCGTGCAGGACTTCCAACCAAAGAGCCAGTATGGCAAAAAGAGTGGGAAGAAGCAAAATTGTATCAACGTCGTCAAGAGTTGAATGAAGGGAAACCTCACTTCACTCTTCATGATGGGCCTCCGTACGCTAACGGAAATATCCACGTTGGTCATGCTATGAACAAGATTTCAAAAGATATCATTGTTCGTTCGAAATCTATGTCAGGTTTTTACGCACCATACATCCCAGGTTGGGATACACATGGTCTGCCAATAGAGCAAGTCTTGGCAAAACAAGGTGTCAAACGCAAAGAGATGGATTTGGTTGAATACTTGAAACTTTGTCGTGAATACGCTCTTTCTCAAGTAGATAAACAACGCGAAGACTTCAAGCGTTTGGGTGTTTCTGGTGACTGGGAAAATCCATATGTGACTTTGACTCCTGACTATGAAGCAGCCCAAATCCGTGTCTTCGGTGAGATGGCTAACAAGGGCTACATCTACCGTGGTGCTAAGCCAGTTTACTGGTCATGGTCATCTGAGTCAGCTCTTGCTGAAGCAGAAATTGAATACCATGATTTACTTTCAACTTCCCTTTACTATGCCAACAAAGTAAAAGATGGCAAAGGTGTCCTAGACACTGATACTTACATCGTTGTTTGGACAACAACTCCATTTACTATCACTGCTTCTCGTGGTTTGACTGTTGGTGCGGATATTGATTACGTTTTGGTTCAACCTGCTGGTGAAGCTCGTAAGTTTGTGGTTGCTGCTGAATTATTGAGCAGCTTATCTGAAAAATTTGGTTGGGCGGATGTTCAAGTTTTGGCGACTTACCGTGGTCAAGAATTGAACCATATCGTGACAGAGCACCCATGGGATACTGCAGTAGATGAACTCGTTATCCTTGGTGACCACGTTACAACAGACTCTGGTACTGGTATCGTCCATACAGCCCCAGGTTTTGGTGAGGATGACTACAATGTCGGTGTTGCTAATGGTCTAGAAGTTGCCGTGACTGTTAACGAACGCGGTATCATGATGGCTAATGCTGGTGCTGAGTTTGAAGGCCAATTCTATGATAAGGTTGTTCCAACGGTTATCGAAAAACTTGGTGATTTACTTCTTGCTCAAGAAGAAATCTCTCACTCATACCCATTTGACTGGCGTACGAAAAAACCAATCATCTGGCGTGCAGTTCCACAATGGTTTGCTTCAGTATCAAAATTCCGTCAAGATATCTTGGATGAAATCGAAAAAGTGAAATTCCATTCAGAATGGGGTAAAGTCCGTCTTTACAACATGATCCGTGACCGTGGTGACTGGGTTATCTCTCGTCAACGTGCTTGGGGAGTTCCTCTTCCAATCTTCTACGCAGAAGATGGCACACCAATCATGACAGCTGAAACGATTGAACATGTAGCTCAACTCTTTGAAGAGCATGGTTCAATCATCTGGTGGGAACGTGATGCTAAAGACCTCTTGCCAGAAGGATTTACTCATCCAGGTTCTCCAAATGGTGAGTTCAAGAAAGAAACAGATATCATGGACGTTTGGTTTGACTCAGGTTCTTCATGGAATGGAGTTGTAGTAAACCGTCCTGAGTTGACTTACCCAGCAGATCTTTACCTTGAAGGTTCTGACCAATACCGTGGTTGGTTCAACTCTTCACTCATCACATCTGTTGCTAACCATGGCGTAGCGCCTTACAAACAAATCTTGTCACAAGGTTTTGCCCTTGATGGTAAAGGTGAAAAGATGTCTAAATCTCTTGGAAATACTATTGCTCCAAGCGATGTTGAAAAACAATTTGGTGCGGAAATCTTGCGTCTCTGGGTAACAAGTGTTGACTCAAGTAACGACGTACGTATCTCTATGGATATCTTGAGCCAAGTCTCTGAAACTTACCGTAAGATCCGTAACACCCTTCGTTTCTTGATTGCTAATACATCTGACTTTAACCCGGCTCAAGACGCAGTAGCTTACGATGAGCTTCGTTCAGTTGATAAGTACATGACCATTCGCTTTAATCAGCTTGTTAAGACGATTCGTGATGCCTATGCGGACTTTGAATTCTTGACAATCTACAAGGCCTTGGTGAACTTTATCAACGTTGACTTGTCAGCCTTTTACCTTGATTTTGCCAAAGATGTTGTCTATATCGAAGGTGCCAAATCATTGGAACGTCGTCAAATGCAGACTGTCTTCTATGACATTCTTGTCAAAATCACCAAACTCTTGACACCAATCCTTCCTCACACTGCGGAAGAAATCTGGTCATACCTTGAGTTTGAAGCAGAAGACTTTGTTCAATTGTCAGAATTGCCAGAAGCAGAGACATTTGCTAATCAAGAGGAAATTTTGGATACTTGGGCAGCCTTCATGGACTTCCGCGGACAAGCTCAAAAAGCCTTGGAAGAAGCTCGTAATGCCAAAGTAATCGGTAAATCACTTGAAGCTCACTTGGCTGTTTATCCAAACGAAGTAGTGAAAACTCTACTCGTAGCAGTAAATAGCAATGTCGCTCAGCTTTTGATTGTATCAGAATTGACTATCGCAGAAGGACCAGCTCCAGAGAACGCTGTAAGTTTTGAAGATGTAGCCTTCACTGTTGAACGCGCTGCAGGTGAAGTATGTGACCGTTGCCGTCGTATCGACCCAACAACAGCAGAACGTAGCTATCACGCAGTCATCTGTGACCACTGTGCAAGCATCGTAGAAGAAAACTTTGCGGATGCAGTCGCAGAAGGATTTGAAGTAAAATAAAAGTAAAAAATGGCGAGGGTAGCCCAAAGGTTAATTTGAAAAGAAAGGCCAATAGCGCTCTCTAACATTAAACGCATACTATCAAGACTTTTGCAAGTCTGGTATTATGCGTTTTTTCTTGTAATGACATTTTTACCAAGTATCTTTTTTGTATAGTGGATTGAACCCAGAATAGTAGGCTATGGATTCTAAAACATTTTTAGAAATTATTTTGACTTTCCTAAACTCTTTGTTCATATCTTATTTCAATCGTAACTGCCCAATATACTTCGTTATTAGGCGGTTACGTTTTTCTTATGTCATTGTTTATAATCAAAGTCTTTTATACCATTTTCAAAATCTATCAAGGCTTGAAGAAAAACATGAGACAAGATAGTAGCTATTCTGAGGTTACAGTCTTATTTTTAACACTTATTGATCTATAAAAGAGCATGAAAAACTTACACCTTATTTGGTATTTTTGAAATAAGGTATTACAAAATACGACATAAATAACTTTATAGATTTTTTGGGAGAAGTGTAATGAAGTAATGTATTCCCCGATGAGACGATGTATAGATGTATTCGAATGTAGCTTGGTTGAAGCTGTTGGAGATTGTTTTTTACGTTTGTCAACTGTAGTGGGTTTACTGTGGAAAAATTTGCTTCATTTTGCTATAAAATTATATTTTTGCTCATTCTTTTTTGTACTTTTGAAAAGATAGACCATTTAGAATACTTCATCTTATGAGCGGTCCCCTTCTTCATGCATCCTATTTTCTTATTTTCAAATAAACTGTTATAGATTGGAATTGAATTTATAGAAGTTGGAAATGCTTGGAAAAGAGTGCACAATGATGAGGATTTTATTGCTAATATGTTATATTAAATAATTTCAAGCAGCAAGCAAAAGGCTTGTATATTGGCGAAAAATTAGGTAAAATAGAAAGGATTTAATATTTTATTATAAAGGAAAAAATTAAGTGATGAAACATCAATTTTACGGAGAAAAGCGCCAGCGTTTTTCTTTTAGAAAGTTATCAGTAGGTCTGATATCAGCGACTATCGGAAGCTTCTTTTTGGGTTCTGCAGTTGGGACTAGTTCACACTCTGTTGAAGCAGCAGAGTTACTAGCGAATCAAACTGTTCAGATTCAGTATAAGTATGTTATGGAATCAGAATTGACAGATGCTGAAAAGGCGATGGTTGTTAAGGAACTTCCAAAATTTGTAGAGGAAAGTACAGATGCATACTACTTGGTTTATCGTCCTAAAAAAGAAGGAAGATTGATAGGAAACTTACCAAGTACTGGCTACTCCGGTATATGGGAAGCAATCTTTGCAACAGCTGGTATTGTTCTTGCGGTCTTGGTAATTTCTAAGGGGAAAAACGGTAAAAGATATCTATCTTCGATTTTATTGGTGACTGGACTAGGATCCATTCTTCTTTCTCCTTCAATACTTGCAGTTACAAATATTGAGCTAGCTGCTTATAATCAGCTTTTAAATTTGGGGCTAGGAGAGCAACTACCTCAACCTTTGGATATTGAAGATTTTGAATATATTGGTTATCTGAAGAGTCAGGCTATTTTGAAAAATTCTCTGGAGCAAGGTGAAGAATCTAAGCATAAAGCTAATCAGACTGTGAATCAATCAGTGGACGGTTCTGAAAATGACAAAGCGGTGGCAGTATCAAAAGCAGATAGTTCAGAGAAGTCGACAGATAAAAAACTGGAGCTTGTCAATGGAGCAAACCGAGTGCCGTCGGGAAGCTCAATTTCTGATCGCTCTGAGTTACAATTATCTAGTCAAGATGAAATTCAAACACAAGTCGTTGCTTATCAGACAGAATATCGCTATTCGGATAATCTTGTTAAGGGTCAAACAAAGACCATTCAGGTGGGTGTACCAGGGGAACGTACAGTGATTACTCGTCGTTACAGTGCTAATCAGAAGGTGATAAAATCTGAGTTGGTGTCTGATCAAGTGACAGTCCAACCTATTTCAGAGATTATTCTGGTGGGCACAGCAGAAAGTAATCAATTGCTTAAAGAATCTCCTGTTCACGACGTTCCAGAATATACAGCTTCGGTAGGTACATCAGGTGATGCCCCAGCCCCCGTTCACGAAGTCCCAGAATATACAGAATCAGTAGGGACGGTAGGTACAGAACCTGTTCCGGTACATGACGTTCCCGAGTACACAGCTTCGGTAGGTACAGCAGGTTACGAACCCGCTCCGGTACATGACGTTCCCGAGTATACAGGATCAGTAGGTACAGCTGGTGACGCCTCAGCCCTCGTTCACGACATTCCCGAGTATACAGATCCAGTCGGCACAGCAGGCGACGCCCCAGCCCCAGTTTACGAAATTCCCGAGTATACAGAATCAGTAGGAACATCTGGTGTAGAGCCTACCCCAGTTCATGAGGTTCCCGAGTACACAGAATCAGTCGGCACAACTGGCGAAGAACCAGCCCTAGTTCACGACGTTCCCGAGTATACAGAATTAATCGGTACATCTGGTTACGAACCCGCTCCAGTTCACGAAGTCCCTGAATATATAGAATCAGTCGGCACAGTAGGTGCAGATCCCGCCCTGGTTTATGAGGTTCCCGAGTACCCAGATCCAGTCGGCACAGCAGGTGACGAACCCGCTCCAGTTCACGAAGTTCCAGAATATGCAGATTCTGTAGGTACAGCAGGTACAGAACCCGCTCTCGTTCACGAAGTCCCAGAATATACAGACCCAGTCGGCACAGCAGGTGCTGAACCAGCTCTAGTTCACGAAATCCCAGAATATACAGATTCAGTCGGCACAGCAGGTGACGAACCTGCTCCGGTTCATGACTTGCCAGAGTATACATCCCCTGTCGGCACAGCAGGTGACGAACCCGCTCCAGTTCACGACGTTCCAGGCTACACAGATTCAGTAGGCACAGCAGGCGACGATCCAGCCCCTGTTCATGAATTACCAGAGTATACAGAATCAGTAGGCACAGCAGGCGACGGTCCAGCCCCAGTTTATGAATTACCAGAGTATACAGACCCAGTCGGCACAGCTGGCACAGAGCCTACACCAAGTTTTGACCTTCCTGAGTTAGAGCTTAGCTATGTAGATGAAACGAGAGTTGAAAAAGTAGCCTTTAAGATTGAGGAGCAGTATACTGATGAGTTGGTCAAGGATTCACGTATTGTAAGTGTTCCTGGAGTGGAAGGCGAGCGTACGATTAGAACAAGAGTCTATTATTCAAATAACCAAGAATTGGATCGTCAAGAATTATCTAATGAAGAAACCTTGCCACCAGTGACTCAAATTGTTAAGATTGGAACAGCAAGTCCGTTTATGATTCCAAATGATGCTCCAAAGGTTGAAGCATTGGATGAATTTGATTTAATTCCTCTCTACAATCTATTGTCAGAAGCAGAGCAAGTTAAATCACAGGCACGTTATTTTAACGATATCTTAACTCGCCAAACTAGTTACGATTCGGCACTCCTTATAGGTCAAGAATTATTGAAACAATCAGAAGCTAGTCAAGATCAAGTCAACCAAGCAGTTGCAAGCATTGAGAATGCGAAAGAGCAATTACAGGGCCCAGATGTCACTAAGGTAGCTTTACAAACAGAATACCGAGAAAGTCAAGACATCCAGGATAGCTTCAAATACAAAAATGCTGACTCAGATAAAAAAACAAACTTTACAAGAGAATTTGCAAATGCAGAGACAGTTTTAGCAAATCGACTAGCTAGCCAAGTTCAAGTTGATCAAGCCTTGGCGAACTTGACAGCAGCCAGAACGGCTCTAAATGGAGTTGCAAAAGTTAGACCAAATCTAAGTATCCTCAGTCTTACAGAAAATCCAGAAGATCGTTCTGTTACGGTTCAGTACAACCTGACTGATGAAACTCAATCATTACGGACAGCTACAGCAGAATTATATGAAGGTGACCAGCTTGTACGCTCACTTCCGATTACGAATTTTGCAGGCAGTCTCAAGATTGGTGATTTGGATCATTATACAGATTATACTTTGAAGACAAAATTAACCTACGAATTAGATCAAGGTCAGGTTACAGACTTTGAAAAGGACAGTCGTCAATTTGAACTCGAGTATAAGAAAATTTCTATCCGAAATGTAGAATCCGTTGAATTCTACAGCAAGGAAAATGATCAGTATAAACGCTTGATTTCTATGAACGCAGTTCCAAGCGATTTGTCAAATTACTTTGTCAAAGTTAAGTCTGCTGAGTCGAAAGAAATGCTTCTGCCAGTTCAGAGTATTGCCGAAAGCACTAAAGATGGTAGGGAAGTTTATAAGGTCACTGTCTCTCTGCCTGAGCTCGTCCAAGAAAGTGAAACAGGTTATAAAACAGGATATGACTTCTACATCAGCAAGTCTCATTCAAATCAGCAAGGTGTTTATACTAGTTTTGCAAGTCTGTTAGAAGCGATGAAGAGCAACATGGCAGGAAGCTATGTGCTAGGAGCTGATTTAGATGCTAGTGAAGTAAGCTTAGCACCAAGCGATTATGTTTATCTACGAAATAACTTTACAGGTAGTCTTACAGGTAGTCATAATGGTAAACAGTATGCTATTTACAACCTAGCCAAGCCTTTGTTTGAGAATCTCAAGAGTGGTGCAAGGATTACAAATATCGATTTGAAGGATGTCAATATTGTTGGGACTTATGATTCTGCAAGCTTGGCCCGTTCTGCGGAAAATGCTCACATTCAAGATGTCTCTGCTCAAGGTCGAGTAGCTGTTGTAGGAAATGCCAGTCAGGTTGCGGGGCTAGTGGTTGTTGCAACTAACACGCAAATCACAAATAGTTCCTTTACAGGCACTATCCAGACTAACGATAAGCAAAGCAAGGCCTATAATGTAGGAGGATTGGTCGCAAATCTGAAAGGAAATGCTTCCCTACTGACACAAAGTAGAGCAGATGTTACGATTTTAGCGAGTGCCAAGACTAATGAGCAACGCTTTGGTGGTTTAGTTGGGCGCTTGGAAGCAAATGCTCGCATCACAAATTCCTATGCATCAGGGAAAATTCAGAACTCAACCAAGAATGGCCAAATTGGTGGAGTAGTTGGTTCAAATTACTACAATGGTTTGATTGACAACGTCTTGAGTAACGTTAGTGGATCAAGAGTTTATAGTATTTCTGGTGATCAAGGTTATAAAAATGACCGTATCACCAATGCCTATGCAGTCGAAGGAATTGAAACTCTAGCAGAAGATCCATTTGCTAACTCTAAGCTTAGTCTTGAACAAGCCCAAGACAAGCTAGGAGAGTTTGGAATCACGACAAGCCTGGACGACACCAATCTGAACCTCTATGCAGTAGATTATAGTAAGGCGAAGAAAGTAGACAGTAACCGTGCTATAGCTTATTTAAACATGGAAAAACTCCTGCCATTCTATAATAAGGAAACAATCGTAGCTTATGCCAATAAGCTAGCGGAGGATCATAAGCTCAACACCAGCTATTTGCTCGATGTAGTTCCGATGAAAGATCAGCAGATCATCACAGATATTCATGGAAATAAGACAGGCATCAATCGTCTCATGCTTCATTACGAAGACAATACCATTCAGTATCTAGAAGTTACCTATAAGGGAGACTTTAAAAATAAGGCTATAGCAGAATATACCATCAAGGACTTGAATCTTCTCTATACTCCGGAAGCCTTCCTATCTGACTATAGCAAGATTCTCACCAAAGTTTTACCAGAGTTGAATAAGGTAGTTTTAGATTCAGCTGCTGTGAGAACGGTCTTAGGTATAAATGCAGAAACATCTCTGGATGATCTTTATTTGGATAAAGCCTTTGCTCAAGTTAAAGCTAACTTATCTGAGGAGTTACGTAAGGTTCTGGCTATGGACAAGTCCATCAATACCGAGGGAACTGTAGTAGCTGATTATATCGCTAAGAAAATTACCGATAATAAAGAGGCCTTTCTAATAGGTTTAACCTACCTGAATCGTTGGTATAACATCAATTACGACACCATCAATGTTAAAGATTTATCTGCCTATAAGTTTGATTTCTTTGGTAATAACGATGCGTCTACACTAGACACGATCATTGCCTTAGGTCGCTCTGGTTTTGAAAATCTCAAAGCCAAAAATACTTATCAAACCTATGATACTTCCTTGTCAGAGGCAACTGGTAAGCGAGGTTTATTCAATTATCTTGAAAGTTACCGAAATCTTTTCTTGCCGTATAAGACTAATAACGAATGGCTTAAGGATAATACAAAAGCATATATTATCGAGGCTAAGTCGGACATTGCAGAAGCTAAGGCTCTCCAAGACAATGCAAACGATAAGAGTAAGTACTCTGTCGGAGTTTATGATAAGATTACATCTGACAACTGGGAACATAAGGGAATGTTGCTACCACTTTTGACCATGACTGAAAAGGGTGTCTACATCATTTCCAATATGTCTACCATCTCTATGGGAGCTTATGATCGTTACCGAGATATTGTTGATGGGAAGGTCCGTACAGATGCAGAACTTGCTAGCTATGTTGAAGATCGAGTGAGAAAGTCAGCTGAATGGCAGAGAGACCATTACGATTTTTGGTACAAGATTTTAAGTGATGAAAGCAAGGATAAACTCTTCCGTTCTGTCTTGGTTTATGATGGTTTTGCTCTAAAAGATAAGAATGGTCAAAGATATTGGGCTCAACCAAATGACAAGCAATCCACTGCAATGCAGGAATTCTTTGGACCAGCTGGTAAGTGGTATCCAAGCAAGGGCTATAATGCTTACGCAACAGGAAGTGTGACCCATTTTGATAATGCTCGTCTGCTAGAAGATTATGGAAACTCTGTTTATACACACGAGATGACACACAACTCTGATGGAGCCATTTATTTTGAAGGCTTTGGTCGTCGTGAAGGTCTAGGGGCAGAACTTTACGCTCGTGGTCTTTTGCAATCTACACCTAGCCCAGATGAAGCGACAATCACCCTCAATACTCTATTCAAGGTTGATAAGGATTCGAAGACACGTCTCCATACTTATAACTTTAAAGAGCGCGTTCAGAATGCAGCAGATCTAAAAGACTATGTTCATGGTATGTTTGATATGATCTATACGCTGGATTACCTAGAAGCAAGCTCTATCCTGAAGCAAACAGATGAAGCTAAAATGAAGTGGTTTAGAAAAATGGAAAACTACTACATTACTGATAAGTATGGCAAACAAACCCATGCTGGTAACCAGACACGGACCTTCACTGCTGAAGAGATTAAGAAACTAAAAACCTTTGAATCCTTGATTGACAATGATGTCATTACTCGACGCGAAAACAAGGATAGTGGCAAGTATGGACGAAATGGTTATCTCAGTCTCAGTCTGTTCTCTCCAATTTATTCAGCACTTAGCAATCCAACTGGTGCTCCAGGTGATGTTATGTTCCGTCGTACAGCCTATGAGTTGCTGGCAGCTAAGGGCTATCATGAAGGATTTGTCCCATATGTATCTGGTAAGTTGTCAGAAGAAGCTCTGAAAGAGGGCAGTACAACTTGGGATGGATGGCTCGGAAGAGATGTTGGTCTAGTGACAGATCAGAAGGTTTTGGAAAATGTCTTCAAAGGTGAGTATGACTCTTGGGCAGCCTTTAAGAAGGCCATGTACCAAGAACGGATTGACCAATTGACAAAATTGAAGCCGATCACCATTGAGTATGAACTCAGAAACCCAAATAGTACGAAGCAAGTAACTATTCGATCTTATAAAGATATGCAAAAGCTAATGGATGAGGCGACAGCAGAGGATGTTCGTAATATTGACAATGCTACAAGCCGCGTCGAAGCTAGCTGGGTTAACTTACTGAAGAAAAAGATTTATAATGCTTATCTTCGTACAACGGATGACTTCCGTCAGTCTATCTTTACCAAATAAGCCACAGTATTATTTTGGTAAGTAGCATTATCCCTAAGTCTAAAAAGGCTTAGGGATTTTTACTCTGGAAATTCATATAAAAAAAGAATATATGAGTAAAGGAAAATAAAGTGTCGCTGATGATATTGTGGTCTACTTGGAAGAGCTTTGAATTTAACCTAAAATATGGTAGAATAACAATTATTACAATTTGAAGGAGACATTTATGAAGACAAAAACACTAGCGCAAATTTCTGGAATTATTGGGACTATTGCAGGCTCGCTCTTGGCAATTTTGCCAGTCGTAATATTAATGGTTGCATCTATTTTTGCGAATGAAGATTTTGCAGGAGTAGTTTTAGCGATTATCTTCATTGTTTTTACCTTAGTAAAAATCGCAACTCTCATTCTTGGAATTCTCTCTCTAATCTACTATAAGGATGATAAGCGCATGTCAATGGCACCATCTGTTTTGTTAATCGTAGGTTCTGTAGTCGGATTGATTCCATTTTTAGGCTGGATTGGTGGCATTGTCATTGTCATCGGTGGTGCCCTATTCCTGACAAGCTTGAAACAATTTCAAGTTCAAGAATAGTTGTTTATTGAGAGAAGGGGAGGTCACCTCTTCTCTTTTTAGTCGATTTTGACTAGCTTTTTTGTGAAAAATTGTGTAAAATAGAATAGATAAACGAGGGAAACCTCGGAAAATAAAAGGAGTATCCATCAAATGGTAAAATTGGTTTTTGCTCGCCACGGTGAGTCTGAATGGAACAAAGCTAACCTTTTCACTGGTTGGGCTGATGTTGATTTGTCTGAAAAAGGTACACAACAAGCGATTGACGCTGGTAAATTGATCAAAGAAGCTGGTATCGAATTTGACCAAGCTTACACTTCAGTATTGAAACGTGCGATCAAAACAACTAACTTGGCTCTTGAAGCTTCTGACCAATTGTGGGTTCCAGTTGAAAAATCATGGCGCTTGAACGAACGTCACTACGGTGGTTTGACTGGTAAAAACAAAGCTGAAGCAGCTGAACAATTTGGTGATGAGCAAGTTCACATCTGGCGTCGTTCATACGATGTATTGCCTCCTGCAATGCCTCATGATGACGAATACTCAGCACATACTGACCGTCGTTACGCTTCACTTGACGATTCAGTCATTCCAGATGCTGAAAACTTGAAAGTGACTTTGGAACGTGCCCTTCCATTCTGGGAAGACAAAATCGCTCCAGCACTTAAAGATGGTAAAAACGTATTCGTAGGAGCTCACGGTAACTCAATCCGTGCCCTTGTAAAACACATCAAAGGTTTGTCAGACGACGAAATTATGGACGTGGAAATCCCTAACTTCCCACCATTGGTATTCGAATTCGACGAAAAATTGAACGTAGTTTCTGAATACTACCTTGGTAAATAAAAAATTGTAAGTCTAGGATTGATTTATATCGATCTCAAAAAGTTACACAAATAATTTAAGCAAAGGATTTAGTTCTGTCTTGCACAGAGCTGAGTCCTTTTAGTTTGATTTTATACTCTTCGAAAATCTCTTCAAACCACGTCAGCGTCGCCTTACCGTATATGTGTTACTGACTTCGTCAGTTATATCCACAACCTCAAAACGGTGTTTTGAGCAACCTGCGGCTAGCTTCCTAGTTTGCTCTTTGATTTTCATTGAGTATTTAAGTATAGTGGATTGAACCTAGAATAGTAGGCTACGGATTCTAAAATATTTATAGAAATTTATTTGACTTTCCTAATTTCTTTGTTCATATCTTATTTTAATCCACTATAATAATCAATATTGTTTACAATTTCATGTCACATTCGGTTCAGAGGATTAAACATTTTCTCATAACCTTAGAACGAGATCCCATTTCCAAATACTAAAGAAGGGCATCATCGTGTTCTTTTCATTTATGACAATCCTTGTTATTAAAAATTGATGATAAAAATCATGGTGCTATTACCGTCCTTGGTAGCTATGAGAGATAGTATACTCGGATTGGTCAATTTTAAAAGCCTTTGCTAATATGCCGTTCACTTGTTTTTGATTTCCTGAAGTAGAAAGGGTATAAGTGCTCATTCATTTTTAAAGCCATAT
Source organism: Streptococcus infantis (assembly GCF_047464615.1). Taxonomy (GTDB): domain Bacteria; phylum Bacillota; class Bacilli; order Lactobacillales; family Streptococcaceae; genus Streptococcus; species Streptococcus infantis_Y. The sequence continues at coordinate 72,691 of NZ_JASHBO010000009.1, forward strand.
AATGCTGACCAGCAGCCAAGAAAAATCTAACATTTAGGATTCAGGTCATTCCTGTTTTTTACCAGCAAACTCTCCTCCATTATCTGTGAGATTCATTTTGAAAATTAGTAAAAAAATGGTATAATAAATGGAAAAGATTCGGCTGAAAGTGAATTGGACTTTCAGAAAAAGAGAGTATTTAAAGCTCTATAAACAGTTGAAGTGACTATTCGGAGGAAAAATGAATACTATTAAATTAACAACACTTGGAGGTGTGCGTGAAAATGGTAAAAACATGTACATCGCAGAAATTAACGACTCGATTTTTGTATTGGACGCAGGTTTGAAATATCCTGAGAATGAACAGTTGGGTGTCGATGTCGTTATTCCAAATATGGACTATTTGTTTGAAAATAGCGACCGTATTGCTGGGGTTTTCTTAACACACGGACATGCGGATGCGATTGGCGCCCTTCCTTATCTCTTGGCAGAAGCTAAGGTTCCTGTATTTGGCTCAGAGTTGACTATCGAACTGGCTAAACTCTTTGTTAAGGGAAATGACAGCGTCAAGAAATTTGATGATTTCCATGTGATTGATGAAAATACAGAGATTGATTTTGGTGGGACTGTTGTGTCCTTCTTCCGTACAACCCACTCTATCCCAGAAAGTTTGGGTGTTGTTTTGAAAACTTCTGAAGGAAATGTTGTTTACACAGGAGATTTCAAGTTTGACCAAACAGCTAGTGAATCATATGCCACTGACTTTGGACGTTTAGCCGAAATTGGTCGTGAAGGAGTCCTGGCTCTTCTAAGTGATTCGGCCAATGCAGATAGCAATATCCAAGTAGCCAGTGAAAATGAAGTTGGTGTAGAAATCACGCAAACCGTCTCTGACTGGGATGGACGTATCATTGTCGCTGCGGTTGCAAGTAACCTTTCTCGCATTCAGCAGGTTTTTGATGCAGCTGCGGAGACAGGACGCCGTGTTGTCTTGACAGGATTCGATATTGAAAATATCGTCCGTACAGCTATTCGTCTGAAAAAATTGTCTTTAGCAAGTGAAAATCTTTTGATTAAACCAAAAGATATGTCGCGTTTTGAAGATCATGAGTTGATCATTCTTGAAACTGGCCGTATGGGTGAACCAATTAACGGCCTACGCAAGATGTCTATCGGCCGTCACCGTTATGTTGAAATCAAAGAAGGTGACCTAGTTTATATCGTTACAACACCATCAATCGCCAAGGAAGCGGTTATGGCACGTGTAGAAAATATGGTCTACCAAGCAGGTGGAGTTGTCAAGCCAATTACTCATAGCTTGCGTGTGTCAGGACATGGGAATGCGCGTGATTTGCAATTGATGATCAATCTCTTGCAACCTCAGTATCTCTTCCCAATCCAAGGAGAATACCGTGAGTTGGATGCCCATGCTAAGGCTGCTATGGCAGTTGGTATGCTACCAGAACGTATTTTTATCCCTAAAAAAGGGACTACTATGTCTTACGAGCATGGGGACTTTGTTCCATCTGGTGCAGTTACAGCAGGCGATGTTTTGATTGACGGGAATGCTATCGGAGATGTTGGGAATGTCGTCCTTCGTGACCGTAAGGTCTTGTCAGAAGATGGGATTTTCATCGTGGCTATCACTGTTAACCGTCGTGAGAAAAAAATCATTGCTAAAGCTCGAGTGCACACGCGTGGATTTGTCTATCTCAAGAAGAGCCGTGATATCTTGCGCGAAAGTACAGAGTTAGTCAATCAAACAGTAGAAAACTATCTACAAGGTGAAGAGTTTGATTGGGCAGAACTCAAAGGTAAGGTACGTGATCATTTGGCCAAGTTCCTCTTTGACCAAACCAAGCGTCGCCCAGCTATTTTACCAGTAGTCATGGAAGCAAAATAGGATCAAATAACAAGATAAAGTCGAGTTTCGGCTTTTTCTTATCTTAAATGAATAAGGAGCAAGTTATGGCAGTAATGAAGATTGAGTATTACTCAGAAGTTTTAGATATGGAGTGGGGAGTGAATGTTCTCTACCCTGATGCGTCTCGGGTTGAGGAGCCAGATTCTACAGATATTCCTGTTCTTTATCTCCTTCATGGGATGTCAGGGAATCACAACAGTTGGCTCAAACGGACCAATGTAGAGCGCTTGGTGCGAGGGACCAATCTGATTGTTGTCATGCCTAATACAAGTAACGGTTGGTATACAGATACTCAGTATGGCTATAACTACTATACAGCTCTAGCAGAAGAACTGCCTAAAGTGCTCAAACGCTTCTTCCCTAATATGACTAGCAAGCGTGAAAAGACTTTTATCGCTGGCCTTTCAATGGGAGGCTACGGTTCCTTCAAGTTGGCGCTATCAACCAACCGTTTCTCACATGCAGCTAGTCTTTCTGGGGCTCTTAGCTTCGAGGAGTTTTCTCCTGAGAGCCAAAATTTGGGAACACAAGCATACTGGAGAGGTGTGTTTGGGGAGATTAAAGATTGGACAGCTAGTTCTTACTCTCTAGAAAGTTTGGCTAAAAAATCAGATAAGAAGACCAAACTCTGGGTTTGGTGTGGTGAGCAAGATTTCTTGTATGCTGCCAATAACCTAGCGGTGAAGAACCTCAAAAGGCTTGGTTTTGATGTGACCTATAGCCATAGTGCAGGAACTCATGAATGGTATTATTGGGAAAAACAATTGGAACGATTTTTGGCTACACTGCCGATTGATTTTGTTTTGGAAGAACGCTTGTCTTAGTTTTAGTTTTCTTTCAGTTTACTCGAGTAAAATAAGGAATCTATCTTTAGAATGGGAATCCATGGTTTAAAGGTGGATTCTTATTTTTTTTAGAAAGGCGGGAAATCATGTTCTGGATTATTCGTGTTCTATGTCGATTGTTACTAGGGATTTGGCGCATGTTCTGGCGCCTTGTGTGGACTCTTGTGGTCTTAATTCTCATTGCTTTAGGGATTCTCTGGTATATGACAGGGGATTTATCTGGTGTCTTCAATCAAGTGGGGCAACTTGTTCAAGTTGGTCAAGCAGGATGGCATCAATGGCAAGAAACTGGTAAGTTGCAAGGTTTGTCTCAGGCCGACCATCATCAAGATTCAGGAGTAAAATGGCCCCAAGCACAGGCGACAATTTATATTGATTCCCAAATGGATGCAACCTTCCAAAAGACCTACGCTGAGGCTATTGCTAACTGGAATCAGACCGGTGCTTTTAATTTTGTAGTTGTGACAGAACCTGACCAAGCAACTATTTTTGCGACTGAAATGAATGATGGTTCCACATCTGTTGCCGGTGAGGCGGAGAGTCAGACAAATCTCCTTACTAAACAATTTACTTCAGTAACAGTTCGTTTGAATCATTATTATCTATCTAATCCAAACTATGGCTATACCTATGATCGCATTTTGCATACGGCAGAGCATGAGTTAGGACATGCCATTGGTTTAGAACATACCAATGAAGTGTCAGTCATGCAACCAGCAGGTTCTTATTATGGTATTCAGGCTCAAGATGTTCAAGCAGTTCAAGAACTTTATGAGTCTGGAGAATAAGTGATTTTCAAACGAAAAATAGAGCTCCTTGATGTAAGCAATGCAGGGGGCTTTTTGCTATAATGGAACTATGAATAACTTGATTAAATCAAAACTAGAGCTCTTGCCGACCAGCCCTGGTTGTTACATTCACAAGGATAAAAACGGTACGATTATCTATGTAGGAAAGGCCAAAAATCTACGCAATCGTGTACGGTCTTATTTCCGTGGAAGTCATGATACAAAAACAGAAGCCCTAGTTTCTGAAATTGTGGACTTTGAGTTTATTGTCACGGAGTCTAATATTGAGGCTCTCCTTCTGGAAATCAACTTGATTAAGGAAAATAAGCCTAAATACAATATCATGCTCAAGGACGACAAGTCCTATCCTTTCATCAAAATTACCAATGAGCGCTATCCTCGCTTGATTATCACCCGTCAGGTCAAGAAAGACGGTGGTCTTTATTTTGGTCCCTATCCTGATGTGGGCGCAGCTAATGAAATCAAGCGACTACTGGATCGGATTTTTCCTTTTCGTAAGTGTACTAATCCACCGTCTAAGGTCTGTTTTTATTACCATATCGGGCAGTGCGTGGCTCACACCATCTGTAAGAAAGACGAGGTTTATTTCAAAGCCATGGCCCAAGAGGTCTCTGATTTTCTCAAGGGGCAGGATGACAAAATCATTGATGATCTCAAGGAAAAGATGAATGTGGCAGCTCAGAGTATGGAATTTGAACGTGCGGCTGAATATCGAGATCTGATTCAGGCCATTGGAACACTTCGGACCAAGCAACGGGTTATGGCCAAGGATCTCCAAAACCGCGATGTCTTTGGTTACTACGTGGATAAGGGTTGGATGTGTGTTCAGGTTTTCTTTGTCCGTCAAGGTAAACTGATTGAACGCGATGTCAATCTCTTTCCATACTACAATGATCCAGATGAAGATTTTTTGACCTATGTTGGGCAGTTTTATCAAGAAAAATCTCATCTGGTTCCTAATGAAATTTTGATTCCTCAGGATATTGATGAAGAGGCAGTCAAAGCCTTGGTGGATACCAAGGTTCTTAAACCCCAACGTGGGGAGAAAAAACAACTGGTTAGTCTGGCTATCAAAAATGCGCGTGTTAGTCTAGAGCAGAAATTTAACCTGCTAGAAAAATCAGTTGAGAAGACTCAAGGGGCTATTGAAAATCTAGGGCGACTCTTACAAATTCCAACCCCAGTCCGTATCGAGTCCTTTGACAACTCCAATATCATGGGGACTAGTCCTGTTTCTGCCATGGTTGTTTTTGTTAACGGGAAACCGAGCAAGAAGGATTACCGCAAGTATAAGATTAAGACAGTTGTTGGACCAGATGACTATGCCAGTATGCGAGAGGTTATTCGCAGACGCTATGGTCGAGTTCAACGTGATGGCTTGACACCGCCAGATTTGATCGTCATTGATGGGGGACAAGGTCAGGTTAATATCGCTAAGCAGGTTATTCAAGAAGAGTTGGGGTTAGATATTCCCATTGCAGGTCTGCAAAAAAACGATAAGCACCAAACCCATGAATTGCTCTTTGGAGATCCGCTTGAGGTGGTAGAGTTGTCTCGCAATTCTCAAGAATTTTTTCTCCTACAACGCATTCAGGATGAGGTTCATCGCTTTGCGATTACCTTCCACCGTCAACTGCGCTCTAAAAACTCTTTCTCCTCTCAATTGGATGGAATTGAAGGTCTGGGTCCAAAGCGCAAGCAGAACTTGATGAAATATTTCAAATCTCTGACAAAAATCAAGGAAGCCAGTGTGGATGAGATTGTCGCAGTTGGTATACCAAGAGCAGTAGCAGAAGTCGTTCAAAGAAAGTTGAACCCTCAGGAAGAAGTGGAGTTGGCTCAAGTAGCGGAAGATAGTGTAGATTACCAAACAGAAGGAAAATCATGAACTATAAAATCGCAATTTTATCAGTATTTATGGCAATGTGATGTCCCTAGAAGCAGAATTGCAGAATCCTTAGCAAAAACGAATGATTAATATGTCAATCAAGATTTTGCGAACAGTCTATTGTAATATAATGGAAAGTCAGTTATGGTACCTATAGAAAAATCAAATCTGTCTGAAGTTAAGAATATATGCAAGAAACTATACCAAAAAATGGATTTTCAAGGTTATCCTGGATTTAAAAATGATCTAAATAGTTGGGTAGCAAGTCATGTACAAGAACTAGCAAGTGAAGAAGATGCTTTTCTAAAGATGATGACTGGTGAGTATTCATTTTTAGAGAATCTTAAAGAAATCTTGGATAATTTCGTAGATGAAGAACCTAGATTAGCGGAGTATCTAAAAAAATCCTACGACAAGATTGATTCTGAACTGAGAAAGAAAATAATTGATTTAAAAAACGTTTCGGTATGCCCGTATTGTAATCGTAATTATATAAACTCGACCTATAAAGTGTTTACATGTAATAACTGTAATCAAGATTTATTGGTAATCGACGGGACTGAAAAAGAATGTCCGGGTTGCAAACAAGAAATTAAGGGCCAGACTAAAGTAGTAAATACTGCTCAACTAGACCATTTTTTTCCAAAAGACAGCTATCCACTGTTTGCTGTTTCATTTTATAATTTAATTCCTAGTTGCTATAGTTGCAATCATGTGAAATTAAATGAGGATTTAAAACATAGTCCTTATGATAGCAGTTTTCCATTCGATGATGTAAAGTTTACATACATTCCAAAGTCTGTCGATGAGATTAAAATCAAAATTGATTCCCATGATATTGACTTTAAAAATGGAATTCGTATTTTGGGTATAGAGGAGCTATATCAGAGCCACATTGATGTAGTCAATGAATTGATTTGGAAAAAAGAAGTATATACAAAGAGTTATAGAGATGGTTTGTCAAGAATCTTAAATCAAACAAATTTTGAATTGAGCAAGGCTGAGGTTAATCGCTTTATAACAGGTCACTACACAGATAAAGATAATTATGGGAAAAGACCACTTTCAAAAATGGTTACAGATATTAGCAAAGAAATTGGACTAATAGGGGAAGAGGAATGAAATTAATTGCTTTGGTTATTAAACAGTATAATGAGCTTTTTAAGAATCAGATTTTTAATTTTTCAGACGAATATAAAGTTGATTTTAACTTTGAAGCGAATGAACTTAAAGTTGATAAAAATCCAGACTATATTGAAAACTTTTATGGAGAGTCTATTTATAATATTTCACCAATAGTTGGGATAAATGGGACTGGGAAGACAACAGTTTTAAACATAATTAGTGATTACTCACCAGATAAATTCGAACAAGACCCTGATAATCAATATTTTTTCCTTTTTGAACTTGGAAAACAAGAAGACAAAGTAAGATTTAAGGTTTCTTACAATAATTTATTAGTTGATGCTAATGGAAATCAAAACAGGAGTTTTAATTATATTCTAGAAGATAATTCTGAGCCTCAAAAAATCCTATACGTTAATTTGCAAAATAAGGGAGGAGGAACTATCGGATATAGGACAACGTTGAATCAAGAAGGATTGGCAATGTTTATAAACTCATATCTGTGGTTAAACGATCGTAAAATTATTAGTTCAGTCTTATCTTGTTCATTAGAGATTGAACCCTATGGTTTAAATGATTATACTAACTCAATTCCAAGAGGGATAAATGCCATAGGTTTTTTTATATATAAGTCCATACATAATATTTTTTATGAAGAAGATGAATTTATAAAGAAACTATTATCTGAATCTTTAGTGTCTAAATGTGAAAAATACTTAAAGGAAGATGTTTCTGATTATGAGAGTTATGGATTTGATTTACTTTTAGAGATAGTAAAAGAATTAGATAAAAATGAAGTAAAGGATGAAACAAGGAAAATTAGAAAAGAGTATGTTGAATCAATAATTACTATTGCTAATATTTTTATAGAAATCCGAGAAAATGGTTCTTTAGTTGATAGTAATTCTTCTGCAATTTTGTTAAAATACACCAATAATAATAGATTTTTATTTGAGAAGCTTAATAGCAGACTACTTCAGTATACAAAATCAAAAGAATTAATGAGTAGTTTATGTTTTAACTTAAATGAAAATATTAATAATTATCTTTTGGTAAAAGAGACTCCTAATTATCATATGTCAACTGGGGAAGGGAACTTAATTGAAATATTTTCTCAACTTTTTTCATATTTACTGATGTACGAAAAAAATAATGAGGATATTATACTTCTAGTTGATGAATTAGAAACAGGTATGCACCTTGAATGGTCTAGAAAATTAATTAAAATTCTTATTGATAATCTTTCTGAAATATTAGAAGACGAGGGAAAGGGTAGGAGGATTCAACTCATCTTCACAACCCACTCCCCTTACATGCTTTCAGATATTAAACCAGGAAATGTGATTATGCTTGAAAAGAATCAAGAAACTGGATATTCAGAAGGTAAAGTTCTTCAAAATACTTTCGCTAAGAATATCCAAGAAATTATGAAGGATAATTTGATCGATAACATTTATGGTGATTTTGCTTTAGCAAAGATTGATTCTATGATAAGTATACTGAATGGAGAAGAAGTGCAAGAAGGAAATGAAGAAGAACTATTAAAAGAAATTCATTTAATCAGGGAGCCTATTCTTCGTAATAAATTATTAGAGATGTATGATAAGAAATACAATACCTCAGAATTTAGTATTGAAAAAGAACTTCGGAAGTTGAATCTCAATGAGGAACAGCGTCAGCAGGTCAGAGAAATGGTCAAAACAAATAATAGGACAGTTGATACGGAAATTTGATATGAATTTTTAAAATATTGGAGTGATTAAAGTAGATAACTAAAAAATTAGAACGGAGTATTATCTTCTAAGATATATGCTCTCTCCATATTTACTCAGCTTTTTTGTTTGAATAGAGAAATACCTATTTGTGTGGTTTATTTTAAAGGATGTAATGAGTATGTTTTGGTCTCTGAGATTGCTACAATACTTAAACTAGCTCAGGTAGCAGAGCCATCTGCTGAATACAAGTGATAAAGTAACAAGGAAAGGTTTTTGCTTTAGCGAGTGCAAGCTAGTCAGAATTGTGGTAAAATAGATAAGATATGACTAAAGAATTTCATCATGTAACGGTCATGCTCCATGAAACCATTGATATGCTTGATGTAAAACCTGACGGTATTTACGTTGATGCGACCTTGGGTGGAGCAGGCCATAGCGAGTATTTATTAAGTAAATTAAGTGAAAAGGGGCATCTCTATGCCTTTGACCAAGACCAGAATGCCATTGACAATGCGCAAAAACGTCTGGCGTCTTATATAGAAAAAGGAATGGTTACCTTCATCAAGGACAACTTCCGTCATTTGCAAGCACGTTTGCAGGAAGCAGGTGTAGAAGAAATTGATGGCATTTGTTATGACTTAGGTGTTTCGAGCCCGCAATTGGATCAACGTGAACGTGGTTTTTCTTATAAGAAGGATGCGCCACTGGATATGCGGATGAACCAGGAAGCTAGCTTGACAGCTTATGAGGTTGTCAATCATTATGAATATCATGACTTGGTGCGAATCTTTTTCAAATATGGAGAAGACAAGTTTTCCAAACAGATCGCTCGGAAGATTGAACAGGCGCGTGAGCTGAAGCCGATTGAGACCACGACAGAATTGGCCGAGATTATCAAGTCTGCTAAGCCAGCCAAGGAACTCAAGAAAAAAGGTCATCCTGCCAAGCAAATTTTTCAAGCTATCCGTATTGAAGTCAATGATGAACTTGGGGCTGCAGATGAGTCCATCCAACAAGCTATGGAATTACTAGCAGTGGACGGAAGAATATCTGTCATTACCTTTCATTCACTGGAAGATCGTTTGACCAAGCAATTGTTCAAGGAAGCTTCAACAGTAGAAGTGCCAAAAGGCTTACCTTTCATCCCAGATGATTTTAAGCCCAAGATGGAATTAGTCTCTCGCAAACCGATTCTACCAAGCAAGGAGGAGTTGGAGGCCAATAATCGTTCCCACTCAGCCAAGTTACGAGTAGCTCGAAAAATTCATAAGTAAGGGGATAAAATGGTAGAAAAAAGAGAAACAACGAGCCAATTACTGCAAGCTCGTATCAAGAGATTTTCACGTGTTGAGAAGGCCTTTTACCTTTCGATTGCCATTACAGCTCTTGTCTTAGCCATCAGTGTGGTCTATATGCAAACCAAGCTCCTGCAAGTTCAAAGTGATTTGACAACTGTCAACAGACAGATTGAGGAGAAAAAGACGGAGCTAGACGATGCCAAGCAAGAGGTCAATGAATTGATTCGCTCAGAACGTCTGGCGGGTGTTGCGGATTCGCAAGACTTGCAATTAAACAATGGAAATATCCGATCGGCGGAGTAATATATGAAAACATGGAAAGAAAAAATAGTACACTTTGCCATTAAGAATCGCAGAACTCCTCTAGAAAACCGCAGACGAGTTGGAAAAAGCCTTAGTCTCTGGGCTGTCATTCTCTTTGCTGTTTTTTTGGTTAACTTTGCGGTGATTATTGGTACGGGAAAGAAGTTTGGTGTTGACCTGGTCAAAGAAGCTTATAAGGTTCATCAAACAACTCGAACAGTCCCTGCTAAGAGGGGAACCATTTATGATCGTAATGGAACTCCGATTGCAGAAGATGCAACCTCCTACAATGTTTATGCGGTCATTGATAAAGATTATAAGTCTGCGAATGGAGATATTCTATATGTTGAGGAATCTCAGTACAATAAGGTAGCCGAAATTTTCCATAAGTACTTGGATATGGAGGAGACCTACGTCAAAGATCAACTCTCTCAACCCAATCTCAAACAGGTTTCCTTTGGTACTAAAGGAAATGGGATTACCTACGCAAATATGATGTCCATAAAAAAGGATCTAGAAGCTGCCAAGGTTGAGGGAGTGGACTTTACCACAAGCCCCAATCGAAGTTATCCAAATGGGAAATTTGCTTCATCCTTCATTGGTCTAGCCCAGCTTCATGAAAATGAAGATGGTTCAAAGAGCCTTATTGGCACATCTGGTATTGAAAGCTCCTTGAATAGATTGTTAGCAGGGACAGATGGTATTATTACCTATGAAAAGGATCGTTTGGGGAATATCGTTCCAGGTACGGAACAAGTCACTCGACAAACCGTAGATGGAAAAGATGTCTACACGACCATATCTAGTCCTTTGCAATCTTTTATGGAAAGCCAAATGGATGCCTTCCAGGAAAAAGTGAAAGGCAAGTACATGACTGCGACCTTGGTTAGCGCCAAGACAGGAGAAATTCTGGCCACGACTCAAAGGCCGACCTTTGATGCTGATACCAAAGAAGGGATTACAGAGGACTTTGTCTGGCGTGATATCCTTTACCAAAGTAACTATGAACCAGGTTCAACCATGAAGGTCATGACCTTAGCAGCAGCTATAGATAACAATACCTTCCCTGGAGGAGAATATTTCAACAGTAGTGAACTGAAGGTGGCGGATGCTACCATCAAAGACTGGGATGTCAATGAAGGTCTTACTAGTGGTGGAATGATGACCTTCTCGCAAGGTTTTGCTCACTCTAGTAACATCGGTATGACTCTCCTTGAGCAGAAAATGGGTGATGCTACTTGGTTAGACTATCTCAATCGTTTCAAATTTGGAGTTCCGACTCGGTTTGGGATGAGTGAAGAGTATGCTGGTCAACTCCCTGAAGATAATATCGTTAATATTGCCATGAGTTCCTTTGGTCAAGGGATTTCTGTTACGCAAACCCAGATGCTTCGTGCCTTTACGGCTATTGCCAACGACGGGGTTATGCTAGAGCCTAAATTTATCAGTGCTCTTTATGATCCAAATGATCAAACAGTACGTAAGTCACAAAAGGAAGTTGTGGGAAATCCTGTGTCCAAGGAAGCAGCTAGCCTGACTCGAGACCACATGGTGATGGTTGGTACAGATCCTGCCTATGGTACAATGTACAATCATAGTACAGGGAAAGGGACAATCAACGTTCCTGGCTATAATGTGGCATTGAAATCAGGGACTGCCCAGATTGCGGATGAACAAAATGGAGGTTATCTAAAAGGTTCAACCAACTATATTTTCTCAGTTGTCTCTATGCACCCAGCTGAAAATCCAGATTTCATCCTCTATGTGACCGTTCAACAGCCAGAACATTACTCAGGAATACAGTTAGGAGAATTTGCCAACCCTATTCTGGAAAGAGCTTCAGCAATGAAAGATACACTCAATCTTCAATCAACAGCCAAAAGCTTGGATCAGGTAACATCTACAACTAGTTATGCCATGCCAGAAATGAAGGATTATAGCCCTGGAGATCTAGCTGAAGAACTCCGTCGTAACCTTGTACAACCAATTGTTATCGGTTCAGGAACAAAAATCAAAGAAAGCTCTGTAGCAGAAGGAACCAATCTAGACGCCAATCAGCAAATCTTACTCCTTTCAGATAAGGTAGAAGAGATGCCTGACTTATATGGCTGGTCTAAGAAAAATGTTGAAACCTTTGCCAAATGGCTGAATATCCAAGTTGAGTTTGAAGGCACAGGAGAAACTGTTAAAAAGCAAAGTGTTCGTGCCAATACAGCTTTAAAAGATTTACAGAAAATAAAAATAACATTAGGAGATTAGAATGCTTATTTCTATCTTTGCTGGAGTGATTGCCTTTATTCTAACAGTCATAGGAATTCCAGCCTTTATCCGTTTTTACCATAAAGCACAGATTACCGGTCAACAGATGCATGAGGATGTCAAACAACACCAAGCAAAAGCCGGGACCCCAACAATGGGGGGACTCGTCTTTCTCCTAGCAGGAGTTTTAGTTAGTCTGGTTCTTGCTCTCGTGACTAATCAATTAACCAATAATGTCGGAATGATCCTCTTTATCTTGGTCTTATATGGTTTGGTCGGTTTCTTGGATGATTTCCTCAAGGTTTTCCGCAAAATCAATGAAGGACTTAATCCTAAACAGAAGCTCTTGCTTCAGTTGGTCGGAGGAGTTATCTTCTATTTTTTCTATGAAAGAGGAGGAGATATCTTAAATGTATTTGGTTATCCCTTGCATTTAGGTGTTCTGTATATTTTCTTTGCCCTCTTTTGGTTGGTCGGTTTTTCAAATGCAGTTAACCTGACTGATGGAATCGATGGCTTGGCAAGTATTTCGGTGGTGATTAGTTTATCTGCCTACGGAGTGATTGCCTATGTGCAAAATCAGCTCGATATCTTACTAGTGATTGTAGCTATGATTGGTGGTCTTCTTGGCTTCTTTGTCTTTAACCACAAGCCTGCTAAAGTTTTCATGGGAGATGTAGGTAGCCTAGCCCTTGGAGGGATGTTAGCGGCTATTTCTATGGCACTGAACCAAGAATGGACGCTGCTTTTGATTGGTCTGGTGTATGTTTTTGAAACAACATCTGTTATGATGCAAGTCACCTACTTTAAGTTAACTGGAGGAAAACGTATCTTCCGTATGACACCAGTTCACCATCATTTTGAGTTGGGAGGCTTTTCTGGGAAAGGTCAAGCTTGGAGTGAGTGGAAGGTCGACTTCTTTTTCTGGGGAGTGGGCTTGCTCGCTAGTCTCTTGACTTTGGCTTTCATATATTGGTTCTAAAAAGAGAATGTGGAATCATCAGATAGAGAAGGATTAAGTTCCTTCTCTTTTTCTATTTCCATCAGTTTATTGCATCTCCATCTCAAAAATAGGTAAATTTATGGTAAAATGGAAATAGAAAGTTGAAATGATGAGTTATTTTAAAAAGTATAGATTTGACAAATCCAAGTTTAAATTAGGAATGCGAACTTTCAAGACAGGGATCGCTGTTTTTTTAGTCCTCATGATTTTTGGTTTTTTTGGTTGGAAAGGACTTCAGATTGGAGCCTTGACTGCGGTTTTTAGTTTAAGAGAAGACTTTGACAAGAGTGTTCATTTTGGTACTTCTCGTATTCTCGGAAATAGTATCGGTGGTTTTTATGCCCTGATTTTCTTTCTCTTAAATAATCTTTTTCACGGAGCCTTCTGGGTAACCCTCCTTGTTGTTCCAATTTGCACCATGTTAACCATTATGACAAATGTTGCTATGAACAATAAAGCAGGTGTTATCGGTGGAGTTGCGGCTATGTTGATTATTACCTTATCAATTCCAAGCGGTGAGACAGTTTTGTACGTGTTTGCCCGAGTTTTTGAAACATTTATGGGTGTTTTTGTGGCAATTCTTGTAAATTACGATATTGATCGTTTACGAAGTATTTTAGAGAAAAAAGAAAAATAATGTTATAAGATATAACATTATTGATTGACGATTGAATTTTTTTAGACTATAATAGACAGAAAGAAGGAAGTGTACATGAAGGAAAAAGAATTTCGTCGCAATATGGCAGTTTTCCCTATTGGCAGTGTTATGAAGTTGACCGATCTTTCGGCGCGCCAGATTCGTTATTATGAAGATCAGGAGTTGATTAAGCCTGATCGAAACGAAGGTAATCGCCGGATGTATTCTTTGAATGACATGGATCGATTGCTTGAGATTAAAGATTATATCTCTGAAGGTCTTAACATTGCTGCCATCAAGAAAAAATATGCTGAACGTGAGGCGAAGTCTAAAAAAACAGTGAGTCAAACTGAAGTACGAAGAGCACTTCGGAATGAAGTTCTCCAACAAAGTCGCTTTGCTTCTCAACAATCACCTTTTGGTCGCGGTTAGGCAACCGCAAGTCGTCATATATAAGGAGAAAAACCATGCCAATCACAGCTGCAGATATTCGTCGTGAAGTTAAGGAAAAAAATGTAACCTTTATCCGTCTCATGTTTTCAGATATTTTGGGAACTATGAAAAACGTCGAAATTCCTGCTACAGATGAACAACTAGACAAGGTCTTGTCAAACAAGGCTATGTTTGATGGATCTTCTATTGAAGGGTTTGTTCGTATCAACGAATCAGATATGTACCTATACCCTGACCTGGACACTTGGACAGTCTTTCCTTGGGGAGATGAGAATGGTAGTGTCGCAGGATTGATTTGTGATGTCTATACAACGGAAGGGGAACCATTTGCGGGAGACCCTCGTGGAAACCTCAAACGTGCTCTTCGTCACATGGAAAAAGTAGGATTCAAATCTTTCAACCTTGGTCCGGAACCAGAATTCTTCCTATTCAAGCTTGATGAAAATGGAGACCCAACTCTTGAAGTAAATGACAAGGGTGGTTACTTTGATTTGGCGCCTACAGACCTTGCCGATAATACCCGTCGTGAAATTGTAAATGTCTTGACTAAAATGGGATTTGAAGTAGAGGCTAGTCACCACGAAGTTGCTGTAGGTCAACATGAGATTGACTTTAAGTACGATGAAGTTCTTCGTGCATGTGACAAGATTCAAATCTTTAAACTTGTTGTAAAGACAATTGCGCGTAAACATGGTTTGTATGCAACCTTTATGGCTAAACCTAAATTTGGTATCGCTGGTTCAGGGATGCACTGCAATATGTCCTTGTTTGATGCTGAAGGGAATAATGCCTTCTTTGATCCAAATGATCCAAAAGGAATGCAATTGTCAGAAACAGCCTATCATTTCCTTGGTGGTTTGATCAAGCACGCCTACAACTACACAGCTATTATGAACCCAACAGTAAATTCATACAAACGTTTGGTTCCAGGATTCGAAGCTCCTGTCTACATTGCTTGGGCTGGTCGTAACCGTTCCCCACTTGTCCGTGTACCGGCTACACGTGGTATGGGAACTCGACTTGAGTTGCGCTCAGTTGACCCAATGGCTAATCCATATATCGCAATGGCTGTTCTTTTGGAAGTTGGTTTGCACGGTATTGAAAACAAAATCGAAGCACCAGCGCCAATCGAAGAAAACATCTATATCATGACTGCAGAAGAGCGTAAAGAGGCTGGTATCACAGATCTTCCATCAACTCTTCACAACGCTTTGAAGGCTATGACAGAAGACGAAGTGGTTAAAGCAGCTCTAGGTGAACACATCTACACTAGCTTCCTTGAAGCCAAACGAATTGAGTGGGCAAGCTATGCAACCTTCGTTTCACAATGGGAAATTGATAACTACCTAGATCTATACTAATGATAAATCAGAAAGATTGTCCGTGAGGACGATCTTTTTTTTCTTGCATTTTATATCGAGCTGTGATATATTGTATATAACGAGGTGCGATATATCGAACTAAATAGGAGGTCTGATTAAATGGAATTAACAGATAAGATTAGGCGTGTCTACCTTCCCATGACTGAAACGGGTTTTTATATTCTATTCTGTCTGCAAAAGGAGAACCATGGTTATGGTATTACACAAAAGGTCAAAGAGATGACAGATTCGCAAGTATCGATTAGTCCTGGAACTATGTATGGAACCCTATCGAAGATGGAAAAGGATGGTTTGCTTTCCTTTGTCCGAGAAGAGGAAAAACGTAAAATCTATCAGATAACAGGCTTGGGTCGAAAAGTTTTAGAGATTGAGTTGAAACGTATTGAGCGGCTCTACAGAAACAGTCGGGAGGAGCTTTGATGGAAAAGAAAGTTGTTTATAGAATTGCTACCATTGCGGATTATGATAGAGAGGCTCTCTATCTCAGAGAAATGCATGCTCAGGGCTGGAAACTTAAGGAAGTAAGTTATTCTAACTTAGTAGTTGCGGTTAAGTATACTTTTGAAAAGTGCCAACCGGAGCAGGTGGTTTATCAGTTGGACTTTTATCCTATGAAAAAGTCAGAGAGAGCTTCCTATTTACAACTATTTAAAGATTGTGGCTGGGAGCATATTACAGACTTTAATGGTTTTTCCTACTTTAGAAAGCTTTATTCTGGAGTTGAGTCGGATGCCGAGTTTGAAATTTATAATGACGCGGCCGGGAAGTTAGCAATGGTCAAGAAGATTTTAACAATGCGGATGCTTCCTATTTTGCTTCTCTTTTCAGCGCTACTACCGGTTTTCTCAAAGTTACTCAGCGGAAGAGGTTATTTCAGTTGGGGAATGTTTTTGATTGTTATCATAGACTGTACTTTATTGATAGTTTTCGCGATTCAGATTTCTTATATTTTTTGGAGATTGTTTCAAAAGTGGAAAGAATTATCTGATAAATAAAACCATTTTGGAGGTTAGACAATGAATAGCAAAGTACAATTTCGAATGTTTACCATTTTTGATTTGGATAAGGTAGAAGATTATTTGCATGAGATGCATTTGAAAGGTTGGAAATTTAAATCGAATCGTTTTGGCTTTTTCTATTTTGAACAATGCCGACCAGATGATGTGATTTACCGTGTGTGGAATACTAGCTACCTTAGAAAAAATGAGGTAGATTTACAAAGTATTAAGGATAGAGGATGGGAATTTGTGGGAAATTGTTCTTATTCTGTTTTTCGAAAAACAACTTGTGATGTAGATTTAAATGATCAATCTTTCATGGACAATCGTCTTCAATGGGCTGATGTGAAATCTAGACTTCGTACATCTACAGTTTCTATCTCTGGCGGTCTAGTTATTTGTATGAGCTTGTTTCGCGAAAGTCTCTCTCAATCTTTCTTCCTTATTTTTGCCCTTTATGCCCTCATGATTTCTTACCTAATCTATAGTTTTTACAGACTTAAAAAGAAATATCTTGAGAATGTAAGATGATTTTCTAGGTCCTCAGACTGATTTTTAGCACTCTTGGCAAAAGAGTGCTAATTTTTTGAGTTTTTGTCTTGACATTCTTTACTAAGGGTGTATAATAGAATCATAAGTTAGCACTTGTATGTGTCGAGTGCTAAAAAGATCTATCAGAGAGGAGTAGCGAGATGGTTACAGAACGTCAGCAGAATATTTTAAATCTGATTATTGACATCTTTACCAAAACGCACGAACCTGTTGGATCTAAGGCCTTGCAAGAGTCTATCAACTCTAGTAGTGCTACCATTCGAAATGATATGGCAGTTTTAGAAAAGCAAGGTTTACTTGAAAAGGCTCATACTTCCAGTGGTCGGATGCCGAGTGTGGCTGGTTTTCAATACTATGTCAAACACTCCCTATCCTTTGACCGTTTAGCTGAAAATCAAGTTTATGAGATTGTAAAAGCCTTTGATCAAGAATTCTTCAAGCTTGAGGATATTCTTCAAGAGGCAACGAAAATTTTGTCAGACTTGAGTGGTTGTACGGTTGTAGCGCTGGATGTAGAACCAAGTAGGCAGAAGCTAACAGCTTTTGATATTGTTGTCCTCGGGCAACATACAGCTCTTGCTGTTTTTACGCTTGATGAGTCTAGAACAGTTACCAGTCAGTTTTTGATTCCGAGAAATTTCTTGCAGGAGGATTTAAATCGCCTCAAGACCATGATTCAAGAACGTTTCCTGGATCAGACTGTTTTGGATATTCACTACAAGATTCGGACAGAGATTCCGCAAATTATCCAACGTTACTTCACAACAACGGATAACGTTATGGATCTCGTTGAGCATATTTTTAAAGAGATGTTCAATGAAAATATCGTGGTTTCTGGCAAAGTCAATCTTCTGAATTTCGCAAATCTAGCAGCTTATCAGTTTTTTGATCAGCCACAAAAGGTTGCTTTGGAGATTCGAGAGAATCTGATTGGCGACCAGATGCAAAGTGTCCGAGTTGCGGATAGCAAAGAATCTTGTCTTGCTGACTTAGCAGTGATTAGCAGTAAGTTCCTGATTCCCTATCGTGGATTTGGAATTCTTGCGATTATTGGTCCTGTTAATCTGGATTACCAACAATTGGTCAATCAACTTAATGTTGTCAATCGAGTTTTGACTATGAAGTTGACGGATTTTTACCGCTATCTCAGCAGTAATCACTATGAAGTGAATTAAGATTGAAATCATTAAAGGAGGCGAAAATGACCCAAGATATAAAAAATGAAGAAGTAAAAGAAGAGGAAGTTGTTGAACCAGTAGAAGAAACAACTCCTGAGAAGTCTGAATTGGACTTGGCAAATGAACGTGCCGAAGAGTTTGAAAACAAATACCTTCGTGCTCATGCAGAAATGCAAAACATTCAGCGACGTGTCAACGAAGAACGCCAACTCTTGCAACGCTATCGCAGTCAAGATTTGGCGAAAGCAATCTTGCCGTCACTGGATAACCTTGAACGTGCCCTTGCCGTCGAAGGGTTGACAGATGATGTGAAGAAGGGCTTGGAAATGGTCCAAGAAAGTTTGGTACATGCTCTGAAAGAAGAAGGAATTGAAGAAATTCCAGCAGATGGTGAATTTGACCATAACTATCACATGGCTATTCAAACAGTTCCAGCAGATGACGAACATCCAGCAGATACCATCGCACAAGTCTTCCAAAAAGGATACAAACTCCATGACCGCATCCTAAGACCGGCAATGGTAGTTGTTTATAACTAGGCAATTCTGACGGTAGCTAAAGCAACTCGTCAGAAAACGGCAATCGCTATGGCGTTTGCCTAGCCTCCTTACTAACTCGTCGTCGAAATAATATCGATTTCGACTTCTCGTGTCGTAACATTCATAATAAAAATCTTGTCCGAAATGACACTAAACTATGAAAGAAAGATAAGAAACGGTTCGGCTTTACCAATAGTGAGCGTAGCGAACCAAAGGCGATACTCTTCGCCGTGGCGGTATTTTCGCAAACTTTGAGACCTGAGGCTCAAAGTTTAGTCAAAGAGATTGACGAAGTCAAGCTCTGACGGCGTCGCCACTTAAGAAGAGTATCAAAAAGAAAAAAAGAATATAAAATTTAAGGAGAAAAACATATGTCTAAAATTATCGGTATTGACTTAGGTACAACAAACTCAGCAGTTGCAGTTCTTGAAGGAACTGAAAGCAAAATCATTGCAAACCCAGAAGGAAACCGTACAACTCCATCTGTAGTGTCATTCAAAAACGGTGAAATCATCGTTGGTGACGCTGCAAAACGTCAAGCAGTAACAAACCCAGATACAGTTATCTCTATCAAATCTAAGATGGGTACTTCTGAAAAAGTTTCTGCTAACGGTAAAGAATACACTCCACAAGAAATCTCAGCTATGATTCTTCAATACTTGAAAGGTTACGCTGAAGACTACCTTGGTGAAAAAGTAACCAAAGCAGTTATCACAGTTCCAGCTTACTTCAACGATGCACAACGTCAAGCAACTAAAGATGCTGGTAAAATCGCTGGTCTTGAAGTAGAACGTATCGTCAACGAACCAACTGCAGCAGCCCTTGCTTACGGTTTGGACAAGACAGATAAAGAAGAAAAAATCTTGGTATTTGACCTTGGTGGTGGTACATTTGACGTATCTATCCTTGAATTGGGTGACGGTGTCTTTGATGTATTGGCAACTGCAGGGGACAACAAACTCGGTGGTGACGACTTTGACCAAAAAATTATCGACCACTTGGTAGCAGAATTCAAGAAAGAAAACGGCATTGATTTGTCAACAGACAAGATGGCTCTTCAACGTTTGAAAGACGCAGCTGAAAAAGCGAAGAAAGACCTTTCTGGTGTAACTTCAACACAAATCAGCTTGCCATTCATCACTGCTGGTGAAGCTGGACCTCTTCACTTGGAAATGACTTTGACTCGTGCGAAATTTGACGATTTGACTCGTGACCTTGTAGAACGTACAAAAGTTCCAGTTCGCCAAGCCCTTTCTGATGCAGGCTTGAGCTTGTCAGATATCGACGAAGTGATCCTTGTCGGTGGTTCAACTCGTATCCCTGCCGTTGTAGAAGCTGTTAAGGCTGAAACTGGTAAAGAACCAAATAAATCAGTGAACCC
The DNA here is from genome assembly GCF_047464615.1 of Streptococcus infantis. Classification (GTDB taxonomy): domain Bacteria; phylum Bacillota; class Bacilli; order Lactobacillales; family Streptococcaceae; genus Streptococcus; species Streptococcus infantis_Y. The sequence goes on from NZ_JASHBO010000009.1 coordinate 92,959, forward strand.
TGATGAAGTTGTTGCTATGGGTGCTGCTATCCAAGGTGGTGTGATCACAGGTGATGTGAAAGACGTTGTCCTTCTTGACGTAACACCATTGTCACTTGGTATTGAAACAATGGGTGGAGTCTTTACAAAACTCATCGACCGCAACACTACAATTCCAACTTCTAAATCACAAGTCTTCTCAACTGCAGCAGACAACCAACCAGCCGTTGATATCCACGTTCTTCAAGGTGAACGCCCAATGGCAGCAGATAACAAGACTCTTGGACGTTTCCAATTGACAGATATCCCTGCTGCACCTCGTGGTATCCCACAAATCGAAGTTACATTTGACATCGATAAGAACGGTATCGTATCTGTTAAGGCCAAAGACCTTGGAACTCAAAAAGAACAAACAATTGTTATCCAATCTAACTCAGGTTTGACAGACGAAGAAATCGACCGCATGATGAAAGATGCAGAAGCTAACGCTGAAGCAGATAAGAAACGTAAGGAAGAAGTTGACCTTCGTAACGAAGTAGACCAAGCTATCTTTGCGACTGAAAAGACAATCAAAGAAACTGAAGGTAAAGGCTTCGATGCAGAACGTGATGCTGCCCAAGCTGCCCTCGATGAGCTTAAGAAAGCCCAAGAAGACAACAACTTGGACGAAATGAAAGCAAAACTTGAAGCATTGAACGAAAAAGCTCAAGGACTTGCCGTTAAACTCTACGAACAAGCCGCAGCAGCGCAACAAGCCCAAGCAGGAGCAGAAGGCGCACAAGCAACAGGAAACGCAGGCGATGACGTCGTAGACGGAGAGTTTACGGAGAAATAGGAGGAGTTATTTTTGGATAATGTAGCAGATATTATGAAAACGTTATTTTGGTATGTCATTATCTACGGAAGTTTGATTCTTATTGCCTATCCTGTTAAAGAAGGTGGAGATAAGACATTACTGGGTATGAAACCAAAATATTTACTTCAAAAATTTCTAGAACTAATGGCATTTCCCATTGCTATAGGTATTCTAGTAAATGTACTAAGTTAAATGAGTCCAATCACAGGGGTTGATAAACCAACCTCTGTTTTTCGGTAAAATAGAGGATGTTGCGAATGAAAAAAGTACTTTGTATCATTTATCCTAATTTTTCTCTTTATGAAATAACCGCTTTAACGAGTACTTTAGCTCTGTCTTTTGACGTCACGATTGATTATGTCGCTTCAGATCATTCGATAGTGGTCTCTGAGGATGATTTGCCCTGTCAACCGACGAAAACACTAGATCAAATAAATCTAGAAGATTATTCTTGTGTCATTTTGCCAGGAATGGTAAATATAGGACCTGCTCTACGCGATGAGAAATTGATTTCGTTCTTGAGGGACCTTGGTGAGCAAGATATCCTCATTGCAGCCATTTCTTCAGCGCCTCTTTTATTGGCGAAAGCAGGCTTGTTGAATGACACGAAATTTACAGGTGGGATTTGGCAAAACTTCTTTGACTATTTTGAATTTCTTCCACGTGAGAATTTCCAACCGAAAGTGGTTGTACAAGATAAAAAAATCATTACAGCTATCGGTTTTGCACATCAAGAGTTTGCAAGAAAAGTGATTCTTAGTCTAGGGTTGGCAGAAAATACGGACAACTATTTTAAAGAACAGAACGAGTACGCAGAAGAGGATTTGATATTTACTCTATCAGATGAAGAGTTTGATCAAGTGAAGCGAAGTATAGAAAGCACCCTCTAAAGATTTGCTTAAAAATTATAGAAAGGAACAAAGAGTGTTCGGGGAATTGAACCCGAGTTCTAAAGTTTCTTACTCAATATGAAAGAAAGGAATTGAACCCGACCTACATCGAGGTTTGATTCACAACATTAATAGAAAGGAACAAAGGTGTTCGGGGAATTGAACCCGAGTTCTCAATATGAAAGAAAGGAATTGAACCCGACCTACATCGAGGTTTGATTTACAACATTAATAGAAAGGAACAAAGGTGTTCGCAACTGAACACGGGCTACGGACTGTGCCAAAAAGATAGTTTTTTCTAGGACGCAAGCGTCCGTCGTCAAAACTCCTATTTTGGCTGTGTCCGTTTGACGCCCTTTGTATCTTGAATTATGAACAATACTGAATTTTACGACCGTTTGGGCGTTTCAAAGAATGCATCTCAAGATGAAATCAAGAAAGCCTATCGGAAATTATCTAAAAAATATCACCCAGATATCAACAAGGATCCTGGTGCTGAGGACAAGTACAAGGAAGTTCAAGAAGCTTATGAAACTTTGAGCGATGAACAGAAACGTGCTGCCTATGACCAATATGGTGCTGCTGGCGCCAATGGTGGTTTTGGTGGTGCTGGCGGTTTCGGAGGCTTCGACGGAGCAGGTGGCTTTGGCGGATTTGAAGATATCTTCTCAAGCTTCTTTGGTGGTGGCGGTGGATCACGTAATCCAAACGCCCCTCGTCAAGGTGACGACCTCCAGTATCGCGTTCATTTGACTTTTGAAGAAGCTATTTTTGGCACAGAAAAGGAAGTCAAATACAATCGTGAAGCAAGCTGTCGTACTTGTAATGGATCTGGTGCTAAACCTGGAACAAGTCCAGTTACTTGTGGACGCTGTCATGGTTCAGGTGTGATCAATGTTGATACCCAAACACCTCTCGGTATGATGCGTCGCCAAGTAACCTGTGATGTCTGTCATGGCCGTGGTCAAGAAATCAAAGATCCATGTACAACCTGTCATGGAACTGGTCATGAAAAACAAGCCCATAGCGTACACGTAAAAATCCCTGCTGGTGTGGAAACAGGTCAACAGATCCGCCTAGCTGGTCAAGGTGAAGCCGGCTTTAATGGTGGTCCTTATGGTGACTTGTACGTGGTGGTTTCAGTTGAAGCTAGTGATAAGTTTGAACGTGAAGGAACCACTATCTTCTATAATCTGAACCTTAACTTTGTCCAAGCAGCACTTGGTGATACAGTAGACATCCCTACAGTTCATGGTGATGTAGAATTAGTCATTCCAGAAGGAACTCAGACTGGTAAACGATTCCGCCTACGTGGTAAAGGTGCGCCTAGCCTTCGTGGAGGTGCCCTTGGTGACCAATACGTTACTGTCAATGTTGTTACCCCAACAGGTTTGAATGACCGCCAAAAAGCAGCCTTGAAAGAATTCGCAGCTGCAGGTGATTTAAAAGTAAATCCAAAGAAAAAAGGCTTCTTTGACCATATTAAGGATGCCTTTGAAGGAGAATAAATCATAAAGTAAAAAGAGCCTTCGGGCTCTTTTTCGTGCAATCGTTAGAATTTTAGCATGGGAGAAATCATTTTCCGACTGGTCTGTTATTGATATTTTTGAGTGAGTAAGCCAGCCTCATCCATCTCCTGGATGAGTTGCTTGAATTCCGCTTCCTTGCCAGGTTTCACGGTGACGGTATCAATGTGCTTAATTGTCGAATTATCCTGAATACCCACCAAGGTCAAAGCTTTTTCATAGAATGCGATTCCCTTTTTCATGCTTTCCGAATCCTGCCAAGAGAGAATAAAGAAAGAAGGATTTGATTTTTTTCCGATTTCTTGGAAATACTTCCTGCTCTCCCCCTCTAAAAATTGGAATAAACCATGATTGAATAAGTTGTCCTCTACTGAATAGTAGGAAATATCTCCTGTGTTTAGGACATAGACTTTGAGTCGGTTTTTAGTGAGGTTTGGACTTTCTTTTAGGACTTGGTGGCTATTGACAACATCATCAGAGAAAGTCACATAAAAATCTAAGCCTCCACCCTCGAATTGATAGCTACCATTTGATTCTACTTTCTCAGGAGGCAGGTCAAGGGAGATGAAGATTTGTTTTAAGGCTTCATTTCCTTTTTTGATGTCACTCGGTGAGGCCTTGAACAGATTGGTCAGTATTAGAAATGCCAGGGCTGCAAGAAGGCAGAGACCACCACAAATGATCAGGATGATACGCGTCAGAACTTTAAAAAACTGTTTCATTTTCATGCCCTCCCTGATCTGTTAGGATTTGCTAACCCAAATGGATTTAAAGGGGAAATAAGGAAAATTGGAGTTTCCCTTTCCTTAGTTTTCTTCAGTTTCCTTCAGTTTCCTGCAATTCTTTTAGTACAGCTAATCTTGTTTGGACGTCTTTTTCCAAGACTTTAAACTTATAGGTCAAATCTTTTTGATATTCCTTGATGAGTTCTTTTTGTTGGTTGATAATTTGCAGGCTATCTTGGATGATATCCAAGTCATCCTTAATGGCTTCAACACGATCAGTTGTATCTAGAACCTCTTCAGTGATAGCTTGGCGGTTCTTAACGAGGAGGTATGAACCGACTGCAGAACCTGCAAAAAGTAGTAAATTTGATAGTTTCATAGTGACTCCTTAAGCGTTTTTGATTGTTTCAGCGACTTGGGCAAGTTTGTCAAAGTCTGGTTCATGTGCGATAAAGTCAATCTTCAGATCGTCATCTGCACTATAGCGAGGGACAAGGTGGACATGGGTATGGAAAACGGTTTGTCCAGCAACTTCTTCGCAGTTGGCGATGATATTCATACCTTCAGCTTTGGTAGCTTTCATGACTTTTTGAGCAATCTTTGGTACTTGGGCGAAAAGTTGGCTGGCACTTGCAGCATCCATTTCTAAAAGATTGCGATAGTGTTCTTTTGGTACGACCAAGGTATGTCCTGATGTTACTTGGGAAATATCAAGGAAGGCAAGAACTTGATCATCTTCGTAAACCTTTGATGCGGGAATCTCCCCTGCGATAATCTTACAAAAAATACAATCTGACATAAAAACCACCTCTACTGTATTGAATTTTGATATAATATAGCTACATTATACCAGATTTGGAGAAAATATGTTAGAAATTAAAAACCTGACAGGGGGCTATGTCCATGTCCCTGTCTTGAAAGATGTGTCCTTTACAGTTGAAAGTGGGCAGTTGGTCGGTTTGATTGGGCTCAATGGTGCTGGTAAATCGACGACAATCAATGAAATTATCGGTTTGTTGACACCTTATAGTGGAGAAATAAGCATCGACGGACTAACCTTAGGTGCCAATCCTCGTGAATATCGTCAGCAGATTGGTTACATTCCTGAAACTCCTAGTTTGTACGAGGAATTGACTCTCAGAGAACATATCGAGACGGTTGCCATGGCCTATGGTATTGAGCAAAACCTAGCTTTTGAACGTGTAGAACCTCTTTTAAAAATGTTTCGTTTGGATCAGAAATTAGATTGGTTTCCTGTTCATTTTTCAAAAGGGATGAAACAGAAGGTTATGATTATCTGTGCCTTTGTCGTGGATCCGAGTCTCTTTATCGTCGATGAACCTTTCCTTGGTCTTGATCCCTTGGCAATTTCGGACTTGATTCAGCTTTTGGATCTTGAAAAGAAAAAAGGGAAGTCGATCCTCATGAGTACTCACGTTCTTGACTCTGCTGAAAAAATGTGTGATTCTTTTGTCATTCTCCACAAAGGTCAAGTCAGAGCTAAAGGGGATCTTGAAGAGCTGAGACAAGCTTTTGCCATGCCAGAAGCAAGTCTCAATGATATCTATTTGGCTTTGACCAAAGAGGAGGACCGATGAAAGACTTGTTTCTAAAGCGAAAGCAGGCTTTTCGTAAAGAGTGTGTCGGTTATCTTCGATATGTGCTCAATGACCACTTTGTCTTGTTTTTACTGGTCTTAGTAGGTTTTCTAGCCTATCAGTATAGTCAGCTGCTCCAGCATTTTCCTGAAAATCATTGGCCTATCCTTTTGTTTGTAGGTATTACCTCTGTTTTGCTTTTGCTTTGGGGAGGAATAGCGACCTATGTGGAAGCGCCTGATAAGCTCTTTCTCTTAGTGGCAGAAGAAGAAGTGAGAGAACACATCCAGAAGCAAAGTCTAGTTTCCTTCATCTTTTGGGTCAGTGTACAGACTCTCTTTTTGCTCTTTTTTGCTCCGTTATTTTTAGCCATGGGCTTAGGCTTAGGTGTTTTTGGGGTCTATGTTCTTCTGTTGGGAGTCGGGAAATATTTCCTATTTCAGAAAAAAGCTGGCAAGTTTTTTAGTGCAAATCATCTGGACTGGGACTATGTGATTGCCCAAGAAAGTAAACGCAAGCAGTTCTTACTTCGCTTCTTTGCCCTCTTTACCCAAGTTAAGGGAATTTCAAACAGCGTCAAGCGACGAGCTTATCTAGATGTTATCCTAAAAGCAGTTCAGAAGGTGCCGAGCAAGATTTGGCAGAATCTCTATCTTCGTTCTTATCTGCGAAATGGAGATCTTTTTGCCCTCAGTCTTCGTCTCCTCTTCCTATCTTTGCTGGCATTGATCTTTATCGAGCAAGCTTGGATAGCGACAGCAGTGGTAGTTTTATTTAACTATCTCCTGCTCTTCCAGTTATTGGCCCTCTATCATGCCTTTGATTACCAATATTTGACTCAACTTTTCCCGCTAGGCAAAGGTAAAAAGGAAAGGGGATTACAGGCAGTTGTCCGAGGATTGACTGGTTTTGTTTTATTGGTTCAACTGGTAGTTGGTTTGATTACCCTCCAAGAAAAACTAGCCCTTCTAGCCCTGCTTGGAGCTGGATTGGTCTTGCAAATCTTGTATCTCCCTTATCAGGTGAAACGTCAGATGCAGGACTAATACTCTTCGAAAATCTCTTCAAACTAGGTCAGCATCCATCTGCAACCTCAAAGCAGTGCTTGGAGCAACCTGCGGCTAGCTTCCTAGTTTGCTCTTTGATTTTCATTGAGTATAATATTGCTTATATGATACTAAAAAAGAAGTTGAGTTCAATCTGTCTCAGCTTCTTTTTAGTTACTACAGGATAATGGTTGGTCCGTAGAGACTCAACTTGGTCTTGACTTGGTCAAAGTGAAAACGGTCATAGGCTCGCCAAGCGGCGCGAGTTGGAGCATCTGGATCAAGAGCGCTGAGTCCCACGAGAAGACTGGAAGTCTGGTAAAATTTTTCCAGTTCAATCAAGACTCGATTATCTACTGTCTCAGCCTTGGCTAAAAAACCAAGAATAGAGTTTAATTGCTCCTGAAAGCGGACGTCGTCAGCGGTTGCCTGTTTGCATGCTTGGTAGGCTTTGTTTAAGTCAGTAATCAAAGTCTGAGCTCTTTTGATGGGGTCTATATCTGTCATGAGAATTCCTCCTTTGTAATGGTTTTAAAGATGTTTTAAGCCTTTGTCTTTCTATAATCCTAGCCTATCACTTTTTACTCTTTTTTTACCTTCAAATCTTTAATTGTCATTGAAATTTCCTGAATGGTAATAGCGAGATTTTATGATAAAATAGTTGTAAGGTTATCATAGTTATTTTGTAAAAACTTCAACTCTTTAGGAATTTTTAAGAACCGTTTAGGATTTGGTGAAAAATAGTTTCTAGATTTATGGTATCCTCTCTTCAGGAGGTTTTAGCCATGAACTATATCATCATTCAAAAAGAGAAAGAAATTTTCAAATTAAACATAAAGGATATCTACTACATCCAAACGCATCCAAGTAAAGCCCATACTGTGCAGATTGTTACTGAAGAAGCTAGCTTTGATCTGTTTCAAAATTTAAGCAAGCTTGAGAAACAATATGGGGAAACCTTAACGAGATGTCATCGGAATTGTCTGGTCAACCTTGAACGAGTAAAATCCATGGAACTCCAATCAAAGACTCTTTTTCTTGGAGAAGAAGGTCGATATGCTGTTCAGTATTCCAGACGTCGTTATAGAGAAATTCGCCAAAAATGGTTGAAAGAAGGAGAGTAAGAAGATGAGAATTTTTGTTTTAGAAGATGATTTTTCCCAACAAGCAAGAATTGAAACGACAATTGAAAAACTTTTGAAAAAACAGAGTATCATTCCCAGTTCTTTTGAAGTCTTTGGGAAACCAGACCAACTGCTGGTAGAGGTGCATGAGAAGGGGGCGCATCAGCTTTTCTTTTTGGACATTGAGATTCGAAATGAAGAGATGAAGGGACTAGAAGTGGCTAGAAAGATTCGGGATCGGGATCCTTATGCTCTAATCGTCTTTGTGACGACACACTCAGAGTTTATGCCCCTGTCCTTTCGCTACCAAGTGTCAGCTTTGGACTACATTGATAAGGCCCTTTCGGCAGAGGAGTTTGAATCTCGGATTGAAACAGCCCTTCTCTATGCCAATAGTCAAGATAGTAAAAGCCTGGCGGAAGATTGCTTTTACTTTAAATCAAAATTTGCTCAATTCCAGTATCCTTTTAAAGAGGTTTACTATCTCGAAACGTCTCCAAGACCCCATCGTGTTATTCTCTATACCAAGACAGATAGGTTGGAATTTACGGCGAGTTTAGAGGAGGTTCTCAAGCAGGAGCCCCGTCTCTTGCAGTGCCATCGCTCTTTTCTCATCAATCCTGCCAATGTGGTTCGTTTGGATAAAAAAGAAAAACTTCTTTACTTTCCCAATGGTGGAAGCTGTATGATAGCGCGTTATAAGGTCAGGGAAGTGTCTGAAGCTATCAATAACTTGCATTGAGCTAGGAGAGTTTATGAATATTGCTTGGATATTATTGTATACACTTATTACTCATGGACTAGAAATTGTCATTTTCTTTAAGGTGGATGGAATTGGTCTCACTTTTGAGAGGATTTTTAAAGCCTTTCTTTTTAAGATACTGTTGGCCTTTGTTTTTTTAATGATTGGCTATATGGTAGGAGATAGTTTCCTATTTTATTTTATGGAACCCTTGTATGGCATCGGCTTGTCTTTCTTACTGTTAAGAGGGCTTCCTAAAAAACTCCTCTTCTTTTATGGTCTCTTTCCAATGATATTGGTGAATCTCTTTTATAGAGGGGTCTCCTATTTTGTGCTTCCATTTTGGGGACAAGAAATTGTAGATAAAGATAGCAATCCTATCTTTTTATTGATGACGATATTCGTTTGCTTCATAGTTTTAGTCTTTTTGAAATGGTTGGACTATGATTTCACTAACTTGAGAAAGGAGATTCTAGATAAAGGTTTTCAAAAGTCCCTGACTAAGATTAACTGGATAATGGGGGCTTACTATCTAGTGATGCAAAGTCTGTCTTTCTTTGAATATGAACAAGGTATTCAATCAACGACTGTTCGCCATCTCATCCTAGTGTTTTACCTACTCTTTTTTATGGGGATTATCAAAAAGCTGGATACCTATTTGAAGGACAAACTCCATGAGAGATTGGACCAAGAGCAGACCTTGCGCTATAGAGATATGGAACGCTATAGTCGGCATATAGAGGAACTTTACAAGGAAGTACGGAGTTTTCGCCATGACTACACTAACCTCTTGACCAGCTTACGTCTGGGCATTGAAGAGGAGGATATGGAGCAGATAAAAGAGGTCTACGACTCCGTCTTGAAGGACTCCAGTCAGAAATTGCAGGACAATAAATATGACCTTGGACGATTGGTGAATGTTCGGGACCGTGCCCTCAAAAGTCTCCTAGCAGGCAAATTTCTAAAAGCCAGAGAAAAGGATATTGTCTTTAATGTCGAAGTTCCTGAGGAAATTCAAGTCGAGAGTATGAGTCTGCTTGATTTTCTGACTATTGTGTCTATCCTATGTGACAATGCTATTGAAGCTAGTGTAGAGGCCAGTCAGCCTCATGTCTCAATCGCCTTTATAAAAAATGGAGCACAGGAGACCTTTATCATTGAAAACTCCATCAAAGAAGAGGGGATAGATGTTTCTGAAATATTCTCTTTTGGAGTTAGTTCTAAAGGGAAGGGCCGAGGTGTTGGTCTCTATACCGTCATGAAAATTGTGGAAAGTTATCCCAATGCCAGTCTCAATACCACCTGTCAAGACCAAGTCTTTCGTCAGGTTTTGGCGGTTCATTTGCTGTCAAGTTCTGATTAGAGAATGTGTGAACAAGAGAACCGTGGCATTTTAGGTTGAAAAACACTGCAACGATTTATCCTTATCCAACCTGACTTTTTATAATATTCGAGGAAAAACAAATGAACCAGAAATTTTATTTTATAGCTTGTTCTGTACTGATCATCCTATCCAATCTTCTCATGTTTTCTCTAGTCAACGAAGGAGAAGGTACAGGAGCTAATCTGATTATAATTGTTTCAACCTGTGTCTTGCTGCCAGCCTTTTTACATGCAGTTGAAAATCAGCAGACATCATTGATTAGGGCAGAATCCTTGCTCCTCATTCAGATGGCAGTGGTGTCCTTAGTCCGTCTCATCAGCCGAATAGAGAGGACACCTGAAATCTTACATACAGGCCTCACCCTTCTAGTTTTAGCAAGCTGGCTAGCCTTTCTCGTCCTAGCTATCATGAGAATGTATCAGAAAAAAGGGAAGTAAAGTTAAGTACATTTTGATTTGTTAGGTGTTATTAGGGCAAGCATATTTTCCGTGCTTGCTTTTTTTCTACAATTTAGGAGGTTTTGATGACCATTCATGATTTGGGAGAATTAAGGTCAAAAGGAGTGCTATACTAGCAGTATAAAGGTTGTAACTCAACTAAGATAAAGCACACATTTAGGAGGAAATTTTATGAAGAAAAAAATACTTGTCATTTTCATCTTGTATCTAATCATGTCTCCTCTTGGGGATAGTAATTGGTATCATTTATTTTATACCATAGCCTATCTGATTGCAGTTATAATCTATTTTGCTTTAATGAAAAAGAAAGGAGCAAAGAAATGAAAACTATTCTTGCTAAAAAACGGAACATCTTCCTTGCGAGATTGTTCCTAGGTCAGTTGCCCTTGCTTGTCTCTACTTATCTATTTCTATCTCGTCAGTTTTTACATTTTTCCTTGGTTTTCCAATTGCTTCTAGTGATTATCAACTTGGCTTCTATTTTGGTGATTGTTTACCTCACTAGAGAAATGAGAGTGAGAAAGTTTGAAGATGATGAGTTGGTCAATCCTAGAACCAATCAACTCATGTTCATCGGATTGACAGGTTTTATGTCTATTATCGGTTTGTATAGAGGTATGACGGCGGCAGAATCCTATCAACAACTGATTGGTTATATTGGTGCCGTTCTCTGCTTAATCATCATGCTGCTGCTCATTTGGGGCTTGAAGTATTATAAAAAGTAAGATCACAAAAAGAACTTACAGGCAGTGTGTTCAGACTACGGGATTTTTCAAGAGGGGTTCTTGCAATTTAAGAGTTTTTGATGACCATTTAAGATTTGGATGCAAAGCCTAAAAAAGTAGTGCTATACTAAAAGTGAAAAATCACAAGGATACCAATGCTAAATAGAAATAAAGGAGTGATTCTTATGACGAAAAAAATAATAACGATTGTCATCTTGTATGTAATCATGCAAACTTGTCTTTATCCGCTTAGGGGAAATGAGTGGTATTATGTAATGGACGCACTAGCATACTTTGTTTCGGTTTATATCTTCATTAAGTTCAATAAAAAAATGGAGAAACAGCCACTTTGAATCTTGAACATAGAAGTTTTATAGGTCTAGAATGGATCATCTAAATAGGATGAATGGTTTCAAATTAATATCTTCTAAGTATTATCTGTGAAATGCAAAATTCTTGCATCTTTATTTTGATGATTCTAAATGGAGGAATCATATGAAAAAGTATGTCGAATTGTTAGATTTATTTGCCCGAGTTGTAGTGATATTGATATCGCTTGTTCTTTGTATAAGAGTACTCTTGATTTCTAATGAACTCTGGAGAAATATTGTGGTATTGGTGAGTACTCCTGTTACGATCTATAGTCTGTTAAAACATAGACCAGGTAAGAAGAACATAAAAACCCTGTGAGAATCTTAAAAGAAAGATTAAAAAGATGCAAGCAAAATATAAAAATAAAATAGTAGAAGTTTGGGAAATTGGTAAAGATACTCCTAAACCAAGTTGGGTAGAAGACGCCTTGCAAAAGAATTACATAGTATGGCTAGACAATCATGTCCGAATTTTAATGGCAGGACTTCAGTCTTCTCTTGCAACCAATCTCAAAATTGGGTTAGTCGGAACAGCAGGAGGAGGTTTTGCTGGTTATAGTATGTATGTCCTTGGCTATCCAGGAGATTATCTTGACCTCACAAATCATAGAGTGGTATCTGCCACAACTTTTCATCGAGAGTATCAAGTATTATAAAATAATTAGGTAGAAAAAAGATGATGGTCTATCATTTTGAAAAGAATTGACTGCCTAGATGATGAAAAATATAAAGTTTTTAGCAGCAACAAAAGTACACAAGGGTAGATGTATTGGATTATCAAAGTCATGGTGAAAGCTACCGAGACTGAATGCTGGAGGATTAAATGATAATTGTTGGCAGTTACGATAGCAAAGCCATTAGGGAATTTCTATGAAAAAATATTCTATTCTTTTCAAAACAAGTGCAGTCCTTTCTTATTTATTTTTGTTTTTCGGCTTGTTTTGGACAACCCAATTTTGGAGAAATTATTGGGAGTTTTCATCTTGGGTAGGAAATCTCATCTGGATTCGAAACATCATCTGGATTCGAAACATCATCAGCCTTCTCTTTATCGGCCTGATGGTTTGGATTTTGATCAGGTCGGGTCATGCTTATCTCTTTTGTATCCCTAGGAAAAAGTGGTTGAGTTATTCTGTTCTGACGGTGTTAACAGCTGTCGTACTTATATGCTTTAACTATCTGACAGCTAAACACGTTCAGGGGACAAACGAAGGTTGGAATTTGTTTATTGTCTATAGTGAGACCAATTTTGCGGAGTTCGGTGTTTACCTAACCTTAATCGTACTAGGACCTCTGATGGAAGAATTGGTATGTAGGGGACTGCTTCAACATGCCTTCTTTAAGAATTCAAGATGGGGACTGGATGTTCTATTTCCGTCAGTTTTATTCGCCTTACCTCATTTTTCAAGTTTTCCTAGTCTACTAGACCTTCTGGTTTATACAGCAGTTGGGTGTATATTTGGTGGTTTGACACGCTATACCAAGATTATCTATCCTTCTTATACGATTCATATCATCAATAATATCATTGCAAACTTACCATTTTTGCTCACTTTTCTACATAGGGTCTTGGGGTAAAAAAACCAAAGGCTTGCTTTTCAGCCATAGAGGAGGTCATCATATATAAACACTTATTTTTCTTAGATTCAAAAACCTTAGACTGGTTGACGCCCTATATTCTAGACTTGGCTTCTGACACCATTGCCTTTAATGTTTTTGTGCTAACCTTTGTATCTGTGGTGGTTTTTTATTTCCTGAATCCCATGTTAGCTTTAATAGCTATATTCTTAGGGGCTGGCTATGTGGTCGGATTTTGGTTGTTAAAATGGTTTGTTTTGGAAAGGCTAGAACTAAAGGATGACTTGTAGGAAGTCTGTTTGGTGAGGAGGATAATTTGATGGAGTTTTTTGATAAATTTCATGCCTTATGTTTTGGATTTTTAGTACTAATAATCGTCATTACAGTTCCTTATACGATTAACCATGGGGATTTTTTTCAAAATGAGTCTGCACTGATTATTGTAAGTCTTCTTGTAACATCGCTGAGTGTTGCTTATGCTAGACAGTTTGAAATGATTTCTTTTGGGAGGTTAAGCAGGAAACAACTTTTGCTTTTCATTGGAATCTTTTTTCTAAGTGTGCTTGAGACGCTAGTTTATATTCGTTTCTTCGCTGTTTCTTCTGGCGCAGGAGTTCAACACTTGGCGGAAGTCAGCAGAGGAATTTCCCTGTCTTTGATTTTGACTACCGCAGTTTTTGGACCCATCCAGGAGGAACTCATTTTCAGAGGACTTCTTCAGGGTGCGGTTTTTGATAATTCGTGGTTAGGGCTTGTTCTAACTTCCTCTCTCTTTTCTTTCATGCATGGACCTTATAATGTCCCTTCGTTTATTTTTTATCTACTTGGGGGCTTGTTGCTAGGCTTTGCTTATAAAAAGAGCCAAAATCTATGGGTTTCTACTCTAGTCCACATGTTTTACAACAGTTGGCCACTCTTATATTATTTATAAAAATCATGAAAGGTAAGTAGGAGATTGTGCTTACCTTTTTCTTTCTATAATGATAGCCCAAACCACCCCAGAGGCTTTTATTTGAGAATCAGGTCTGGACTGGTTGACGAATAGGCTAAAAACTAGTAGAATAGTAAGGAAACTTTATACGGAGGAAAGAAATGGACTTGGGTGATATTGAGCTAACGCTGACCCCTATACCTGGGAAAAGCGGGAAAGCTTATATGGGAAGCTACCCTAATGGGAAGCGCGTCTTTATTAAAATGAACACCTCTCCAATCCTACCTGGTTTAGCCAAGGAACAAATCGCTCCTCAATTATTATGGACTCGCCGTTTATCGGATGGGCGTGATATGTGTGCCCAAGAATGGTTGAATGGTAAAATTTTGACCCCTTATGATATGAATCGCAAGCAGATTATCAATATTTTGAGCCGCTTGCATCGTTCGCGTCCTTTGATGACGCAATTGACTCGTTTGGGCTATTCTTTAGAAACACCTTTTGACTTGCTTCAGGCTTGGTTAAAAGATGCTCCAGAATCCTTGAAGAACAATCAATATCTAAGAATGGTAGTAGAGGATTTGCGAGGAAGTTTGCCAAACTTTAGGGAAGATTATGCAACGATCGTTCATGGAGATGTACGACATAGTAATTGGATTGAGACAGAGAGCGGTCTTATTTATTTAGTGGATTGGGATTCCGTTCGCTTAACGGATCGCATGTTTGATGTAGCGCATATGCTATGTCACTATATTCCAGACTATCAGTGGAAAGAGTGGTTGACTTATTACGGTTACAAATACAACCAAACAGTCATCAACAAACTATTTTGGTATGCTCAGTTATCCTTCTTGAGTCAGATTGCCAAATATTATACAAATGAAGATCTAGAAAATGTCAATCGGGAGATTTATGCCTTGCGTATCTTCCGTGACAAGTATGGAAAGAAGAGATGAGAGTTAGAAATCGTAAAGGGGCAACAGAATTACTAGAGGCTAATCCTCAGTATGTTGTCTTAAATCCTTTAGAAGCCAAAGGAAAATGGCGAGACCTCTTTGGAAATGACAATCCTATCCATGTTGAGGTTGGTAGTGGTAAGGGAGCCTTTGTGTCAGGTATGGCCAAGCAAAACCCTAATATCAACTATATCGGGATTGATATTCAAAAGTCTGTTTTGAGTTATGCCTTGGACAAGGTTTTGGAAGTCGCTGTACCTAATATTAAATTATTGTGGGTTGATGGTTCTGATTTGACCGACTACTTTGAAGATGGTGAGATTGATCGCTTGTACCTAAACTTTTCAGATCCGTGGCCTAAAAAGCGCCATGAAAAGCGTCGTCTAACCTATAAGAGTTTCTTGGATACCTTCAAGCGTATCTTGCCTGAACACGGTGAGATTCATTTCAAGACAGATAATCGTGGCTTGTTTGAATACAGCCTAGTGAGTTTTTCTCAATATGGCATGAAGCTCAATGGAGTTTGGTTAGATTTGCACGCCAGCGACTTTGAAGGTAATGTCATGACTGAATATGAAGAAAAATTCTCAAGTAAGGGTCAAGTTATCTACCGAGTTGAGGCTCAGTTTTAATGTAAAAAAATATATCAATCAAAAATTTTATCATAACCAAAAAAGTTAGATATATAATTTTTCCAAGGGTTTAGTTCTCTATTGCACGGGCTAAGCTCTTTTAGTTTGCTGTTAGTTCATTCGAGATTTTGGTAACTGTATACTTGCAACCAGATAAGTGGTATAATGAAGGAGTTATGAGAAGAAGAATAAAACCGATTGTAGTCTATTTTTTCTTTTTCCTTGTGATAGGTGGTTTAATTTTGTCCGACTATCAACATCATAGACAAGTGGTGTCGCAAGCAGAAAAAACTGAGAAAACTACTCAAACTAGTGAAATAGAAAAGAATAAGGTTGTTGAAGATAGATTAGTCAGGATGACTTTGGAAGAAAAAGTAGGCCAGTTATTCTGGGCTAGGATTCCTTCTAGTCATCAGCTAGAAGACCTTCAATCCTATCATTTTGGAGGTTATATCTTATTTGGACGAGATTTTGAAGGACGAACCTTAGAGGATATGAAAGTTTTGACAAGTCGCTACCAAGCTGCTTCAAAGACTCCTTTATTGATTGGTTCAGATGAAGAAGGCGGAACCGTGACTCGTATCAGTTCGATTTTAGAGACTCCTTTCCAATCTCCTTTGGAACTTTATCAAAAGGGTGGGATGGAGGCAATCCGTTCTGATACTAGGCAGAAGGCAGAGCTACTAAAATCTGTTGGTATCAATGCTGGACTCTTTCCAGTTGCAGATCTTGCCAGCAATCCATCAGCCTTCATCTATGATCGAACCATTGGACAAGATGCCCAAACGACTGCAAGTTATGTTGGGCAGGTTGTAACAGAACTTCAAAAAAACAAGGTTGGGTCAACCTTGAAGCATTTTCCTGGATATGGAGACAATGGAGACAGTCATACCGACATTATCCAAGACAATCGATCCTTGGATGAGTTAAGACAAGCGGATTTGCTACCTTTTCAAGCTGGCATAGATGCAGGTGCGGATAGTGTTTTGGTTTCGCACAATATTCTATCCAAGATTGATACTGTTCCGTCATCGATCTCACCAAAAATCAATGATATTCTTCGCAAAGAACTCCACTTCAATGGAGTTATTATGACGGATGATCTCGATATGGCAGGATTGGCTGATTTTGTCAATCAGGATGAAGCTGCCCTTCAAGCAATTTTAGCGGGTAATGATTTGATTTTAGGATCTTCGTACCAAACTCAGATTCCTTATTTATTAAAGAAAGTCTCCTCAGGAGATCTGACAGAAGAGCGTATTGATGAGTCTGTGAGACGTATTTTATCTTGGAAATATGACTTGGGGATATTAGGGACTTTGCAGTAAAGAGGGGAGACGGCTAGAAAAGGATCAGCTGCTTGGATGCGGAATAGTTGATTTGTAAGGAATTCAGATTGCTTGGTAAGGTGATATCTTTCCATAATGGATATCTTTCTATAAAATTGTGCAGAATTTTAAGAAAAAGCTTAAAATCAAGCCTTCTGAGTGCTTATACTTTACATAAGTATTTAAAAGTGCTATACTGTAAGTAAGAATATGAGAAAGTGAGGCGGGGAAATATCTTCGCCTCTTGCTTATGAGGAGGTGGACGCAATCGCAACTATCGTAGAATTAGTCAGAGAAGTCGTAGAACCTGTCATTGAAGCTCCCTTTGAACTCGTGGATATCGAGTACGGAAAGATTGGCAGTGACATGATTCTTAGTATTTTTGTAGATAAACCAGAGGGAATTACCTTGAACGACACAGCGGACTTGACAGAGATTATCAGTCCTGTCCTAGATACTATCAAGCCAGATCCCTTCCCAGAACAATATTTCCTAGAAATCACCAGTCCAGGCTTGGAGCGTCCTTTGAAAACCAAGGAAGCAGTCGCTGGAGCAGTTGGGAAATACATCCATATTGGACTTTACCAAGCCATCGATAAGCAAAAGGTCTTTGAAGGAACCTTGCTAGCCTTTGAAGAGGATGAGTTAACTATGGAGTATATGGACAAGACTCGTAAGAAAACAGTCCAAATCCCATACAGTTTGGTATCAAAAGCACGTTTAGCAGTAAAATTATAGTAAAAGAAAGGAAGCTTTTGAAGATTCAAAAGTGAATAGAAGATGAGTAAAGAAATGCTAGAGGCCTTCCGCATTTTGGAAGAAGACAAGGGAATCAAAAAAGAAGACATCATTGATGCAGTGGTGGAATCACTTCGTTCAGCCTATCGCAGACGCTATGGGCAGTCTGATAGTGTAGCCATTGATTTCAACGAAAAAACAGGTGACTTTACAGTTTATACTGTTCGTGAAGTTGTTGATGAAGTATTTGATAGCCGTTTGGAAATTAGCTTGAAAGATGCTCTTGCCATTAACTCAGCCTACGAGCTTGGGGACAAGATTAAATTTGAAGAAGCACCAGGAGAGTTTGGTCGTGTAGCAGCCCAATCTGCCAAACAAACCATCATGGAAAAAATGCGCAAGCAAACACGTGCCATTACCTACAATACTTACAAAGAGCATGAACAAGAAATCATGTCAGGTACAGTGGAGCGCTTCGACAATCGCTTTATCTATGTCAACCTTGGCAGCATCGAAGCACAATTGTCAAAACAAGACCAAATTCCTGGAGAAGTTTTTGCTTCTCATGATCGTATCGAAGTTTATGTCTACAAGGTTGAAGACAATCCTCGTGGAGTGAATGTCTTTGTAAGTCGTAGCCACCCTGAAATGATCAAACGCTTGATGGAACAAGAAATTCCTGAAGTTTATGACGGAACTGTTGAGATCATGAGCGTAGCTCGTGAAGCAGGTGACCGTACCAAGGTTGCTGTTCGCAGTCACAATCCAAACGTAGACGCTATCGGTACAATCGTTGGACGTGGTGGAGCGAATATCAAGAAGATTACTAGCAAATTCCACCCAGCTCGCTACGATGCTAAGAGCGATCGTATGGTTCCAATCGAAGAAAACATCGACGTTATTGAATGGGTAGCCGATCCAGCTGAATTTATCTACAACGCTATCGCTCCTGCAGAGGTTGACCAAGTTATCTTTGATGAAAACGACAGCAAGCGTGCCTTGGTCGTTGTGCCAGATAACAAGCTTTCTCTTGCGATCGGTCGTCGTGGACAAAACGTTCGTTTGGCAGCTCATTTGACAGGATATCGTATCGATATCAAGTCTGCAAGTGAGTTTGAAGCCATGGAAGCAGCAGAAGAAGCTGACCAGGTAGAAACAGACGAATTGGTCGAAGAATAAAAGCTGATCAGAGGAGGGAAGGATGAAAACTAGAAAAATCCCTTTGCGCAAGTCTGTTGTGTCTAATGAAGTGATTGATAAACGCGATTTACTCCGTATTGTCAAGAACAAAGAAGGACAGGTCTTTATTGACCCGACAGGCAAGGCTAATGGTCGTGGCGCTTATATCAAGCTAGACAATGCAGAAGCCCTTGAGGCCAAAAAGAAAAAAGTCTTTAACCGTAGCTTTAGTATGGAAGTTGAAGAAAGCTTTTATGACGAGTTGATTGCCTATGTCGATCACAAAGTGAAAAGAAGAGAGTTAGGACTTGAATAAACAAAAAATTGCCAATCTCTTGGGACTTGCTCAGAGAGCAGGGAAAATCATCTCGGGTGAAGAATTGGTGGTCAAGGCCATTCAAGACGGCAAGGCCAAGTTGGTATTTCTCGCCCATGATGCTGGTCCCAACCTGACCAAGAAGATTCAGGATAAAAGTCATTATTATCAAGTAGAAGTTATTACCGTGTTTTCAACACTGGAATTAAGCATAGCAGTCGGAAAATCAAGAAAGGTTTTGGCTGTGACAGATGCTGGATTTACAAAGAAAATGAGGTCTCTTATGGAATAGAAGAGGAGGACATGATTTGTCTAAGAAAAGATTGTACGAAATCGCAAAAGAACTTGGAAAAGAAAGTAAGGAAGTTGTAGCGCGTGCAAAAGAGTTGGGCTTGGATGTGAAAAGCCACTCATCAAGTGTGGAAGAAGCTGTCGCTGCAAAAATCGCTGCCAGCTTTAAGTCTGCTGCTCCAAAGGTAGAATCGAAACCTGTGGCTCCAAAGCCAGTTGACGCTAAGGAAGAGGCAAAACCAGCAGCAGCTGTTGCCCCTAAAGAGGAAAAAGTGGCGCCAGTAAAACCGCAGAGTCGAAACTTTAAGGCTGAGCGTGAAGCTCGTGCAAAAGAGCAGGCTGAACGACGCAAGCAAAATAAGGGCAATAACCGTGACCAACAACAAAACGGAAACCGTCAGAAAAACGACGGGCGCAATGGTGGTAAACAAGGTCAAGGCAACCGCGACAATCGTCGCTTTAATGACCAAGCTAAGAAACAGCAAGGTCAGCAAAATCGTGGAAATGATCGCCGCAAGCAAGAGGACAAACGTCCAAATCAAGCAGGACCACGCATTGACTTCAAAGCCCGTGCAGCTGCTCTAAAGGCAGAGCAAAATGCAGAATATGCTCGTTCAAGTGAGGAACGCTTCAAGCAGTCTCAAGCTGCCAAAGAAGCCTTGGCTCAAGCAAACAAACGCAAGGAACCTGAGGAAATCTTTGAAGAAGCTGCTAAATTGGCTGAACAAGTACAGCCAGTTCAACCACTGGTTGAAGTTGCTCCTGCAGCTAAAGAACCTGTAGTGGATACACGTCGTAAGAAACAAGCCCGACCAGACAAAGAACGTGATGATTTCGATCACGAAGAAGATGGTCCTAGAAAACAACAAAAGAATCGAAGTAGTCAAAATCAAGTGAGAAATCAAAGAAATAGTAACTGGAACAATAACAAAAAGAATAAAAAAGGCAATAACAAAAACAACCGTAGTCAGGCACCAAAACCTGTTACAGAGCGTAAGTTCCATGAATTGCCAACAGAATTTGAATATACAGATGGTATGACCGTCGCGGAAATTGCAAAACGTATCAAGCGCGAACCAGCTGAGATTGTTAAGAAACTCTTCATGATGGGCGTGATGGCGACACAAAACCAGTCCTTAGACGGTGAAACAATCGAACTCCTCATGGTCGATT
This sequence comes from Streptococcus infantis, assembly GCF_047464615.1. Lineage (GTDB taxonomy): Bacteria > Bacillota > Bacilli > Lactobacillales > Streptococcaceae > Streptococcus > Streptococcus infantis_Y. Next base: position 113,505 of record NZ_JASHBO010000009.1, read on the forward strand.
ACGGTATTGATGCTAAACAAAAGGTTGAAGTGGACAATGCTGATATCGAACGTTTCTTCGCTGAAGATGGTTATCTCAATGAAGATGAACTTGTAGAGCGTCCACCAGTTGTTACCATCATGGGACACGTTGACCACGGTAAAACAACACTCCTAGATACCCTTCGTAATTCTCGTGTTGCGACAGGTGAAGCGGGTGGTATCACGCAGCATATCGGTGCCTACCAAATCGTTGAAAATGGCAAGAAGATTACCTTCCTTGATACACCAGGACACGCGGCCTTTACATCTATGCGTGCGCGTGGTGCTTCTGTTACCGATATTACGATCTTGGTCGTAGCGGCAGATGACGGGGTTATGCCTCAGACTATCGAAGCCATCAACCACTCAAAAGCGGCCAACGTTCCAATCATCGTAGCCATTAACAAGATTGATAAACCAGGTGCCAACCCAGAACGCGTTATCGGTGAATTGGCAGAGCATGGTGTTATGTCAACTGCTTGGGGTGGAGATTCTGAATTTGTTGAAATCTCAGCTAAATTCAACCAAAATATCGAAGAATTGTTGGAAACAGTCCTTCTTGTGGCTGAAATCCAAGAACTCAAGGCAGACCCAACAGTGCGTGCGATCGGTACAGTTATCGAAGCGCGCTTGGATAAAGGAAAAGGTGCGGTCGCAACCCTTCTTGTTCAACAAGGTACCTTGAATGTTCAAGACCCAATCGTTGTCGGAAATACCTTCGGTCGTGTCCGTGCTATGACCAACGACCTTGGTCGTCGTGTTAAGGTTGCTGGACCATCAACACCGGTTTCTATCACAGGTTTGAATGAAGCACCGATGGCAGGTGACCACTTTGCCGTTTACGAGGATGAGAAATCTGCGCGTGCAGCAGGTGAAGAACGTGCCAAACGTGCCCTCATGAAACAACGTCAAGCTACCCAACGTGTCAGCCTTGAAAACCTCTTTGATACCCTTAAAGCTGGTGAGCTTAAGTCAGTTAACGTTATTATCAAGGCCGACGTACAAGGTTCTGTTGAAGCCCTTTCTGCTTCACTTCAAAAGATTGACGTGGAAGGTGTCAAAGTGACTATCGTCCATGCAGCTGTCGGTGCCATCAACGAATCTGACGTGACTCTTGCCGAGGCTTCAAATGCCTTTATCGTTGGTTTCAACGTACGTCCTACACCACAAGCTCGTCAACAAGCAGAAGCTGACGATGTAGAAATCCGTCTCCACAGCATCATCTACAAGGTGATCGAAGAGATGGAAGAAGCTATGAAAGGGATGCTTGACCCAGAATTTAAAGAAAAAGTTATCGGTGAAGCGATCATCCGAGAAACCTTCAAGGTATCTAAAGTGGGAACAATCGGAGGATTCATGGTTACCAGCGGTAAAGTTACCCGTGACTCTAAAGTCCGTGTTATCCGTGATGGTGTTGTTATTTACGATGGCGCTCTAGCTAGCTTGAAACACTATAAAGATGACGTTAAAGAAGTTACAAACGGCCGTGAAGGTGGTCTCATGATTGACGGCTACAATGATCTTAAGATGGATGATGTGATTGAAGCCTATATCATGGAAGAAATCAAACGATAATAGAGAAACGATAGCCGATTTGACTCGTCGTCAACAGCGCCTTGATGAACCCGTAGTTGTATCTAAGGCTTGTTTCCTAGATTCAAATGGCTCTAGTTCCTCTATCTACTAGACAAAGCTAGGTCTGCTGGCCTAGCTTTTGGTTCAATTGAGAGAAAGGAAAAAAGCATGGCAAATCATTTCCGTACGGATCGTGTGGGCATGGAGATCAAGCGCGAAGTCAATGAGATTTTGCAAAAGAAAGTCCGTGATCCACGAGTCCAAGGTGTGACTATCACTGATGTTCAGATGCTAGGGGACTTATCTATGGCTAAGGTTTACTACACTATTTTGAGTAACCTGGCTTCAGATAACCAAAAAGCTCAAATCGGGCTTGAAAAAGCAACTGGAACAATCAAACGTGAACTGGGTCGCAATTTGAAATTGTACAAAATTCCAGACTTAACTTTCGTCAAAGATGAATCCATAGAGTATGGAAACAAGATTGACGAGATGCTACGCAATCTGGATAAAAACTAAGTAGAAAGAGGGGCAACCCTCTTTTTTGTGTGGAAAATAGGTGGAATTTAAAATGGAAAAATATTCTTTTAAAAATGAGATTCTGTATTTATAAAATGTTTGCTAATCAGAAAATGCTTTTTTTTTTTAGGAAATATGATATGATAATTTCATAAATATAGTCAATTGAACCTAAAACAGTACATAATGTGGTATAATCTTCTTATGGCATATTCAATAGATTTTCGTAAAAAAGTTCTCGCTTATTGTGAGAGAACAGGTAGTATAACAGAAGCATCACACA
>NZ_JASHBO010000010.1:0-106520 GCF_047464615.1 Streptococcus infantis
TTACTCAAAGTTAAGTGACGATAGCCTAGGAGATACACCTGTACCCATGCCGAACACAGAAGTTAAGCCCTAGAACGCCGGAAGTAGTTGGGGGTTGCCCCCTGTGAGATAAGGAAGTCGCTTAGCTTTAATCCGCCATAGCTCAGTTGGTAGTAGCGCATGACTGTTAATCATGATGTCGTAGGTTCGAGTCCTACTGGCGGAGTATGTAGACGTTCCTTGGAACGTCTTTTTTTATGTGACTTTCAGTCTGTATGTATCGCACCTCACGGAGCGAGACAAAAAAACACCCGCTATGTAGGTGCGCGTCGAAGGTTATACCCCAAAAACTCCAAATACGATACAATAAAGGTGTTCAAGCCAATTGTAAAGCGAAAGGAGAAAAATATGGCACAAAAGGCACATAGTTTATCGCACACAAAGTGGCACTGTAAGTATCATATTGTGTTCACCCCTAAGTATAGAGGAAAAGTAATCTATAATCAATATCGAAGTAGTTTAGGCGAAATATTTCATCGCTTGTGTAGTTATAAAGGAGTTGAGATTATCGAGGGTCACTTAATGCCAGACCATGTACATATGTTAGTCAGTATTCCACCGAGTATAAGTGTTTCAAGTTTCATGGGGTATTTAAAAGGTAAAAGTGCACTCATGATGTATGACAAACACGCTAATCTCAAGTACAAGTTTGGGAATCGTCATTTTTGGGCGGAAGGTTATTATGTGAGTACGGTTGGACTCAATGAAGCCACAATTAAGAAATATATTCAAGATTAAAGAAATTATCCAGTGGATGATTTCTTCACGAGTATGAAAATTTGAGAACGAGTAAAGCATGATATAGCACTAGATAAATTGAGTGTAAAAGAATATGAGGATCCCTTTAGGGATAGTGGTAAGTAATACCAAGGCCTCTTTAAGAGGCGAGTGACGAGCCAGCTTGAACAAGGTGAAAGCCAGCGTCTTTAGGCGCTGGCTGGTAATTTGGGCTTATAGTCCTGGTTCAAACCACCTGTTAGACGGGTTGTCATGATTTATCTTTCAGAGGTCATTTTTGTCTTTTTATATTTGCCACTTTATTAATATTTAATATTTTTATAAGTTTGTTAGATTTGAGTGTTTTATTTTAAGTTTTTTTTAATAGGTCTTATAAGTAATTCTTTAGTGGATTGTGTGGTCTTGCCATCATAGTTTAGACAGTATTTGTTTCTCTTTCATTAGGAAAATTTTAGATCTTTTTTTGAAATGTAGTATTGTGCACCTGATCTGTTAGTTGTCTTTATCTGTTATTTATTTGAATATTCATTATAGTACATGATAGAAGTATCTTCCCTGATTCTTCTATTTTTTTGTTATACTCATTTTATCAATAGAAATGGAGTTAAATAAAATGATTGAACAGATTTATGAACAATATCTTGATTTTTATGATGTTATTGAAAAGGAATATAGTTATTTAGTAGATAATGATTTAGAATGGGAAGTTTTTCATCTTCGATTTTTACTCTATTATTTAGTTCGGTACAAGCTTGATGTTATGCATCCTTTATTTTCTTACCACTATAGAACTTGCTACCGTTTGTACATTGAACAGCTATTGATTTCAAATGACTATGTTGGGGGATAATTTATAATTTTCATATTTCCGAACGATTTTATAGTTTTTTCTTTTCATAATATAAATTTACAATATTTTTTTAATATTAATTTTCTAATTTTCTCTAATTCCCTAATGATTCTAGTCTTTGGTCTTGAAAAAATTGAGAATCTTTATTATAATAAATTGTAAGATATAATTGCAGGTGAGATTCCTGCCATGTATGTGAGAAAGGAAGAGCCTGAGGGCTCAGACAAGATTATGACTTCAGTTGTTGTTGTAGGTACCCAATGGGGTGATGAAGGTAAAGGGAAGATTACAGATTTCCTTTCAGCGAATGCAGAGGTGATTGCACGTTATCAAGGTGGTGATAATGCAGGTCACACGATTGTGATTGATGGTAAGAAGTTTAAATTGCACTTGATTCCATCTGGTATTTTCTTCCCTGAAAAAATCTCTGTTATTGGGAATGGTATGGTTGTAAATCCTAAATCTCTTGTAAAAGAGTTGAGCTATCTTCATGAGGAGGGTGTGACAACTGATAACTTGCGTATTTCTGATCGCGCGCATGTTATTTTGCCTTATCATATCGAGTTGGATCGTTTGCAAGAAGAAGCTAAGGGAGACAATAAGATTGGTACTACAATCAAGGGAATTGGTCCAGCTTATATGGACAAGGCTGCTCGTGTCGGGATTCGTATCGCAGATCTTTTGGATAAAGATATTTTCCGTGAGCGTTTAGAACGTAACCTTGCTGAAAAGAATCGTCTTTTTGAAAAATTGTATGACAGTAAAGCGATTGCTTTCGATGATATTTTTGAAGAGTATTACGAATATGGTCAACAAATCAAGAAATATGTCACAGACACATCTGTCATTTTGAATGATGCGCTTGATAACGGGAAACGTGTGCTTTTTGAAGGTGCACAAGGTGTTATGCTAGATATCGACCAAGGTACTTATCCATTTGTTACGTCATCAAACCCTGTGGCTGGTGGTGTTACGATTGGTTCTGGTGTTGGTCCAAGTAAGATTGACAAGGTTGTTGGTGTATGTAAAGCCTATACCAGTCGTGTAGGAGACGGTCCTTTCCCAACTGAGTTGTTTGATGAAGTGGGAGAACGTATCCGTGAAGTCGGTCATGAATATGGTACAACAACTGGTCGTCCACGTCGTGTAGGTTGGTTTGACTCCGTTGTGATGCGCCATAGTCGTCGTGTTTCTGGTATCACTAACCTTTCATTGAACTCTATTGATGTTTTGAGTGGTTTAGATACTGTGAAAATCTGTGTGGCCTATGATCTTGATGGTCAACGTATTGACTACTATCCAGCTAGTCTTGAGCAATTGAAACGTTGCAAGCCTATCTATGAAGAGTTGCCAGGTTGGTCAGAAGATATTACCGGAGTTCGTAATTTAGAAGATCTTCCTGAGAATGCGCGTAACTATGTTCGTCGTGTGAGTGAATTGGTTGGCGTTCGTATTTCTACTTTCTCAGTAGGTCCTGGTCGTGAACAAACAAATATTTTAGAAAGTGTTTGGTCCTAAGAGATTTTTAAGATTTGTTTAAGATAGGTCGGGTATACTATAGACAGTTACAAGAAGACCTCCTAACTTGTTGTAACAAATATCCTAAACTTTTCTTTTTCATAATAATCTCCCTATAAAGTCACCGCATTCGGTGGCTTTTTTTGTGTTGGGATTCATGATATAATAATAAAATCGATAAGTAGTAAAAGGGAAATTGATGAATTATACAGTTGAAGAAAAAGAAGTCTTTATGAGGGAAGCTTTGAGAGAGGCTGAGATTGCTTTAGAGCATGATGAAATCCCAATAGGTTGCGTAATTGTAAAGGATGGAGAAATCATTGGTAGGGGCCACAATGCACGTGAGGAGTTGCAACGTGCGGTCATGCATGCGGAAATTATGGCCATAGAGAATGCGAATCTGAGGGAAGAGAGCTGGCGTTTGTTGGACTGCACACTTTTTGTGACCATTGAGCCTTGTGTCATGTGCAGCGGGGCGATTGGGCTTGCCCGTATCCCAAAGGTAGTCTATGGGGCTAAAAATCAGAAATTTGGTGCAGCTGGAAGTCTGTATGATATCTTGACAGATGAGCGTCTTAATCATCGTGTAGAGGTTGAGACGGGCATTTTAGAGAGTGACTGTGCTGGCATTATGCAGGAATTTTTCAGAAATCGACGGAAAAAATAATTTCTCTTTTAAAATCTTTGGGAATGTGGTATAATAATTAATGGAGCAACAGTTCTGCGTGAAGCGGGTCAGGGGAGGAATCCAGCAGCCCTAAGCGAAGTGAATTGTGTGCTCTTTTTTTGTGCTTTAAAGAAAATAGTTTAAGTGTGGCTAAAAAAGAATGAGTTTGTTAATAAAGGGGAAAATAAGTGACATTTGAAATATCTTTAAATTTTTTTGTATGATTTTATTGTTTGCTTTTTGATAGGACACTTTTCTTTATTTAATATAGAAGATTTTTCGTGCTTTTTCCGAATAAATAAGATAGAATAATCTAGAATAAATGATAATAGAAAAGAGAAAATTATGAAAATTCGTGGTTTTGAATTGGTTTCGAGTTTTACAGATGAGAATTTATTGCCTAAGCGTGAGACAGCGCATGCGGCTGGTTACGATTTAAAGGTTGCAGTGCGTACGGTTATTGCGCCAGGAGAGATTGTCTTGGTTCCGACAGGGGTTAAGGCTTATATGCAACCGACTGAGGTTCTCTACCTCTATGATCGTTCTTCAAACCCTCGTAAGAAGGGCTTGGTTTTAATTAACTCTGTGGGTGTCATTGATGGAGATTATTATGGTAACCCAGGAAATGAAGGACATATCTTTGCGCAGATGAAGAATATCACAGACCAAGAGGTTGTTCTTGAAGTTGGGGAACGTGTGGTTCAGGCTATCTTTGCTCCATTTTTGATTGCGGATGGCGATGCGGCAGATGGCGTTCGGACTGGTGGATTTGGATCAACTGGGCACTAAGATGAAGATTATCTTTGTACGTCACGGGGAGCCAGATTATAGTATGCTTGATAAACTTGAAAATCCGCAACTCTATAGTGGTTTTGGTCGTGATTTAGCACCATTGACAGGAAAAGGTCGCAGTCTGGCAAAAGAAGTTGCTAAAACTGCATGTTTTGGAAAAGCAGAGATTATTATTTCATCGTCTGTGACGAGGGCTTTAGAAACAGCACATTATATAGCAGTTGAAACAGGATTGGATTTATTTGTGGAGCCGTTTTTTCATGAGTGGCGTCCAGACTTAGATGGCACTAACTCTGATTTAACTAGTGTATTGGTAGCTCATGAATATTATCTAAAACATCAAGGAGGTTTATCTGAAGATTCTCCTTATCGCTATGAAACTGATCTAGAGATGCGTCATCGTTTTTTAAGAGCTTTGGAAAAATATAAAAATTATAAAACTATGATCATTGTAACTCACGGAATGCTCATGCGCCAATTTGTACCAGACGAGAAGATTGATTTTTGCCAAGTGATTGAGTGTGAGATAGAGATATAGAAAGAAGCACAATGAAATGAGCTATAAGGATTTTCAAGCTTTTACCGCAGAGAATTGTCAAGGGTATAAGAAGGTGTATGAGATTAGTATTGGAGGTTTTCTTTACTTGGCTTTTCTTCCAGTAGACTATCAAAAAATCCTTTGCATTTCTTCAGAATATATGTCCATCATCGATAGTGAAAAAGGTCAAGTCACTCCAATAGATGGGGATTACGATGAGATAGAGTTAGTAGCTATGTGTGATGGTTACGACTCTCCTATCCCTATCGCTGGACAATATGGTGGAAGCCTTCCTTTGTATAATGGTAAAGACATCCGAGTGACAATGGCTAAAGACCAATCTGAAGAATATCCGATTTTAACCATTTATTGGGAAGAGAATAAAGAAACTAGGACTCAAATTTATAAAGGTTATTTACCCTATATTTTTGGATTTAGTCCTGATGGGGGGTATTATGTCCATGCGGATGATGGTGGACTGATTGTTCTGAAAAGAAATAGTTACTGATTTGGGAAATTAATAAGAGATTTTAAAATGAAAGGATTAGAATCATCGCAAAGAAAAAAGCGACATTTGTATGTCAAAATTGTGGGTATAATTCCCCTAAATATCTAGGACGTTGTCCAAACTGTGGGTCTTGGTCTTCTTTTGTTGAGGAAGTCGAGGTTGCAGAAGTCAAGAATGCGCGTGTGTCCTTGACAGGTGAGAAAACTAAACCTATGAAACTGGCTGAGGTAACTTCCATCAATGTCAATCGAACCAAGACTGAGATGGAGGAGTTTAACCGAGTTCTTGGTGGAGGAGTGGTACCAGGAAGTCTTGTCCTTATCGGTGGGGATCCAGGGATTGGTAAATCAACCCTGCTCTTACAAGTTTCAACCCAGTTGTCTCAAGTAGGAACTGTTCTCTATGTCAGCGGGGAGGAGTCTGCCCAGCAAATCAAACTCCGTGCAGAGCGTTTAGGTGATATTGATAGTGAGTTTTATCTCTACGCAGAGACCAATATGCAGAGCGTGCGGGCAGAGGTGGAGCGCATTCAGCCAGACTTCCTCATCATCGACTCTATCCAGACCATCATGTCTCCTGAGATTTCTGGAGTTCAGGGTTCTGTTTCCCAGGTACGTGAGGTGACTGCAGAACTCATGCAGCTGGCCAAGACCAATAACATCGCTATCTTTATCGTCGGTCATGTGACCAAGGAAGGAACCTTGGCGGGTCCTCGTATGTTGGAGCATATGGTGGATACGGTGCTTTACTTTGAGGGGGAACGCCACCATACCTTCCGTATCTTGAGGGCGGTCAAAAACCGTTTTGGATCGACCAATGAAATTGGGATTTTTGAGATGCAATCAGGTGGTTTGGTTGAGGTTCTCAATCCGAGTCAAGTTTTCCTAGAAGAACGTTTAGATGGAGCAACTGGTTCGTCCATCGTGGTGACTATGGAAGGAACCCGTCCTATTCTTGCGGAGGTTCAAGCCTTGGTAACACCGACTATGTTTGGAAATGCCAAGCGAACTACAACAGGCCTTGATTTCAATCGTGCAAGTCTGATTATGGCTGTTTTGGAGAAACGAGCAGGGCTTCTTTTACAAAATCAGGATGCTTATCTCAAATCTGCTGGTGGTGTCAAATTGGATGAGCCTGCTATTGACTTGGCAGTTGCAGTTGCGATTGCTTCAAGCTATAAGGACAAGCCAACCAATCCTCAGGAATGTTTTGTAGGAGAATTAGGTTTGACTGGAGAAATTCGGCGCGTAAATCGTATCGAGCAACGTATCAACGAAGCTGCTAAACTTGGATTTACAAAAATCTATGTACCAAAGAATTCTTTAACTGGAATCAAGCCACCTAAGGAAATTCAGGTGATTGGAGTGACGACTATTCAGGAAGTCTTGAAAAAAGTCTTTGCCTAATAGTCTTACTCAGTTTTAGTTTGCAAAACACTTTATAGCCAATATTTATTAAAAACAAGGAGGAATTTCTGATGAAATTTTCTATGGACAGTCATATGCAATTTCCTTTGGTAGAGTTGTCACTCAATCAAGGAGAAACCGTCTATATCCAGCGGGGGAGCATGGTCTACCACACACCCAATGTAAGTCTCAATACTCAGCTCAATGCTAGCGGTTCTGGTTTAGGGCGTTTTGTTAAAGCTGTAGGACGTTCAATGGTTTCTGGTGAAAGCACCTTCATTACTCAAGCTGTAGCAGAGTCTGATAACGGGAACCTTGCTCTAGCACCAGATACTCCTGGGCAAGTAATTGCTCTTGAACTAGGTGAAAAACAATATCGACTGAATGATGGGGCCTTTCTAGCTCTTGATGGTACAGCTTCCTATACTATGGAGAGTCAGTCTATTGGTAAAGCTCTGTTCGGAGGGCAAGGTGGTCTCTTTGTCATGACTACCCAAGGTCAGGGAACTCTCTTGGCCAATGCTTTTGGCTCTATTAAGAAAATTGAGCTTCAAAACCAAGAAATAACGATTGACAATGCCCATGTGGTGGCTTGGAGTCAATCTTTGGACTATGATATTCACCTAGAAAATGGCTTCTGGCAGTCTATTGGTACAGGCGAAGGAGTGGTGAATACCTTCCGAGGAACTGGTGAGGTCTACGTACAAAGTCTCAATCTTCAGAGCTTTGCAGGTTCACTCAATAAGTATATCCAAAAAGGATCATAAACATAAAACTAGGACAGAAGCCCAAGCTAGAAGCTGGATGTCTCTGTCCCTGTTTTTGTATATGAAGGTTGACAACTGACAAAACAAAGAAAAGATGGTAAGATAGGAGATAAATAATTTGGTGTTCAAATTATCTGGTAGACTAGAAAGTGAGTTGTCATGTCCTATTTTGAAAATTTTTTAAAAGCCAATCAAGCCTATGTAGAATTGCATGGAGATCTCCATTTATCAATCAAACCAAAGACCAAGGTTGCAATCGTAACTTGTATGGACTCGCGTTTACACGTAGCCCCAGCCCTAGGATTAGCTCTTGGGGATGCCCATATTTTGCGGAATGCGGGTGGTCGAGTGACGGAGGATATGATTCGCTCGCTTGTGATTTCCCAGCAACAAATGGGGACAAGGGAAATTGTGGTGCTCCATCATACAGACTGCGGTGCACAGACATTTCAAAACGAAGAGTTTCAAGAACATTTAAAAACAGAATTAGGGGTTGATGTCTCGGGTCAAGATTTTCTCCCTTTTCAAGATGTTGAGGAGAGTGTTCGTGAGGATATGCAGTTACTTCGAGAGTCTCCACTGATTCCAGATGATGTCGTTATTTCAGGTGCAGTTTATGATGTGGATACAGGTAGTATGAGAGAGGTCTACTAACGTTTCCTTTGTGAGTTCCTATCTTCCCATGAGATAGAATGTATAAGTTGTCACATTTTTGCTTGAATATAGGGAATATAAATGAGCACAAGGCAAGGGTATAAATGTCTACTCTTGTCTTATTTTTTATTGAAAAATCAAGAAAAAAGCGCTACAATGGTAGTTGGAAAAATGTTGTGAAAAAACACAAGCGATACATAAATACTGGAGGAAATCATGTCTTTTTCTGATTTAAAGCTGTTTGCCCTTTCTTCAAATAGAGAATTGGCAGAGCGTGTGGCGCAAGAGATTGGGATAGAGTTGGGAAAATCAACCGTACGTCAATTTTCAGATGGAGAAATTCAAGTTAATATTGAAGAATCGATCCGTGGAAAACACGTCTTTATCCTACAATCAACTAGCTCACCTGTAAATGACAATCTGCTAGAAATTTTGATTATGGTAGATGCTTTGAAACGTGCCAGTGCAGAATCTGTCAACGTTGTTATGCCTTACTATGGTTATGCACGTCAGGATAGAAAGGCGAGAGCGCGTGAGCCAATCACTTCAAAACTTGTAGCAAATATGCTTGAAGTAGCTGGAGTGGATCGTTTGTTGACGATTGACTTGCACGCTGCGCAGATTCAGGGATTCTTTGATATTCCTGTTGATCACTTGATGGGTGCTCCTTTGATTGCAGATTACTTTGAGCGTCGTGGAATGGTTGGTTCTGACTATGTGGTTGTCAGCCCAGACCATGGTGGGGTGACTCGTGCTCGTAAATTGGCAGAGTTTTTGAAAACTCCAATTGCTATTATTGACAAACGTCGTAGCGTAGACAAGATGAATACCAGTGAAGTGATGAACATCATTGGTAAAGTAGAAGGCAAGACTTGTATCTTGATTGACGATATGATCGATACAGCTGGAACTATTTGCCATGCGGCAGATGCTCTTGCTGAAGCTGGTGCTGTCGAAGTTTACGCAAGTTGTACGCACCCAGTTCTTTCAGGGCCTGCTATGGATAATATCCAAAAATCAGCTATTAAAAAATTAGTTGTTTTGGATACTATCTACCTACCAGAAGAGAGATTGATTGATAAGATTGAGCAAATCTCTATCGCTCATCTCTTGGCAGATGCTATCATCCGTATCCACGAAAAACGTCCTCTATCTCCATTATTTAGTATTGAGAAAAAAATCTAACGAATTCGTTGGATCAGACAAAACTCCTAACAAAGTGATAGGCCTTGTTGGGAGTTTTTTGGTAGCAGAATTCTGCAAACCCTTTCAAAATGTGCTATACTGATGGAAAAAGGAGAATTTTTATGACTCAAGAATTTATCAATCCAAGTGATGGCGTGATCCGTCAGTATCTAGCAACTAGTAAAACTCTAGCAGTAGTAGGCTTGTCTGATCGTGAAGAAACAACGAGCAATCGAGTGACAAAGGAAATGCAGGCTCGTGGCTATAAAATCATTCCAGTAAACCCTAAGGCTGCAGGTGGGGAAATCTTGGGAGAAAAGGCTTATGCCAGTCTAGCTGAGATTCCTTTCCCTGTAGATATCGTCAATGTCTATCGTCGTAGTGAATTTCTGCCTGATGTAGCACGTGATTTTCTCAAGGCAGATGCTAAGATTTTCTGGGCGCAACTAGGACTTGAAAGTCTAGAAGCGGAAGAAATCTTGCGTGCTGGAGGTTGCGATGATATCGTGATGAATCGTTGTATTAAGAGAGAACATACACGCTTAATTATTGAACAATAAAAAGGTAGCTTGCGGGCTACCTTTTGTCTTAGAAAATACCGATGAGTGTTTGCATACCCAAGCTAGTCAGGATGATGGCAATCCAGCAGAAGGCACCAAGAAGAATGGATTTACCGCTGGACTTAATCATAGCAATGAGATTGGTTTTGAGACCGATAGCGCTCATGGCCATGATGATGAGGAATTTAGATAGTTGTTTGAGAGGTGCAAAGAAGCTACTGCTGACACCGAAGGAAGTAAGGGTGGTCGTTAGCAGGGAAGCTAGGATAAAGTAGAGAATGAAAACAGGGAAGATTTTTTTAAGTTTTACTCCTTGGTTGTTGCCTTGTTGACGACTTTGCCAGTAAGAAAGGAAGAGAGTGATAGGGATAATAGCTAAGGTGCGTGTCAGTTTGACAATAGTAGCAGACTCAAGAGTGTTTGTGTGGTAAAGACTATCCCAGGCGCTGGCAGTGGCTGTTACAGAGGAAGTATCATTGACCGCAGTGCCTGCAAAGAGGGAGAATCCCTCGTTTGATAGGTGAAGCCAGGTTCCTAGAGTTGGAAAGATAAGTGCGGCCAAGACATTGAAGAAAAAGATAACGGAAATGGCTTGGGCCACTTCTTTTTCCTTGGCGTGAATAACAGGAGCAGTCGCTGCAATGGCAGAACCGCCACAGATAGAAGATCCAACTCCAATCAAGGTAGCTAGCTTTGTATCTAGGTTAAAAAAGCGCTGGAAGAGATAAGCGATGATCAACGCAATAGAAATAGTTGAGAGGATGACAGGGAGTGAAGATTTTCCAACTGCGAAAACTTGAGAGATATTGAGTCCAAAACCAAGCAAGATAACTGCATACTGAAGCAATTTCTTGGAGCTGTAAGTCAAACCAGTATCTAGTTGTTTATAGGAAGTGAGAAATGGGTGGAGAATCATGCCAATAAAGATGGCAAAAACAGGTGCTCCCACAACAGGCAGAAAGCCTCCTAAAACCCAAGAGATGATAGAAATGATCAGACAGGCTAACAGTCCTGCCCAATTTTTTGATAGAAATGACATAAAAACCTCCGAAAATAAATACTCCTTATTATAATCTTATCTCGGAAAAAAGTAAATAGAAAGCCTTTGGAAGGCTAATTCTAGATGTAATTTTGCGGTCAGAGATCTTTTGTAGTATAATAGACATATGTTCTTTGATCAAGGAGGGTATCTATGGACTTAACCAAACGCTTTAATAAACAATTAGATAAGATTCAAGTTTCCTTGATTCGTCAGTTTGATCAGGCCATCTCTGAGATTCCTGGAGTACTACGATTGACCTTGGGAGAACCAGATTTTACAACGCCAGACCATGTCAAGGAGGCTGCAAAGCGAGCCATTGACCAAGACCAATCCTACTATACAGGTATGAGTGGTTTATTGACCTTACGCCAAGCAGCTAGTGATTTTGTAAAAGAAAAATATCAGTTGGACTACAATCCTGAAAATGAAATCTTGGTTACAATTGGTGCGACAGAAGCTTTATCAGCTACTTTGACAGCCATTTTGGAGGAAGGAGACAAGGTTCTCTTGCCAGCTCCTGCCTATCCAGGATACGAGCCTATTGTCAATCTAGTTGGTGCAGAGATTGTTGAGATTGACACGACTGAGAATGGTTTTGTCTTAACTCCTGAAATGCTAGAGAAGGCAATTTTGGAGCAGGGTGATAAGCTCAAAGCAGTCATTCTCAACTATCCAGCTAACCCTACAGGCATTACCTATAGTCGCGAACAGTTGGAAGCCTTGGCTGACGTTTTACGCAAGTATGAGATTTTCGTTGTCTGTGATGAGGTCTACTCAGAATTAACTTATACAGGGGAAAATCATGTATCGCTGGGTACTATGCTGAGAGATCAGGCCATTATCATCAATGGTCTATCCAAATCCCATGCTATGACAGGTTGGCGTTTAGGTTTTATCTTTGCTCCAGCAAACTTTACGGCTCAACTCATCAAGAGCCATCAGTATTTGGTAACTGCTGCAAACACCATGGCTCAACACGCTGCGGTAGAAGCTTTGACAGCTGGTAAGAATGATGCGGAACCGATGAAGAAGGAATATATCCAACGACGGGACTACATTATTGAGAAGATGACTGACCTTGGTTTTGAAATCATCAAGCCAGACGGTGCTTTTTATATCTTTGCTAAGATTCCAGCAGGCTATGATCAAGATTCCTTTGCTTTTCTGAAGAATTTTGCCCATAAGAAGGCTGTCGCCTTCATCCCAGGTGCTGCATTCGGTCAGTATGGAGAAGGCTATGTGCGCTTGTCTTATGCGGCTAGTATGGAAACCATCAGAGAGGCTATGAAACGTCTTGAGGAGTACATGAGAGAAGCATGATTCAATCGATTACGAGTCAGGGTTTAGTACTTTACAATCGAAATTTTCGAGAGGATGATAAGCTTGTTAAAATCTTTACAGAACAGGCAGGCAAGCGCATGTTTTTTGTGAAACACGCTGGTCAATCAAAACTGGCTCCTGTTATTCAGCCCTTGGTGCTAGCTCGTTTTCTCTTGCGCATCAATGATGATGGACTCAGTTATATAGAAGATTATCATGAGGTAATGACCTTTCCAAGGATCAATAGTGATCTCTTTACCATGGCTTATGCGACCTATGTGGCAGCCTTGGCTGATGCGAGTTTGCAGGATAATCAGCAGGACGCTCCTTTATTTGCTTTTTTGCAGAAGACATTAGAGCTGATGGAAGAGGGCTTAGATTATCAGATTTTGACTAATATTTTTGAAATTCAGATTTTGACACGGTTTGGGATTGGTCTTAATTTTAATGAGTGTGTCTTTTGCCATCGGGTTGGCCAGGCTTTTGACTTTTCTTTCAAATATGGAGCCTGTCTTTGCCCAGAGCATTATCATGAGGATGAGAAACGATGTCATCTGAATCCCAATATCCCTTATCTTCTCAATCAATTTCAAGCCATTGATTTTGATACTCTGGAGACTATTTCGCTCAAGTCAGAAATTAAGCAAGACTTGCGCAAGTTTATGGACCAGATTTACGAAGAGTACGTCGGGATTCACCTAAAATCAAAGAAATTTATTGATTCCCTAGCCGATTGGGGACAATTATTAAAAGAGGAAGATAAATGAAAAAAATCGCAGTAGATGCAATGGGTGGCGATTATGCACCTCAAGCTATTGTAGAGGGAATCAATCAAGCACTTGCTGACTTTTCAGATATTGAGATTCAACTTTACGGAGATGAAAGCAAAATCAAGCAATATCTAACAGCTACAGAGCGCGTTAGCATTATCCATACTGATGAAAAAATCGATTCAGACGATGAGCCTACAAGAGCCATCCGTAAGAAGAAAAATGCCAGTATGGTCTTGGCGGCTAAGGCTGTCAAAGATGGGGAGGCAGATGCAGTTCTTTCTGCAGGAAATACAGGTGCTTTGCTTGCGGCCGGATTTTTCATCGTAGGTCGTATCAAGAATATCGACCGACCTGGGCTTATGTCAACCTTACCAACAGTTGATGGGAAAGGTTTTGATATGCTAGATCTCGGTGCCAATGCAGAAAACACAGCCCATCACCTTCATCAATACGCCATCCTAGGTTCTTTCTACGCTAAAAATGTTCGTGGAATTGCAAAACCACGAGTTGGTTTGCTTAATAACGGGACAGAGAGTAGCAAGGGAGATCCACTCCGCAAGGAAACTTATGACTTGCTAGTAGCTGATGAGAGTTTGAACTTTATCGGTAATGTGGAAGCGCGTGATTTGATGGATGGCGTTGCTGATGTAGTCGTAACAGATGGTTTCACGGGAAACGCTGTGCTCAAATCCATTGAAGGTACAGCCATGGGGATCATGGGCTTGCTAAAAAATGCTATTACAGGTGGTGGACTTCGAGCAAAACTTGGTGCTCTTCTTCTTAAGGATAGTCTTAGAGGTTTGAAAAAGCAACTCAACTATTCAGACGTTGGAGGTGCAGTCTTGTTTGGTGTTAAGGCGCCTGTTGTTAAGACTCATGGCTCAAGTGATGCCAAGGCTGTATACAGTACGATTCGTCAGATTCGTACCATGCTAGAAACAGACGTAGTTGCTCAAACTGCGCGTGAATTTTCAGGAGAATAATATATATGACAGAAAAAGAAATTTTTGACCGTATTGTGACTATCATCCAAGAACGTCAAGGGGAAGACTTTGTAGTCACAGAGGCCTTGAGCTTGAAGGATGATCTGGATGCTGATTCGGTAGATTTGATGGAATTTGTACTAACCATTGAGGATGAATTTGGAATCGAAATTAGTGATGAAGAAATCGATCACCTCCAAAGTGTGGCAGATGTATTAAAAGCCATTAAAGATAAAATCTAACATAAAGCAACATGCAAGTCATGTTGTTTTTTTGTTTCTCGAAAACAGATAAAATGTTGAAGTTTTATAGTTGATACTCAATGAAAATCAAAGAGCAAACTAGGAAGCTAGCCGCAGGCTGTACTTGAGTACGGCAAGGTGAAGCTGACGTGGTTTGAATTTGATTTTCGAAGAGTATGAGTTTACGAAAAAAGAGATGAGAACAAAAAAAGGAGGATTACTGATGTATGTGACAGGTCTTTATCCGTGGTTGATCAAGTGGTTTTTAAAATAAATTTGACTTAGCTGTTTATTTTAAAATTATTTACGAATAGACAAGTGAGAAGAAGAGGAAAGGAGTCTGATTAATGTATTTACCAATTTTACTTCCATGGTTTATCAAATTGTATTTTAAATAAATTAAATTTATTCATTTTAAAATGATTTCTCGAATAGATAAATGAGAAGAAGAGGAAGGAGATTAGGAATGATTATTTCAGTTATTTATCCAATTTGGCTTTTAAAATGGTTTAAAGGTTAACAATCACAAATAAAAAACTATAAAAATAAAGGAGAAAAAATGACAAACTTTGACAAAATGGAACAGAACTTTGCAGCTCTTACGGAAGAAGAGTTGATGGAAGTGGATGGGGGAGTTGCACCGCTAGTAGTAGCATTTGGAGTAGCTGCGTTTAAAGGTTTTTCTGTAACAGGGGGTGCTATTATGCTAGGAGCAGGACTTTATCACGTTGGAAAAAATCTGAAATAAAACTTTAGGTGAGTTTTATGAATATAATGTTGAAAAATATATATGTAGGATTTATTTTAATATCTTACAGTATATTATTAATTTATTCTCTACTTAATTTAGAAAAGGTATCATTGGAGAACTGCATTCTGTTAGTGGTATTGACATACTATATTAATAGAAAAGAAATATTTAAAGTGAAAGTGAATTAGAATAAGGAGATTCAAAAATGGAGATTTTAGTAAATGATAATCGTTTTACAGCAATGACAGAAAATGAATTAGCAACGGTCGCTGGAGGAGTAGTTCCTGCAGCAGCAGTAGCTGTTCCGGTAGGAATTAAGATTGCGGGGTATGTTGTCGGAGGAATATCTGCTGTAGGACTAGCTGTATGGGGTTATTTTAGCTAAGATAAAATACTTTGTAGAAATCAGATACATACTATTAAAAATTAAATAGGATTGTCATAAAAAAATTTTTATTGGGATTTGCTGAGGGATATTTTATCGTGTCAGTCATTATCTATATTGTAACGTATTTGATTTTTAAAAAAACCGATCAATAACTTGTTTTATCTAGAAGCCTATCCAATTCTGTTTGGGTTATTTTATGTAGGATATAAGTGTAGTTCAGAAAATAAAAAATGATCTATTAGAAACTAATCATTAAGTTGGACTAAAAAGGAATAAAAGTGAACTTGTATGAAAAATCTAAAAAATGTAATGGGAGCCTTTTTAATTATTTTTGGAGTGCTTTGCATTTTGGGGGATTTAAATGTAATCACCTTTAAAGTTGAAAAATATTTCCAAACAGAGTTATTTGTTCCGATGCTGCTTTTTATGATGAGTTATTTAGATTCAGGTAAAGACAAGGTTTAAAGAGAACTATTATTAGTATGTGGCAAATGCTATTGAATAATCATCTTTTAGTTGTTATCAATGAAATAAGACTTTAAAATTTTTTCTAACATTCCTTTTCTTATTTCTGATGAATCTTTTGCTTTTTAAAGTACTTGCTATTCTAGATTTTAAGGTGACAATGAGTGAAAAAAGCTATCTTGTATCTCCCTTGTTTTCATTTATAGTTTTGTATATGATTGACAAAAATTGGAAAAGGTAAGAAATATTAATCATTATATTTTCTAGGTAGGACCTTTGTTCTGCCTATTTTTATTTAGGAAAAAGTGCTGTTCAGGTGCAGTTATTGTTTTTTTAGAAATAATTTTCTTTTTGCTTCTTTGTTTGGATAAAATAATCTTACAAAGTTTTCTTTGGAGATTGTTAGGAAAAGGAGTAGGATATGAAATTTAGTAAACGGCATTATTGTCCTCAGGTAGACCAGATGGACTGCGGTGTGGCTTCATTAGCCATGGTCTTTGGTTATTATGGTAGTTATTATTCTCTGGCTCACTTGCGAGAGTTGGCCAAGACGACCATGGATGGGACTACGGCTTTAGGCTTAGTCAAGGTTGCTGAGGAGATAGGTTTTGAGACGCGAGCAATAAAGGCGGACATGACCTTGTTTGATTTGCCAGATGTAACTTTTCCTTTTGTGGCTCATGTGCTTAAGGAAGGGAAATTGCTCCATTATTATGTGGTGACTGGGCAGGACAAGAACAACATTCATATTGCTGATCCAGATCCTAGTGTTAAGCTGACCAAGATTTCTCGTGAGCGCTTTGCCAAGGAGTGGACAGGAATCACTATTTTTATGGCACCTAGTCCAGACTATAAGCCTCATAAGGATCAAAAGAATGGTCTGCTCTCTTTTATCCCTATATTAGTGAAGCAGCGTGGCTTGATTGCCAATATCGTTTTGGCAACACTCTTGGTCACCTTGATTAACATTGTGGGTTCTTACTATCTGCAGTCTATCATTGATACCTATGTGCCAGATCAGATGCGTTCGACGCTGGGGATTATTTCTATTGGGCTGGTTATCGTTTATATTCTCCAGCAGATCTTGTCTTACGCTCAGGAGTATCTCTTGCTTATTTTGGGGCAACGCTTGTCGATTGATGTGATTTTATCCTACATCAAGCATGTTTTTCACCTGCCTATGTCTTTCTTTGCGACACGCAGAACAGGGGAAATCGTGTCTCGTTTTACGGATGCTAACAGTATCATTGATGCGCTGGCTTCGACCATTCTTTCGATTTTCCTAGATGTGTCAACGGTCGTCATTATTTCACTTGTTTTATTTTCACAAAATACCAATCTCTTTTTTATGACTTTATTGGCGCTTCCTATCTACACAGTGATTATCTTTGCTTTTATGAAGCCGTTTGAAAAGATGAATCGGGATACCATGGAAGCCAATGCGGTTCTGTCTTCTTCTATCATCGAGGACATTAATGGTATTGAGACAATCAAGTCTTTGACAAGTGAAAGTCAGCGTTACCAAAAGATTGACAAGGAATTTGTGGATTATCTGAAGAAATCCTTTACCTATAGTCGGGCAGAGAGTCAGCAAAAGGCTCTGAAAAAAGTTGCCCATCTCTTACTCAATGTCGGTATTCTCTGGATGGGGGCTGTTTTGGTCATGGATGGCAAGATGAGTTTGGGGCAGTTGATTACCTATAATACCTTGCTTGTTTACTTTACCAATCCTTTGGAAAATATCATCAATCTGCAAACCAAGCTTCAGACAGCGCAGGTTGCCAATAACCGTCTAAATGAGGTTTATCTGGTAGCTTCTGAGTTTGAGGAGAAGAAAACGGTTGAGGATTTGAGCTTGATGAAGGGAGAGATGACCTTCAAACAGGTTTCCTACAAGTATGGCTATGGTCGAGACGTCTTGTCAGATATCAATTTGACCATTCCGCAAGGTTCTAAAGTGGCTTTTGTGGGAATTTCAGGATCGGGTAAGACGACCTTGGCTAAGATGATGGTTAATTTTTACGATCCAAGTCAGGGGGAGATTAGTCTGGGTGGCGTCAATCTCAATCAGATTGATAAAAAGGCTCTGCGCCAGTATATCAATTATCTGCCTCAGCAACCCTACGTTTTTAATGGAACGATCTTGGAGAATCTTCTTCTTGGAGCTAAGGAGGGGACGACCCAGGAGGATATCTTGAGAGCAGTGGAGTTGGCAGAGATTCGGGAGGATATTGAGTGTATGCCACTGAATTACCAGACAGAATTGACTTCGGATGGGGCAGGGATTTCAGGTGGGCAACGTCAGAGGATCGCTCTGGCGCGTGCTCTCTTGACCGATGCGCCCGTCTTGATCTTGGATGAGGCGACCAGCAGTCTGGATATTTTGACCGAGAAGCGAATTGTCGATAATCTGATGGCTTTGGATAAGACCTTGATTTTCATCGCCCATCGCTTGACCATTGCTGAGCGGACAGAGAAGGTTGTCGTTTTGGATCAGGGCAAGATTGTTGAAGAAGGTACACATGCAGATTTGTTGGCTCAGGGTGGTTTTTATGCCCACTTGGTGAATAGTTAGAGAGGAGAAAAGATGCAATCAGAATTTTTAGAAAGTGCTGAGTTTTACAATCGTCGTTACCATAATTTTTCTAGTTATGTGATTTTTCCAAGTTTTATCTTGTTTTTGTTCCTGCTAGTCTTTTCAATCTTTGCCCAAAAGGAGATAAGCTTGACAGCTGGAGCTACGGTAGAACCTGCTCGTATTATTGCTACCATTCAGTCTAGTAGTAATAGTAAGATTGTGGCGAATCATTTGGCTGAAAATAAGTTTGTCAAGCAAGGGGATCTTCTCGTTCAATACCAAGAGGGAGCAGAAGCCGTTCAGGCTGAGAATTATGCCAGTCAGTTGGAAATGCTCAAGGATCAGAAGGTTCAACTGGAGTATTTAAAAGCAAGCCTTCAAGCAGGAAGTGATCAATTTCCAGAAGCAGATAAATTTGGCTATCAGCATAGTTTTTTAGATTATCTAAATCAAGTTGCTAGTTTACGGAGTCAGGTTGAGCAACAAAATGCTAGTATATCAGCTCAAAATGCAGCAGCCAGTGGTAGTCAGACAGAATTAGGCAATCTCATCGGAGAAACCCAGTCTAAAATTAAAGAATATCAGCAAGCCAAGTCCGCTATTCAGGGTGATGGACACTTAGAGAGTGATCATCCAGCTTATGCCATTTATCAGTCAACAAAAGAGCAGGGATCAGAAGCCAAACATCAGGCCTTATCTCAGCTAGATGCTCAAATCACTCAGCTGGAGTCAACTCTTGCAGGTTATCGAGTACAGTATGCAGGATCAGGAACCCAGCAGGTCTATGCCTCTGGTTTAGGAAGTCAGTTGGAGTCATTAAAATCTCAGCAACTAGCCAAGGTAGGCCAGGAATTAACGCTCTTGGATCAGAAAATTCTTGAAGCGGAGTCGGGTAAAAAGATTCAAGGAAATCTTTTAGAGAAGGGGAAAATTACAGCAACAGAAGATGGTGTTCTACATTTGAATTCTGAGCATAGTCGATCTACCATCATTCCAGAAGGAACTATTCTCGCTCACCTTTTTCCGCAGTTGGCTAGAGAGAGAAAGGCAAAACTAACAGCTTATATCAGTTCTAAGGAAGTGGCTGGACTCAAGCATGGAAATGAGGTACGATTTACAACGGTAACGGATGCGAATAAGCAGCTAGTATTGATATCCAAGATTACGAATATCGATACCAGTGCGACTCAGACAGAAAAGGGTAATTTCTTTAAATTAGAGGCAGAGACGGATTTGAATGTTGAACAAGCAGAAAAACTTCGTTATGGACTTGAAGGTCGTTTGACTATGATTACGGGGAGGAAGAGTTTTTTCCGCTACTATCTTGATCGCTTTTTGAAACAAGAATAAAGTTCGCATTCTAATTCAAATCAATCTTAGAAAATCGCAAATGAAAATTCGTTTGCGATTTTTCTGTACTTTTTCAGATACGATATCGAATATAGTTCGTGAAATATTTGATATTTGGTAAAAACTGTGTTAGAATGATGTAAAGTAATACGAAAGGCGAACAAGAAAATGTCCAGTAAACTTATTTATACGGGAAAAGCTAAAGATATCTATACTACAGAAGACGAAAATGTGATTAAGTCGGTCTACAAGGACCAGGCAACCATGCTGAATGGAGCTCGTAAAGAGACCATTGAGGGTAAAGGTGTGCTGAATAATCAGATTTCGTCTCTTATTTTTGAAAAATTGAATGCTGCTGGTGTGGCGACACACTTTATCGAACGTATTTCTGACACAGAACAATTGAATAAAAAAGTGACAATCATTCCTTTGGAGGTTGTGCTTCGTAACGTAACTGCAGGTTCTTTCTCAAAACGTTTTGGTGTGGAAGAAGGTTTGGACTTGGAGACTCCAATCGTTGAATTTTACTACAAGAATGATGATTTGGATGATCCATTCATCAATGATGAGCATGTGAAGTTTTTGGATATTGCCAACGATGAGCAAATTGCTTATATCAAGGAAGAAACGCGTCGTATCAATGAATTGTTGAAAGATTGGTTTGCACAAATTGGTCTTCGCTTGATTGACTTCAAATTGGAATTTGGTTTTGATAAGGATGGCAAGATTATCTTGGCAGACGAATTTTCACCAGATAACTGCCGCTTATGGGATGCGGATGGCAACCACATGGATAAGGATGTTTTCCGTAGAGGACTAGGAGAACTAACAGACGTTTACGAAATTGTCTGGGAAAAGTTGCAGGGTTTGAAATAATCTGTTAGCAACGGAAAACCTTCGTCTCTCAACTAAAAGGACTCAGGCTGAAAAGGTCCCCAGACCTTTTCACTCCGTAGAGGTCTGGGTGAATTAATCGACGTTGACGAAGTTGTCTAGGAAAAGTTGTAAGGTTTGAAATAACAACCTCAAGGTCGTTGGAATATTGCAAGAGCTGAAATAAAGGAATAAGAATTGATGGATAAACGTATTTTTGTTGAAAAAAGGGCTGATTTTCAGGTCAAGTCAGAGAGTTTGGTTAGAGAACTCCAGCATAACTTGGGACTATCAAGCTTGAAAAGTATTCGTATCGTGCAAGTGTATGATGTATTTGATTTGGCAGAAGACCTGTTTGCACCTGCAGAGAAACATATCTTCTCTGAGCAGGTGACAGACCATGTCTTGGACGAAGCTGCTGTACAGGCGGATCTTGCCAACTATGTTTTCTTTGCCATTGAAAGCCTGCCAGGTCAATTTGACCAGCGTGCAGCTTCTTCGCAAGAAGCATTGCTTTTGCTGGGAAGTTCGAGTGATGTGACAGTCAATACAGCCCAACTTTACTTGGTCAATAAAGATATTGACGCGACGGAGTTAGAAGCAGTCAAAAACTACTTGCTTAATCCAGTTGATTCTCGTTTCAAGGACATCACGACAGGGATTGCCAAGCAGGAATTTTCAGAGTCAGACAAGACCATTCCGAAATTGACTTTCTTTGAAAACTATACAGCAGAAGACTTTGCTCGCTACAAGGCCGAGCAAGGGATGGCTATGGAAGTGGATGATTTGCTCTTTATCCAAGACTACTTTAAGTCAATCGGGCGCGTACCAACTGAGACGGAACTCAAGGTTTTGGACACTTACTGGTCTGATCACTGCCGTCACACGACTTTTGAGACAGAGTTAAAACATATCGACTTTTCAGCTTCTAAATTCCAAAAACAATTGCAGTCAACATATGACAAGTATATTGCCATGCGTGATGAGTTGGGACGTACGGAAAAACCGCAAACCTTGATGGATATGGCCACTATTTTCGGTCGTTATGAGCGTGCTAATGGTCGTTTGGACGACATGGAAGTGTCTGATGAAATCAATGCCTGCTCTGTTGAAATTGACGTGGATGTCAATGGTGTGAAAGAGCCATGGCTTCTCATGTTCAAGAACGAAACCCACAACCACCCAACGGAGATTGAACCATTCGGTGGCGCGGCTACTTGTATCGGTGGTGCCATTCGTGACCCATTGTCAGGGCGTTCCTACGTTTACCAAGCCATGCGTATTTCAGGTGCTGGCGATATTACAGCTCCAATTTCAGCGACTCGCGTTGGGAAATTGCCACAACAAGTAATTTCTAAAACAGCAGCCCACGGTTATTCTTCATATGGGAACCAAATTGGTCTTGCAACAACTTATGTTCGTGAATACTTCCACCCAGGTTTCGTTGCTAAGCGTATGGAGCTAGGTGCAGTTGTCGGTGCAGCTCCTAAGGAAAATGTTGTCCGTGAAAAACCTGAAGCTGGCGATGTGATTATCTTGCTTGGTGGTAAGACTGGACGTGACGGTGTCGGCGGTGCGACAGGTTCTTCTAAAGTTCAAACGGTTGAATCTGTTGAAACAGCTGGTGCTGAGGTTCAAAAAGGGAATGCCATCGAAGAACGTAAGATTCAACGTCTTTTCCGTAACGGAGATGTGACCCGTCTGATCAAGAAATCAAATGACTTTGGTGCTGGTGGCGTCTGTGTAGCTATCGGTGAATTGGCAGATGGTCTTGAAATTGATCTAGACAAAGTACCATTGAAATACCAAGGATTGAACGGTACAGAAATTGCTATCTCTGAATCTCAAGAGCGTATGGCTGTAGTGGTTCGTCCAGAAGATGTAGCTGCCTTTATTGCAGCATGTAACAAAGAAAATATTGATGCTGTTGTTGTTGCGACGGTGACTGAGAAACCAAACCTTGTCATGCACTGGAATGGTGAAACCATCGTTGATTTGGAACGTCGTTTCCTTGATACAAACGGTGTACGTGTGGTTGTAGATGCTAAGGTGGTTGACAAGGATGTCAAGCTTCCAGAAGAACGTCAAACATCTGCCGAAACCCTTGAAGCGGATACTCTTGAAGTCTTGGCTGACCTGAACCATGCAAGTCAAAAAGGTTTACAAACCATCTTTGATAGTTCAGTTGGTCGTTCAACAGTTAATCACCCACTCGGTGGTCGCTACCAAATCACACCAACGGAAGCTTCTGTACAGAAATTGCCAGTCCAACATGGTGTAACGCATACGGCTTCAGTCATGGCACAAGGATTCAACCCTTATGTAGCAGAATGGTCTCCATATCATGGTGCTGCCTATGCAGTCATCGAAGCAACAGCTCGTTTGGTTGCTGCTGGTGCAAACTGGTCTACGGCTCGTTTCTCTTATCAAGAATACTTCGAGCGAATGGATAAACAAGCAGAGCGTTTTGGTCAACCAGTGGCTGCTCTTCTTGGATCAATCGAAGCTCAGATTCAACTTGGTTTGCCATCTATCGGTGGTAAAGACTCTATGTCTGGTACATTTGAAGAATTGACAGTACCACCAACCTTGGTTGCTTTTGGTGTGACAACAGCAGATAGCGTAAGGTCCTTTCTCCAGAATTTAAAGCTGCTGGTGAAAATATTTACTATATTCCAGGTCAAGCTTTGGCACAAGAAATTGACTTTGATCTTATCAAGTCTAACTTTGCTCAATTTGAAGCCATCCAAGCTGACCATAAAGTCACATCTGCATCAGCTGTCAAATATGGTGGTGTGGTTGAAGCTCTTGCCCTTGCAACATTTGGGAACCATATTGGAGCTAACGTCGAATTAGCTGACCTTGACACTAGCTTGACAGCTCAATTAGGTGGATTCGTCTTCACATCGCCTGAAGAAATTGCAGGTGTTGCCAAGATTGGACAAACAGTGACTGACTTTGCACTCACTGTCAACGGTGTAACGCTTGATGGACACAAACTTGACAGTGCCTTCCAAGGTAAATTGGAAGAGGTTTACCCAACGGAATTTGCACAGGCAACTGAGTTGGAAGAAGTACCTGCTGTAGCATCAGATGCTGTGATCAAAGCAAAAGAAACAGTTGAAACACCAGTAGTTTACATCCCAGTATTCCCAGGTACTAACTCGGAATATGACTCCGCTAAGGCCTTTGAAAAAGAAGGTGCCAAAGTCAACTTAGTACCATTTGTAACACTGAACGAAGAGGCTATTGTCAAGTCTGTTGACACCATGGTTGACAATATCGAAAAAGCTAACATTATCTTCTTTGCAGGTGGTTTCTCAGCAGCGGATGAACCAGATGGATCAGCTAAGTTTATCGTTAACATCTTGCTCAATGAAAAAGTACGTGCAGCTATTGATAGCTTCATCAAACGTGGTGGTTTGATTATTGGTATCTGTAACGGATTCCAAGCCCTTGTCAAATCAGGTCTTCTTCCATACGGTAACTTTGAAGATGCAAGCAGCACGAGTCCAACCCTCTTCTACAATGATGCTAACCAACACGTGGCCAAGATGGTTGAAACACGTATTGCTAACACGAACTCACCATGGCTTGCCGGAGTTGAGGTTGGTGATATCCATGCCATCCCAGTATCACATGGTGAAGGTAAATTTGTCGTGACAGCTGAAGAATTTGCAGAGCTTCGTGACAATGGTCAAATCTTTACCCAATATGTTGACTTCGAAGGTAAGCCAAGCATGGATTCTAAATACAATCCAAATGGTTCTGTCAATGCGATTGAAGGAATTACAAGTAAGAATGGTCAAATTATTGGTAAGATGGGTCACTCAGAACGTTTCGAAGACGGTCTCTTCCAAAATATTCCAGGAAATAAAGACCAACACCTCTTTGCATCAGCGGTTAAATACTTTACTGGGAAATAAGATTTACAGTTTTTCTAATAGATAAGCATCAGTGAATGTAAAACCAAGTAGATGTAACTTGCGATAATTGCAAATGATTTGTTATTGCGAGTGAAACGAGCTTCTACCGTATCATTCCGCTGTAGTACTACTGAAGGAATGATACACAAATAAAAATTAGGTATATAAAATGACATACGAAGTAAAATCTCTTAATGAAGAATGTGGTGTTTTTGGTATCTGGGGTCACCCAGACGCTGCCAAATTGACCTATTTTGGACTCCATAGTCTTCAGCACCGTGGTCAGGAGGGGGCAGGAATCCTCTCCAATGACCATGGACAATTGAAGCGTCATCGTGATATGGGGCTTTTATCAGAAGTCTTCAAAAATCCTGCTAATTTGGATAAATTGACAGGAACTGGAGCGATTGGACACGTGCGTTATGCGACTGCGGGAGAAGCTTCTGTAGACAATATCCAACCTTTCCTCTTCCGCTTTCACGATATGCAGTTTGGTTTGGCTCATAACGGGAATCTGACCAATGCAGAATCTCTCAAGAAAGAATTGGAACAAAGAGGAGCAATCTTTAGTTCGACTTCTGATTCAGAAATCTTGGCTCACTTGATTCGCCGTAGCCACAATCCAAACCTGATGGGTAAAATTAAGGAAGCCCTCAGTCTTGTTAAAGGTGGTTTTGCTTATCTCTTGATGTTTGAAGATAAGTTAATTGCAGCGCTTGATCCAAACGGCTTCCGTCCTCTGTCAATCGGGAAAATGGCCAATGGAGCAGTTGTCGTTTCCTCTGAAACTTGTGCCTTTGAAGTCATCGGTGCTGAGTGGATTCGTGATGTGAAACCAGGCGAGATTGTCATTATTGATGATAGTGGCATCCAGTATGACAGCTATACAAACGATACTCAGTTGGCTATCTGTTCCATGGAGTATATCTATTTTGCCCGTCCCGACTCTAACATCCATGGTGTCAATGTTCATACGGCTCGTAAGAGAATGGGAGCTCAATTGGCACGTGAGTTCAAGCACGAAGCTGATATTGTAGTTGGGGTACCAAATTCCTCACTCAGCGCAGCTATGGGCTTTGCGGAAGAGTCTGGGCTACCAAATGAAATGGGTCTTATCAAGAACCAATACACCCAACGGACCTTTATCCAGCCGACTCAAGAATTGCGGGAACAAGGAGTGCGAATGAAGCTCTCTGCTGTATCTGGTGTCGTGAAAGGCAAACGTGTGGTCATGATTGATGACTCTATCGTGCGAGGAACAACATCTCGTCGTATTGTCCAACTCTTGAAAGAAGCGGGGGCATCAGAAGTTCACGTTGCCATCGGTAGTCCTGCTCTTGCCTATCCATGTTTCTACGGAATTGATATCCAGACACGTCAGGAGTTGATTGCGGCTAATCATACCGTTGAGGAAACTTGCCAAATCATTGGTGCGGATAGTCTGACTTATCTTTCTATTGATGGTTTGATAAACTCTATTGGTATTGAAACAGATGCGCCAAATGGCGGTCTCTGTGTCGCTTACTTTGACGGTGACTACCCAACACCTCTCTACGACTATGAAGAAGACTATCGTAGAAGTTTGGAAGAAAAGACTAGTTTTTACAAGTAGGCGGCAGATTCTCCATTAAAGAAAAGGAAAAAACAAATGACAAATAAGAATGCATACGCTCAATCTGGTGTGGACGTTGAAGCGGGTTATGAGGTTGTTGAACGAATCAAAAAACACGTTGCTCGTACGGAGCGTGCAGGTGTTATGGGAGCTCTTGGTGGTTTCGGTGGTATGTTTGATCTTTCAAAAACAGGTGTCAAAGAACCTGTTTTGATCTCAGGTACAGATGGTGTTGGAACAAAGCTTATGCTGGCTATCAAGTACGACAAGCATGATACCATTGGACAAGACTGTGTGGCTATGTGTGTCAATGATATCATTGCTGCAGGTGCAGAACCTCTCTACTTCTTGGACTATATCGCAACTGGTAAAAATGAACCAGCTAAACTAGAACGAGTTGTTGCTGGTGTGGCTGAAGGTTGTGTGCAAGCTGGTGCAGCCCTTATCGGTGGTGAAACGGCTGAAATGCCTGGTATGTATGGTGAAGATGACTATGATTTGGCTGGATTTGCTGTCGGTGTTGCAGAAAAATCTCAAATCATAGACGGTTCAAAAGTAGCTGAAGGGGATGTGATTCTGGGGCTTGCTTCAAGCGGTATCCACTCAAATGGTTACTCACTCGTGCGTCGTGTCTTTGCTGATTACACAGGGGAAGAAGTATTGCCTGAGTTAGAAGGCAAGAAACTCAAAGACGTTCTTCTTGAACCAACCCGTATCTATGTCAAGGCTGTCTTGCCACTCATCAAAGAAGAATTGGTTAACGGGATTGCCCACATCACAGGTGGTGGTTTCATCGAAAATGTACCACGTATGTTCGCGGATGACTTGGCTGCTGAAATTGATGAAAGCAAAGTTCCAGTCCTTCCAATTTTCAAAGCTCTTGAAAAATATGGTGAAATCAAACATGAAGAGATGTTTGAAATCTTCAACATGGGTGTCGGTCTTATGCTTGCGGTTAAACCAGAGAATGTGGAACGTGTCAAAGAGCTTCTTGACGAACCAGTTTATGAAATCGGTCGAATTGTGAAGAAGACGGATGCAAGTGTGGTGATTAAATAATGGCTAAAAGGATTGCTGTTTTTGCCTCTGGTAACGGCTCAAACTTTCAGGTGATTGCGGAACAATTTCCAGTAGAATTTGTCTTTTCAGATCATAGAGATGCCTATGTACTTGAGCGTGCAGAGAATCTTGGTATTTTAACCTATGCCTTTGAACTTAAAGAGTTTGAGAACAAGGCAGACTACGAAGGAGCCATTGTCGAGCTCTTGGATGAACACAAGATTGACTTAGTTTGTCTTGCAGGCTACATGAAAATCGTCGGTCCAACCTTGCTAGCAGCTTATGAAGGCCGTATCATCAATATTCACCCAGCTTATCTCCCTGAATTTGCAGGTTCTCATGGGATTGAGGATGCTTGGAATGCAGGTGTTGACCAGTCTGGCGTGACTATTCACTGGGTGGACTCCGGCGTCGATACTGGTCAGGTTATTAAACAGGTTCGTGTACCACGCCTTGAAGGGGATACCCTTGATACTTTCGAAACTCGCATCCACGAAACAGAGTACAAACTCTATCCAGAAGTCTTGGAACATTTGGGAGTGGGGAGTAGATAAAAAGTAAATCAAGTTTTGATTATGCAATATTGCTAGGAGAAAAAATGATTGAGATGAAATTAGTAGATGAGAGCAGTTTTCAGGCAGTGCTGGATTTGAAAATATCTGACGCTGATGAACGAGCACGTTTCGTGGCTCCAAATGTACGCTCTTTAGCTGACGCATGGCTCTACCGAGAGAATGGGGATGTGTTTCCAATGGCAATCTATTGGAATAAGCTTGTAGTTGGTTTTCTCCTGTTGGAAATAGATAAGGATGAAGCGGAATACTTTATCTGGAGGATAATGATTGGCCAGCAGTACCAAGGAATAGGTTATGGACGAAAAGCCTTGGAAGTTTTGATCAAAAAGGCTCAGATGGATAGCACTTGCAATCATATTATCGCAGATTATGTGGTTGGAAATGAAAAAATGAAGCACCTACTGACTAGTTTGGGTTTTCAGGAAACAGGATTTATAGAAGAAAATAACGAAGTCGCTATGCGCTTGGATCTAAAGAAAGAGGAATAGAATGACTAAACGCGCCTTAATCAGCGTCTCAGACAAAGCGGGCATTGTTGAATTTGCTCAAGAAATCAAAAAACTAGGTTGGGATATCATCTCAACAGGTGGGACCAAGGTTGCCCTTGACAATGCTGGGGTAGAAACCATTGCCATTGATGATGTGACTGGTTTTCCAGAGATGATGGACGGTCGTGTCAAGACCCTTCATCCAAATATCCACGGTGGCCTCTTGGCTCGTCGTGACTTGGATAGCCACTTGGAAGCAGCCAAGGATAATCAAATTGAGCTTATCGACCTTGTTGTAGTCAACCTTTACCCATTCAAGGAAACGATTCTCAAACCAGATGTGACGTACGCTGACGCAGTTGAAAATATCGATATCGGTGGGCCATCCATGCTTCGTTCAGCAGCCAAAAACCATGCCAGCGTAACAGTTGTGGTAGATCCTACTGACTACTCTGTGGTTTTGGACGAATTGGCAGCCAATGGTGAAACGACTTACGAAACGCGTCAACGTTTGGCAGCTAAGGTTTTCCGTCACACAGCAGCTTATGATGCCTTGATTGCAGAATACTTCACAGCTCAAGTGGGTGAAGCAAAATCAGAAAAACTCACTTTGACCTATGACCTCAAGCAAGCCATGCGCTATGGGGAAAACCCTCAACAAGATGCAGACTTTTACCAAAAAGCCTTGCCAACGGATTACTCGATTGCATCAGCGAAACAGCTCAACGGTAAGGAATTGTCCTTCAATAACATTCGTGACGCGGATGCGGCCATTCGTATTATTCGTGATTTCAAAGACCGTCCAACCGTTGTGGCTCTAAAACACATGAACCCATGTGGAATCGGTCAGGCTGATGACATCGAGACTGCTTGGGACTACGCTTATGAGTCTGACCCAGTGTCTATCTTTGGTGGAATTGTCGTTCTTAACAGTCAGGTGGATGCTGCGACAGCTGAGAAGATGCACGGCGTTTTCCTTGAAATCATCATCGCACCAAGCTATACGGATGAGGCGCTAGCCATTTTGACCAACAAAAAGAAAAACTTGCGTATCCTTGCCTTGCCATTTGACGCTCAAGAGGCTAGCGAAGTGGAAGCAGAATACACAGGTGTTGTCGGTGGACTTCTTGTGCAAAACCAAGACGTAGTTAAGGAAAGCCCAGCTGACTGGCAAGTGGTAACCAAACGCCAGCCAACTGAGACAGAAGCGACTGCTCTTGAGTTCGCTTGGAAGGCTATCAAGTACGTCAAATCAAACGGAATCATCGTAACCAACGACCACATGACACTGGGTGTTGGTCCTGGTCAAACCAACCGTGTGGCTTCAGTCCGTATCGCCATCGAACAAGCTAAAGACCGCCTTGACGGCGCTGTTCTTGCTTCTGATGCCTTCTTCCCATTTGCGGATAACGTGGAAGAAATTGCCAAAGCAGGTATTAAGGCCATCATCCAACCAGGTGGATCAGTCCGTGACCAAGAATCCGTCGAAGCTGCTGATAAATACGGCTTGACAATGATCTTCACAGGAGTAAGACATTTTAGACATTAAGAAAATGAAAGGGAAGATTTCATAATGAATAAAAAAATAAAAATTTTTGTGTTGATAATTTTATTATTAGCAATAAGCTTGTTAGCATGGAAATTTAGTGTATTTAGTCAGATACCACAGGAATTTAATAAGATTAATCTTTCTTTAGTGATTAGTTCATTAGCATTTGCATTAAGTGTATTGTTAGGGTATTTGCAATGGATAAACGGGAGAAAAAGTGATCATAGAGCTCCTCTATCATTATCATGGAAAATCGAAGGCTATCGAGAAGCGAAAGTTTCTGTGAGTGGTTTGAAGAATGAAACTAAACTTCCTCAATTAAGAGTATTTGTAAATTCAGGTTCTATTCAAAGGAACTATATGATTATTCCATATCCATATCTAGATAATGTTTCTTATGATAACAAAAAAGAGTATCCTTATTTTGAAACAGTTGAGGCTATTCATATTCATTTAAATAATAAAATTAATGGTCTAAAACCTTCCAGTATACAAAAGAAAGTGATTATAGGGCCAAATAGTCTAAGAGCAAATGCTCCAGAAAAGGACGCAGCTTTTGTGTTTATTTTATTTTTAGGAGTCGATGGTTCTTATCATTTGCTTATGCTAATTTACAAAAATTTGTCAAAATCGGAAGCTACTTTAGAAATTTTAGATGGGGTTGATTGTTTAACGTATCAAGAAGTAAATAATGGTTACTATATAGAGCAATACAAAAAATGTAGGAAATACTTAAAAGAAAATGATATTCGTATTGATCATTAGGTATTTTTGAGTATAAGTTATTAATTGAGTGTGTGCTCAAATCTAGATTAAATTAGTATTTTTGAGGGAATGAATTATGAAACTGTTAGTTGTTGGCTCTGGTGGTCGTGAGCATGCGATTGCCAAAAAGTTGTTGGAGTCTAAAGATGTTGAGCAAGTTTTCGTGGCTCATGGGAATGACGGGATGACCTTAGATGAACTTGATTTGGTAAATATCTCTATTTCCGAACATTCTAAGCTGATTGACTTCGCAAAAGCCAACGATATTGTTTGGACCTTTATCGGCCCAGATGATGCCCTTGCAGCTGGGATTGTAGATGATTTCAATGCAGCTGGTCTCAAGGCTTTTGGTCCGACCAAAGCTGCGGCTGAGCTGGAGTGGTCTAAGGATTTTGCTAAGGAAATCATGGTCAAATACAACGTTCCGACAGCAGCCTATGGGACCTTCTCAGATTTCGAGGATGCCAAGGCCTATATCGAGGAGAAAGGCGCTCCAATCGTAGTCAAAGCAGATGGTTTGGCCCTTGGGAAAGGTGTCGTCGTTGCGGAGACAGTTGAGCAAGCAGTTGAAGCTGCTCATGAGATGCTTTTGGACAATAAATTCGGCGACTCAGGTGCGCGTGTGGTCATCGAGGAATTCCTTGACGGGGAAGAATTCTCTCTCTTTGCCTTTGTCAATGGGGACAAGTTCTACATCATGCCAACGGCTCAGGACCACAAACGTGCCTATGATGGCGACAAGGGTCCTAACACTGGAGGGATGGGTGCCTATGCGCCAGTTCCTCACTTGCCACAGAGTGTAGTTGACACAGCGGTTGACACTATTGTCAAGCCAGTTCTTGAAGGCATGATTAAAGAAGGACGTTCCTACCTTGGTGTCCTTTACGCGGGGCTAATCTTGACAGCTGATGGACCGAAAGTCATCGAGTTCAACTCACGCTTTGGAGATCCTGAAACGCAAATCATCTTGCCTCGTTTGACATCTGACTTTGCGCAAAACATCACTGACATTTTGGATGGCAAAGAGCCAACCATTACTTGGACGGACAAGGGTGTGACATTGGGCGTGGTTGTAGCCTCAAACGGCTACCCCCTCGCTTATGAGAAGGGTGTTAAGCTTCCAGCCAAGACAGAAGGCGACATCATCACTTACTATGCTGGAGCGAAATTTGCTGAAAATGGCCAAGACCTCCTCTCAAACGGCGGACGCGTCTACATGCTGGTCACAACAGCAGACACCGTCAAAGACGGCCAAAACATTATCTACAACGAACTCAACAAACAAAACACAGAAGGCCTGTTCTACCGAAACGACATTGGAAGCAAAGCGTTAAAAGATTAACAGATACTATATTTGACAATGGCGAGCGAAAGCGAGCCAAAGTAAGATAATGGTTGTCGTGGTAAAAAGACAAGAACAGTGAATGTTATGGTCTAGGGAAAATTTGAGACTTGGGCTCAAATTTTAGGAATGAAACCGAAGGTTTGCTTCCGTCCCCACCACCTAAGACCATTATCAAAAAAGAAAAGGATATTATTAACTATGAAACCAGTAATTTCCATCATCATGGGCTCAAAGTCTGACTGGGCAACCATGCAAAAAACAGCAGAAGTCCTAGACCGCTTCGGTGTAGCCTACGAAAAGAAAGTTGTTTCCGCACACCGTACACCAGACTTCATGTTCAAACATGCGGAAGAAGCACGTAGCCGTGGCATCAAGGTCATCATCGCGGGTGCAGGTGGTGCAGCTCACTTGCCAGGGATGGTCGCAGCTAAAACGACCCTTCCGGTTATCGGCGTACCCGTCAAGTCTCGTGCCCTTAGCGGTGTGGATTCGCTCTATTCCATCGTCCAGATGCCAGGTGGAGTGCCTGTCGCAACTATGGCGATCGGTGAAGCAGGTGCGACTAACGCGGCCCTCTTTGCCCTTCGTCTTCTTTCAGTAGAGGACCAGGCTATTGCGACAGCGTTAGCGGATTTCGCAGAAGAACAAGGAAAAATCGCAGAGGAGTCTACAAATGAGCTCAACTAAAACCATTGGGATCATCGGTGGTGGTCAGCTCGGTCAGATGATGGCAATCTCAGCTATCTACATGGGGCACAAGATTATCGCACTGGACCCAGCAGCGGATTGCCCAGCATCCCGTGTGGCGGAAATCATTGTGGCGCCTTATAATGACGTGGATGCTCTGCGTCAGTTGGCTGAGCGTTGCGATGTCCTCACCTATGAGTTTGAAAATGTAGATGCTGACGGTCTGGATGCGGTTATCAAGGATGGACAACTCCCTCAAGGTACAGACCTGCTTCGCATCTCTCAAAATCGCATTTTTGAAAAGGATTTTCTCTCAAACAAGGCTCAAGTCACTGTAGCACCTTACAAGGTTGTGACCTCAAGTCAAGATTTGGCAGATATGGACCTATCGAAAAACTATGTCCTCAAGACTGCGACAGGTGGCTACGATGGGCATGGGCAAAAGGTCATTCGTTCAGAAGCAGACTTGGAAGAAGCCTATGTACTAGCCGACTCAGCCGACTGCGTCTTGGAAGAATTCGTCAACTTTGACCTTGAAATTTCTGTTATCGTGTCTGGTAACGGCAAGAACGTTACGGTTTTCCCAGTTCAGGAAAATATCCACCGCAACAACATCTTGTCTAAGACTATCGTGCCTGCTCGCATTTCAGCAAGTTTAGCTGACAAGGCTAAAGCAATGGCAGTGCAAATCGCAGAACAGCTCAAGTTGTCTGGAACCCTCTGTGTGGAAATGTTTGCGACAGCTGATGACATCATTGTCAATGAAATTGCCCCACGCCCCCACAACTCAGGGCACTACTCAATCGAAGCCTGTGACTTTTCTCAGTTTGATACCCATATACTTGGCGTTCTAGGAGCACCATTGCCAGCCATCAAACTGCATGCGCCTGCTGTTATGCTCAATGTCCTTGGCCAACATGTCAAGGCCGCTGAAAAATATGTTACAGAAAATCCAAGCGCCCACCTCCACATGTATGGTAAAATAGAAGCGAAGAACAACCGCAAGATGGGACATGTGACTTTGTTTAGTGATGTGCCGGATAGTGTGGAAGAGTTTGGGAAGTAAGACAGGACCCTAATTACAATGTCCGTTGTCTTACCCCTGCAAGGTTGACCAGGTTTGTCGTAGCTGATAAAGTCAGCGAGAGAAGCCGGTCGACTACTGCTGGAAAGGGATTGATTTTTAGGTAAAGTCTATGATTAAAATAATCGTAAATGCATTTGTCGAAAAAGAGAAGACTGGGGCAGTCGTCGAAGTCTTGTATGCTAGTAGCGATCATGAAAAAGTGAAAGCTAAGTATGAAGAGCTGACTGCTCAGTATCCTGATAACTATTTAGCAATTTATGATTTACCATTGGATACCGATCTCAATGAATTATCTCACTACCCATCCGTGTTTATTGGAAAAGAAGAATTTGAATAAAACGACTGTTGGTTGCTAGCTGATGTGAAACATCAAAAGAAAGGAAAATTAAACATGATTGATAGATATAGCCGCCCTGAGATGGCGAACATTTGGACTGAAGAAAATAAATACCGTGCTTGGCTTGAGGTGGAAATCTTGGCTGACGAGGCATGGGCTGAGTTGGGGGAAATCCCTAAGGAAGATGTGACTTTGATTCGTGAAAAAGCGGACTTTGACATCGACCGTATTTTGGAAATCGAGCAGCAAACTCGTCACGATGTGGTGGCCTTCACACGTGCGGTTTCTGAGACTCTTGGTGAAGAACGTAAGTGGGTTCACTATGGTTTGACTTCTACTGACGTGGTCGATACTGCCTATGGTTACCTCTACAAACAAGCCAACGATATCATCCGCAAGGACCTTGAAAACTTCCTTAACATCATCGCTGACAAAGCGAAAGAACACAAGTTCACTATCATGATGGGTCGTACCCACGGTGTGCATGCTGAGCCGACAACTTTTGGTCTTAAATTGGCCACTTGGTACAGCGAAATGAAACGGAATATCGAGCGTTTCGAGCATGCTGCTGCTGGTGTGGAAGCTGGTAAGATTTCTGGTGCGGTTGGTAACTTTGCCAACATCCCACCATTCGTTGAAAAATACGTCTGCGACAAATTGGGTATCCGTGCTCAAGAAATCTCTACACAGGTCCTTCCTCGTGACCTTCACGCTGAGTACTTTGCAGTTCTTGCGAGCATCGCAACTTCTATCGAGCGTATGGCGACTGAGATTCGTGGTCTTCAAAAATCAGAACAACGTGAAGTAGAAGAGTTCTTTGCAAAGGGTCAAAAAGGGTCTTCAGCAATGCCTCACAAACGCAACCCTATCGGTTCTGAGAACATGACAGGTTTGGCGCGTGTTATCCGTGGTCACATGGTCACAGCTTATGAAAACGTAGCCCTTTGGCACGAACGTGATATTTCTCACTCATCAGCTGAGCGTATCATCACACCAGATACGACTATTTTGATTGACTACATGCTCAACCGTTTTGGAAATATCGTCAAGAACTTGACAGTCTTCCCAGAAAACATGATCCGCAACATGCACTCAACTTTCGGTCTCATCTTCAGCCAACGGGCTATGTTGACCTTGATTGAAAAAGGGATGACCCGTGAGCAAGCCTATGACTTGGTACAACCAAAAACAGCCTACTCTTGGGATAACCAAGTGGACTTTAAACCACTTTTCGAAGCTGATCCAGAAGTAACCTCACGTCTGACTCAAGAGGAAATCGACGAAATCTTCAACCCAGCATACTACACCAAACGAGTAGATGATATCTTTAACCGTCTAGGACTTGGGGACTAATATTTTATAATATAGTGGATTGAGCCTAGAATAGTACGATATGGATTCTGAAACATTGTTAGAAATGATAGTAAAATGAACTTAGAATAGTACGCTACGAATTCTAAAACATTTTTAGAAATTATGGTAAATTGAATCTAGAACAGTACGCTACAACTGCTAAAAAACTTCTAGAAATTAAGTTTGACTTTCCTAATCGATTTGTTCATACCTTATTTCAATCCACTATAGATTCACAAGTAAAACAGTACTTATATTCAACACAAAAAAGCGAGACTTAAGTCCCGCTTTTTATCTTATATCAAAAGATTCATCTTTAATCTTTTTTCTTGCTAAGTCCGTAAGCTGTGAGAGCTGACATAAGGCCAGTAGCAATTAACCATTCTGAACCTTGAGTTCCTGTTTCAGGTAGTTTTTTCTCTTTTGCTACAGGAGCTGGACCTTGAGGAAGAACTTTGTTTTCCTCAGCAGGAACAGTTGCTGGAGCTGGCTCGCTTGGGATTTCTAGTGTTGGTTTTTCTTCGGCGATAGCAGCTTGACCATGTTCATCACCAAGATGAGTGACAGGGTTGCCAACTTCGATCACTTGAGCGACTGGTTCTTGAGCGACAACACTAGTAACCAATGTTTTAACTTCAGTTCCATCGGTAGCCGTAGTTACAGAGTAGAAGTAGTTGCGACGACCGTTTACACCTTCAGTTACTAGACGAGTTTGTCCCTTAGGTAGCGAAGGAGTCTCGCGAGTAATGGTTGTAAACGGAATTTCTTCGTCCTCGATCACAACACGTGGTTTTGCATCTGCAACAGGAGCAACTCCTTCTTCATCTCCTACGTGAGTGACAGGCTTACCGACTTCTACGATTTGAGTGACAGGTTCTTGAGTCACTTGACTATCAAGGAGAGTTTCATGTGCTTCACCATTTTCAGTCACGACAGAAAGATAATTTGTACGTTCTCCTTTGACACCGACAGTGATGACTTTCTCTTGTCCTGCTGGGAGGTTAGGATTGTCTTTCTTAACGATTTCAAAAGGAATTTCTTCTGTCTCAACGAGAAGCTCTGGTCGGTTTTCAACAGCAGCAGGAGTTTTACTTTCATCAAGGCTTCCTGAGTGAGTTGCGGCTGGCTTAAGCCCTAGTCTAGCTGCTTTAAGATTAGCTACGAGGGCATCCAACTCAGCTTGTTTATTACGGTTAAGATTGTAGTTAAGAGCTTCTTTAGCAGCCTTGAGAGCGTCTAGGCTTTCTGTGCTGTATCCTTCTAAGTTTTCAGGGATTTGAGCAAGTTCTTCGCGTAGCGCTTTGTAGTCAGCACGGAAGTAGTCCTTGTTGTGGTCTGCAAAAGCAGTCATGAGTTCAAAGATTTCTTCTTCCTTGTATTCAGCGCTTGGTCTATCAGCCCAGATAGCTAACATACTACCAACAGTAGGTAGGTCAACTTCAGGATATTTAGTTGATGCTAGTTGGTTAAATGGAGTTTTTTCAGTATTTTCAATAGCTTTCTTGAGGAAGCCACCGCCATCTTCTGGTTTTTGACCGAGAATGTAGTACCAATCTCCATTCGTGTTAAGGAATTTATAACCTTTGCTTGCTAGATATTGAGGAGACGCAAGGTTGTAACCCCACCAGCCTTTAGACCAGTATGAGATGATAACGTCTTTATCAAACTCAACATCATCCTTGTCTTCGTAGTAGAAGCCATCGTTAAAGGCCATTGGTTGCAAGCCTTTTTCTTTAGCCATGGCAGCTAGGCTATTAGAGTATTCAGCAAATTTACCGTAGAGACCATACCACTTGAGATAGTACCAACCTTGAGCGTTAGTAGCATCGTTAGCATACTCATCTGTACCATAGTTAAAGATTTTAGTCTTACCAGCAAAGAAGTCCATGTACTTGCCGATAAGGGCTTTTGTAAAGTTCATCGCTTCTTCGTTTTCAAGGTCCATAGTTGTTTTTGAAACCTTGTCAAAGTTAGCTTGAGGGTTTGCGATGCCTAATTTTTCCATAGCGACCAGCATAGCATCCATGTGACCTGGGCTATTGATAGCTGGGATTAGTCCAATACCTTTGTCCTTAGCATACTGGATAAGTTCAGTGATTTCAGCTTGGTTCAAAGTAGTTCCATTAGGATCGTCGTAGTAAGATTTTGTTCCCTCAATGATGGCCTTTTTCACATCGTCGCTTGCATAGGTCTTGCCGTTTGCAGTGATAGTCATGTCATCCAGTAGGAAGCGAAGTCCATCATTTCCAAGGAGGAGATGGATGTCAGAGTAACCAAGTTCGCTAGCCTTGTCAACGATGCGTTTGAGTTGGTCTAGCGTGAAGTATTTACGTCCAGCATCGATAGAGATGACCTTGTTCTTAGCTAGTTTTTCAACTTCACGTTTAACATCTTCTTCTTTTTGAGCTTCTGGAGTGAAGGTCAAGTTGCTAACAGCTTCTTGGAGTTTTGCAATCGCTTGATCAATAGTATCTTGTTGAGCACGGCTGAGGTTGCTATCGAGAGAACGGATGGCTTTTTCAGCTTCTTTAACGGCTGCAATACTTTCTTCTGTGTAGCGAGTAAGGTCTGTTGGAACTTCTTTCAGAGCTTGTTCAGCAGACTCGTAATCAGCAGCAAAGTATTCAGCATTTGAGTTTGCGAATTGACGCATGAGTTTGAAGAGACGAGATGGAGAGTAGCGAGCAGATGGAGTATCAGCCCAAGCAGCTACCATACCACCGATAATAGGAACGTCAGCTCCTTCAGTTTTTGGTACAGAAGTAATCGGTGTGCTCTTAATACCGTTCAATCCTTGATCTAGGTTATACCACCCTTGTCCGTCAGCATTACGGCCGAGAACGTAGTACCATGCATCATTAGTGTTAAGGATTTCGTGTCCTTTTTCAGCTAGTAATTTAGAAGAAGCGACATCGTAACCGCCCCAGCCACCAGTCCACATAGAGACGATGATGTCCTTGTCAAAGGTACCAAAACTTGTATCGCTATTATAGTAGATACCGTCGTTGAAGACCATAGGTTTTAGACCGTGAGATTTGACGATACGAGCTAGGTCATTAGCATAGGCGATGAATTTGTCATAGCCCTTGTCTGGGAATCCATCTTCTGGATACCATTTATAGGCTTGAAGAACGCTCCATCCTTTAGCATCAGTAGCATCGTTAGCGTACTCATCCAAACCGATGTTGAAGATTTCAGATTTACCAGCAAAGTAGCTTGCATACTTGTCAATCAAAGCTTTTGTGAAGGCAACTGCTTTTTCATTGTCAAGGTCGACAGTACGTGCTGATTCTTTACCAAAATAGTTAAAGTTAGGCTTTTCAATACCTAGTTCTTTCATGGCATTGAGGATAGCATCCATGTGACCAGGACTGTTCACTGTTGGGATAAGGCCGATACCTTTATCCTTAGCATAGTTAATCAAGTCGGTCATTTGGCTTTCAGTTAGATGATTGCCGTTTGGATCGTTGTAGTAGGCATTTGTTCCGTTTTCAACAGCACGTTTGACATCATCGCTGGCATAAGTCTTGTCACCAACAGTTAGGGACATATCATCTAGCATAAAGCGCAAGCCGTCATTTCCGACTAGGAGATGAAGATCAGTATAGCCATAGTGTTTGGCTTTGTCGATGATTTCTTTCAGTTGTTCAGGAGAGAAGTATTTACGCCCTGCATCGATTGAAACGATTTTCTTTTTAGCCAGTTTTTCATTGACTTGAGCTGTTCTCTCTGTAGCGACTACAGGAGCTTCAACTTTAGCAACTTCTTTGTTTTCTACCTTTTCTGATTCTGGCTGCTTAGCTTCTTCAGTTACTTCTGGTTTTCTTGGAGTTTCTTCGGTTGTAACAGTTTTTTCTACGATAGGTGCAGGAGTAGCTTCAACTTTTGGTGCTTCAGTGTTTGTTACAGGTGTTGCAGGAGCTGCAGGAGCTACGGCTTCTGGTGTAGGACTAGTTTCAAGTTTTTCTTCGCTGGCCTGTGGAGACGATTCTCCTGCGGCTTGGATAGTAGGTTGATTCTCTGTTGTAGTAGGTACGACTCCATCAGCGGCAACAGCTTGCGCATGAAAGGCAAGGCCGATCAAGACAGAAGCGGCTCCGATTGCGTATTTACGAATAGAGAAACGCTGTTTATTTTCTGGTTTCATTAAATAACCTCCTAATTTATTGTTTTGGTAGCGTTTTCACAAACTGATTCCATTGTATTATCTGAATCTAGTAAAGTCAAGTATTTTAATAAAATACCTATAAAAAATATAAGAAGTTATTTAATTTGAACTGCTTTTCAATTTTTGCTCTGTTTTTAGTAAAATTTCTCCAAATTATAGTTTAAAGTCATTTGCTATTTCCTACTAAAAGCTGGCGTGCTATAATGAAAAACAGAAAAGCCTGAAACAATTGTCTCAGACTTTTTAATGTTTAGTGATCGCGATCACATGAGATAAATTTAATCTTATAGAAATCAGAACGTTTGTAAGTTTCAATGTATTCCAACACTTGGCCAGTTGACTCAAGTTTAGTTGTCTTGGTTTGGAGAACAGTTGGGAACTGAGCGTCGACTCCTAGGATAGAAGCAGCATGTTCTGGAGTTGGAAATACAATTTCATTGATTTCTTCAAAATGCTCGTCATTCATGTGAATGTGGTAGTCCAATTTGAAACGATTATAGATAGAACTATAGTATTCAAGATTTGGATAGTTTGCATTGATGTATTGTTCAGGGATATAAGATGTGTGGTAGATATAAGTAACACCGTTAGATTCACGGATACGTTCGATTTTGTAATAAAATTGATCGCCACGCAATCCCAATTTTTCTAAGTAGTTAAGATCGTTACCGCGTTCAATGGAAAGAACAGTGACTTTATCGTCCTTGGTTTCAAAAATTTCTACATCAGAAAATTCTACGAGTTTGTGCTTGCGAGCGCGAGCCACAAAGGTTCCCTTTCCTTGTTGGCGGACAATATAACCGTCTTTAGCAAGGTCGTTTAAGGCGCGAACAACAGTAATCGAACTTACGTCATACATTGCAATCAATTCTGCTTCAGTGTAGAACTTGTCGCCACTTGCAAATTGACCTGAAATGATTTTGTTTTTCAATTCATCTTTGATATATTGATACTTTGGAATTGCCATATTTTCACCTCATTTTTTCCTTCTCCATCTTCGATTTTACCATAAATGGTTTGGAAATGATAGTAAATAATGTAAAAAAATAAAATAATAGGCTAAGTGATTGACTTACAAATTATTTGAGGTTATAAACTTATA
Source organism: Streptococcus infantis (assembly GCF_047464615.1). Lineage (GTDB taxonomy): Bacteria > Bacillota > Bacilli > Lactobacillales > Streptococcaceae > Streptococcus > Streptococcus infantis_Y. The sequence goes on from NZ_JASHBO010000010.1 coordinate 41,041, forward strand.
TATTTATGCTATCTGGATCGAGAATATTTAAGAAAAAATTTTTTTACAAGAATTTTAGAAAACAATTCAGTAAAAAAAAGAAAAATTTTAAATAATTTTTGAAAAATCTATTGACAAGATGGATTCATTAGTTTATCATTTAATATAACAACAAATGAAAGCGCAAACGGAAAAGTATGGGGTGGTAAAATGACAAGGTTTAAAATTGAGGATGATTTTTACCTAGATGGGGAACCATTCAAAATTTTATCTGGTGCCATTCATTATTTTAGAATTCCTGAAGAAGACTGGTATCATTCATTGTACAATCTCAAGGCTTTAGGTTTTAACACTGTTGAAACCTATGTCGCTTGGAATTTACATGAACCAACTGAGGGAAACTTCAATTTTGAAGGCAATCTTGATATTGAAAAATTTCTTCAGACAGCTCAGGATTTAGGCTTGTATGCTATTGTACGACCATCTCCTTTCATCTGTGCAGAGTGGGAATTCGGTGGTTTACCAGCATGGCTTTTAAATAAAGACATGCGAATCCGTTCCTCTGATCCAGCCTTTATAGAAATGGTAGGACGCTACTATGATCATTTACTTCCACGTCTTGTTTCAAGATTGTTGGATAATGGTGGTAACATCCTCATGATGCAGGTTGAAAATGAGTACGGTTCATACGGTGAGGACAAAACCTACTTGCGTGAGATTCGCCGATTGATGGAAGAACGTTCAGTGACTTGTCCGCTCTTTACATCTGATGGTCCATGGCGAGCAACTCTGAAAGCTGGTACCTTGATTGAAGATGATCTCTTTGTGACAGGGAACTTTGGTTCAAAAGCAAACTTTAACTTCTCGCAAATGCAAGAATTCTTTGATGAGTATGGCAAGAAATGGCCACTCATGTGTATGGAATTCTGGGATGGATGGTTTAACCGATGGAAAGAACCAGTCATCACGCGTGAGCCAGAGGAGTTAGCAGAAGCCGTACATGAGGTACTAGAGCAAGGCTCTATCAACCTTTACATGTTCCACGGTGGAACCAACTTTGGATTTATGAATGGTTGTTCAGCTCGAGGAACTATTGATTTACCACAAGTAACATCTTATGATTATGACGCTCTCCTTAATGAAGCTGGGAATCCAACTGCTAAATACATGGCAGTTAAGAAAATGATGGCAACTTACTATCCTGAGTATCCACAATTAGAACCGCTTTACAAAGAGAGCATGGAAGTTGAAAACATTCCACTGGTCGAGAAAGTTTCTCTCTTTGAGACCTTGGATAGCCTAACAAGTCCAACTAAAAGTCTCTATCCTAAGAAAATGGAAGAGTTGGGACAAAGCTATGGCTACCTACTCTATCGTACAGAAGCTAGTTGGGATGCAGAAGAAGAACGCATCCGTATCATTGACGGTCGAGACAGAGCTCAGCTATTTGTAGATGGTAAATGGGTTGCAACTCAGTACCAGACAGAAATTGGTGAGGACATCTTCTATCAAGGAGAAAAGAAAGCGCTCTCTCGTTTTGATGTTCTGGTAGAAAATATGGGGCGTGTCAATTACGGGCATAAGTTCCTAGCAGATACACAACGAAAAGGGATTCGTACAGGTGTCTGTAAAGACCTACACTTCATGCTGAACTGGGCACACTATCCGCTTCCACTAGATAATCCTGAAAAGATTGATTTCTCAAAAGGATGGACAGAAGGACAACCTGCCTTTTATGCCTATGACTTTGAAGTTGAGGCTCCGAAGGACACCTACTTAGAACTATCTGAGTTTGGCAAAGGGATTGCCTATGTCAATGGCCATCATCTAGGTCGTTTCTGGAATGTTGGTCCAACCTTATCGCTTTATATTCCGCACAGCTATCTCAAGGAAGGTGCTAACCGCATCATTATCTTTGAAACTGAAGGGGAGTATAAAGATCACATACACTTAACTCGTAAACCTACACTAAAACATATAAAGGGGGAAAATTTATGACAATTGTAGGATGCCGTATTGATGGACGTTTGATCCACGGACAAGTAGCAAACCTTTGGTCTGCTAAACTGAATGTTTCACGTATCATGGTCGTTGACAATGAAGTTGTTAATAACGACGTTGAAAAGAGCGGATTGAAACTTGCAACACCACCAGGTGTAAAACTTAGTATTTTGCCAGTTGAAAAAGCTGCAGCCAATATCCTTGCTGGAAAATATGATAGCCAACGTTTGTTTATTGTTGCTCGTAAACCAGACCGCTTCCTTGGATTAGTGGAAGCAGGGGTACCGCTTGAAGCAGTCAATGTTGGTAATATGTCTCAAACACCAGAAACTCGTTCTATCACACGTTCAATCAACGTTGTAGATAAAGACGTAGAAGATTTCCACAAATTGGCGGAAAAAGGTGTTAAACTTACTGCTCAAATGGTTCCAAATGATCCAGTTTCAGACTTTTTGAGCTTATTAAAATAGGAAAAAATTTTTAGGAGGTCATTGTTATGATACAATGGTGGCAAATTTTACTTCTCACTCTGTACTCAGCTTATCAAATCTGTGATGAGTTGACGATCGTTTCTTCTGCAGGTTCCCCTGTATTCGCTGGTTTCATTACTGGTTTGATCATGGGAGATTTGACAACTGGTTTGTTTATCGGTGGTAGCTTGCAGTTGTTTGTCCTTGGGGTAGGTACCTTCGGTGGTGCTTCTCGTATCGACGCAACTTCTGGTGCGGTTCTTGCGACAGCTTTCTCAGTTTCACAAGGTATCGAAACAGATCTTGCGATCACTACAATCGCTGTACCAGTAGCGGCACTTTTGACTTACTTCGACGTACTTGGTCGTATGACTACTACATTCTTCGCACACCGTATTGATGCTGCGATCGAACGCTTTGACTATAAAGCAATCGAACGTAACTACCTTCTTGGTGCGCTTCCATGGGCTGCTTCTCGTGCCCTTCCAGTATTCTTCGCCCTTGCTTTTGGTGGAGAATTCGTACAAGCAGTTGTAAACCTTGTTAAAGAATTCCAATGGGTTGCAGACGGTTTGACTCTTGCAGGTCGTATGCTTCCAGGTCTTGGATTCGCTATCTTGCTTCGTTACCTTCCAGTTAAACGTAACCTTCACTACCTTGCTATGGGATTCGGTTTGACAGCTATGTTGACTGTTCTTTACTCATACGTAACAGGTCTTGGTGGAGCAGTTGCTGGTATCATTGGCACTCTTCCTGCTGACGTTGCTGAAAAAATTGGCTTTGCCAACAACTTCAAAGGATTATCTATGATCGGTATCTCTATCGTAGGTATCTTCCTTGCAGTTGTTCACTTCAAGAACAGCCAAAAAGTTGCTGTAGCAGCACCTTCTACACCATCAGAAAGTGGGGAAATTGAAGATGACGAATTCTAATTACAAATTAACAAAAGAAGATTTTAATCAAATTAACAAACGTAGCTTGTTCACTTTCCAATTGGGATGGAACTACGAACGTATGCAAGCATCAGGTTACCTTTACATGATCTTGCCACAATTGCGTAAAATGTATGGAGATGGAACTCCTGAGTTGAAAGAAATGATGAAAGTTCATACTCAATTCTTCAACACTTCACCATTCTTCCACACAATCATCGCTGGTTTTGACCTTGCCATGGAAGAAAAAGATGGGATTGTTTCAAAAGATGCGGTTAACGGTATCAAGACAGGTTTGATGGGACCATTCGCTCCTCTTGGAGATACTATCTTTGGTTCACTTGTACCTGCTATCATGGGATCTATCGCTGCAACAATGGCTATCGCTGGTCAACCTTGGGGTATCTTCCTTTGGATCGCAGTTGCAGTAGCGTATGACATCTTCCGTTGGAAACAGTTGGAATTTGCATACAAAGAAGGGGTTAACCTTATCAACAACATGCAAAGTACTTTGACAGCTTTGATTGAAGCTGCATCTGTACTTGGTGTGTTCATGATGGGTGCTCTTGTAGCAACAATGATCAACTTTGAAATTTCATACAAATTGCCAATCGGTGAAAAGATGATTGACTTCCAAGACATCTTGAACTCAATCTTCCCACGCTTGCTTCCAGCAATCTTCACTGCCTTTATCTTCTGGTTGCTTGGTAAGAAAGGTATGAACTCTACAAAAGCTATCGGTATCATTATCGTGCTTGCCTTGGCTCTTTCTGCCTTTGGTAAATTTGCACTTGGAATGGGCGCATAATTTATGACTAAATCATTAATTTTAGTGAGTCATGGACGTTTTTGTGAAGAACTTAAAGGTAGCACAGAAATGATTATGGGTCCACAAGAAAATATTCATGCAGTTGCTCTTCTTCCAGAAGATGGACCAGAAGATTTCACTGCGAAATTTGAAGCCGCTGTCGAAGGTTTGGATGATTTCCTAGTCTTTGCTGACCTCCTTGGTGGAACACCATGTAATGTGGTGAGCCGTCTGATTATGGAAGGTCGTGACATTGAACTTTATGCAGGAATGAATCTTCCAATGGTTATCGAGTTTATCAATGCGAGCCTAACCGGCGCTGATGCAGATTATAAGAGTCGTGCTTCAGAAAGCATTGTCAAAGTTAATGATTTATTGGCAAGCTTCGACGATGACGATGAAGATGAATAAGGTGTAATAACAGAAATACTGTTAGAACATATTTCATAGAATATAAATGGGAATGGGGCTTACTCCCATTCCCATATTTTAAATAAAAAACAATATAATAATAGATTAGAGGAACTCAATGCTAGATTATACAAAAGAAGAATTGCTTGAGTTGGGGGCAGAAATCACAACTCGCGAAATTTATCAACAACCAGACGTTTGGAAAGAAGCTTTTGAAGCTTATCAAGCACGACGTGATGAAATTGCAGCCTTCTTGCAAGGAATTGCTGACAAACATGACTACATCAAGGTTATCCTGACTGGTGCTGGAACTTCTGCTTATGTAGGTGATACTCTCGTTCCTTACTTCAAGGAAGTTTATGATGAACGTAAATGGAATTTTAATGCTATTGCGACAACTGATATCGTAGCAAACCCACAAACTTATTTGAAAAAAGATGTGGCGACTGTTTTGGTATCATTCGCGCGTAGCGGGAACTCACCTGAGAGTGTGGCAACAGTTGACTTGGCCAAGGCCTTGGTTGATGAACTTTATCAAGTGACTATTACTTGTGCGGCTGAAGGGAAATTGGCTCTTCAAGCGCATGGTGATGACCGCAATCTATTGTTGCTACAACCAGCTGCTTCTAACGATGCTGGCTTTGCGATGACTTCAAGCTTCACTTCAATGATGTTGACAGCCCTTTTAGTATTTGATCCAACAGAATTTGCTGTTAAAGCTGAACGTTTTGAAGTGCTATCTAGTTTAGCTCGTAAAGTCCTTGATAATGTAGCAGATGTCAAAGAGTTGGTTGATCTAGACTTTAATAGAGTGATTTATCTAGGTGCGGGTCCATTCTTCGGACTTGCTCACGAAGCGCAACTGAAGATTTTGGAATTGACTGCTGGTCAGGTTGCGACTATGTATGAAAGCCCAGTTGGCTTCCGTCACGGTCCAAAATCTCTGATCAACGAAGATACAGTTGTTTTTGTATTTGGTACGACAACAGATTATACTCGTAAGTACGACTTGGACTTGGTTCGTGAAGTTGCAGGAGACCAAATTGCTCGTCGTGTTGTTCTCTTGAGCGATCAAGCCTTCGGACTTGAAAATGTTAAGGAAGTAGCACTTGGATGCGGTGGGGTTCTGAATGACGTTTACCGTGTCTTCCCTTACATTGTTTATGGTCAATTATTTGCTCTCTTGACTTCACTTAAAGTTGGTAACAGACCAGATACACCATCACCTACAGGTACAGTTAACCGTGTTGTTCAAGGTGTTATTATTCACGAATTTGAAAAATAAGGAAGAATCTATGAGTAAATTAACATTAAGCCCAAATAAACGTGCATGTTTGGAAAAACTCTCTGATGAGAATGGTATCATCTCAGCTCTTGCCTTTGACCAACGTGGTGCTTTGAAACGCCTTATGGCTCAATACCAAACAGAAGAGCCAACAGTAGCTCAAATGGAAGAACTTAAAGTATTGGTAGCAGATGAATTGACTAAATACGCTTCATCTATGCTTCTTGACCCTGAGTACGGACTTCCAGCTACAAAAGCTCTTGATCAAAATGCAGGTCTTCTCCTTGCTTATGAAAAAACAGGATACGACACAACAAGCACAAAACGTTTGCCAGACTGCTTGGATGTTTGGTCTGCAAAACGTATCAAAGAACAAGGTGCAGATGCAGTTAAGTTCTTGCTTTACTATGACGTAGATAGCTCTGACGAACTCAACCAACAAAAACAAGCCTACATCGAACGTATCGGTTCTGAGTGTGTGGCAGAAGATATTCCATTCTTCCTTGAAATCTTGGCTTACGATGAAAAGATCGCTGATGCAGGTTCTGCAGAATACGCTAAAGTGAAACCACATAAAGTTATTGGTGCGATGAAGGTCTTCTCAGACCCACGTTTCAACATTGATGTCTTAAAAGTAGAAGTTCCAGTTAACGTGAAATACGTTGAAGGCTTTGGTGATGGAGAAATCGTTCATACACGTGAAGAAGCAGCAGCATTCTTCAAAGCGCAAGATGAAGCAACTAACCTTCCTTACATCTACTTGAGTGCAGGTGTATCCGCTAAGCTCTTCCAAGAAACTCTTGTCTTTGCCCACGAATCAGGCGCAAACTTCAACGGAGTTCTTTGTGGACGTGCAACATGGGCTGGATCAGTTGAAGCTTACATCAAAGATGGTGAAGCAGCAGCTCGCGAATGGCTTCGTACAACTGGATTTGAAAACATTGATGAACTCAATAAAGTACTTCAAACAACAGCTACTTCATGGACTGAACGTGTAGAAGCATAGGATAGAAATAGAAGGAATTACTTTTGTTAAGAAAATATTTATGGTTTCTTGACAAAGGTGTCTGTAAATCATACAATAAAACCATAGAACGTGAATGCGCTTTCTATGGTTTGTTTACTTAATTGAAATAGAAAAAGGAGAGAAGGATGAAAGCATACACAGAACGTGTATTTGGGAAAGTTGATGGCAAGGATGTCCTCGCTTACCGTTTTGAAACGGAGGCAGGTTACCAACTGGAAATTATGACCTATGGAGCAACAATTTTACGTTATGTAACTCCAGATAAGGCTGGCAATTTTGCCAATGTTATTCTAGGTTTTGACGATTTCGAAAGTTATGTGGGAAATAGCCCTAAACATGGAGCAAGTGTAGGTCCAGTTGCAGGTCGTATTGCAGGAGCAACATTTGAACTCAATGGGAAGACCTATGATCTTGAAGTCAACAATGCTAGCAACTGTAACCACAGTGGCTCAACTGGTTGGGATTCTAGCTTGTTTGAGCTAGTCGAAGTGAATGATAATGGTTTGACTCTTTACACAGAAAGAGCAGACGGGACAGGAGGTTTCCCTGGAAACCTTAAGATCTGGATTAGCTACAACTTGGAAGAAAGTGGTGCCTACGAAGTTAGTTACAAGGTAACGACAGACCAGGATACCTTGGTCAATCCAACCAACCATAGCTACTTTAACTTGTCAGGTGATTTCACCCAGACGATTGACCGTCATGTCTTCCAATTGAATACAGATGGGATTTATCCAATTGCTCCTGATGGTGTTCCAGCTAAAACCCCAGATGCTAATCGTGATGTGGTCAAACATATCTATAATGGTGCCTTGTTGAAAGATATCTTTGCAGAAGAAGATGAGCAAATCCAACTCGTATCTGGTTTGGACCATCCATTTGCTCTTCCTGCAGGACATGACAATGCTGGATTCCTCTATGACCAAGGTTCAGGTCGCTTCTTGCTCTTCAAGACAGAGGCTCCTTGCTTTGTGGTCTACACAGCAAACTTTGTGGATGAGAGTGTCATTATCGCTGGTCAGCCAATGATTCAGCACAATGGGATTGCTCTAGAAGCGCAAGCTTTACCAGATGCTATTCATAGTGACCTTAAAGACCAAGTCATTCTCAAAGCAGGTGAAACTTTCACCAGCAAAACTCGTTACGAACTTGTTGTGAAATAATGATTGTTTTCTGAGTAAACCTAGACTTTAACCGTTAGTTATTTACTAGCTGTTAGAATCTAGGTTTTTTGATTCTTGAAAAATAAGGAAATAATCTCAAGTTTAGAAGATAATTCTATATATCAAATATTTTTACTGAATAAAGAGGATTGACTTATATTGATAGTTGAATGCGTCAATAATATCTAATAGATATATTTATATGATAGCTCTTTTGCTAAAAATAAGGTATAATTAAAATGGAATAAATTTAGGCTTTTGACTAAAAAATACTAGATTTTTATAAAGATTTTTTGGAAAAAACTCTCTTGCTTGCGAGATGGAACACTTGGAGTTTTTGATAATACTAGTAAGGACCAAACAGGAGGAAGTCAGATTTTTTCTTCACAAACTCCTGAAGCGATGGTAGTGGCGATTAAAGCTTACCTCAATTCGTTAGATAAATGAGAAAGTTTTAGTAGATAATCTAATCATTCGCTAGTTCACTTCTTTTATGGAGTCCATGCTTTGATGCTTGTGATTAGAGTTTAGTTTGGAGTTAAAGAATGCTTTACACTTTTAATCTTATGGTGGGTTTAGAACCCAATGGTGTAGATGTTGCTCAAGCATATCGTGGGAAGGTTTTTCGCGACTTGGGCCTCCCTGCCAGTTTTGTTTTTACACAGGTCCCTCCTCGATATAAATGGGACTACTACCTATCTTTGGGTCATCTTGAGGAAGAAATCCTGTTAGCACATATGTTGTTGACAGATCAGCGTGATATGAGCTTGGGAATCCGTATAGATGATATGAAGCAGCTCTTACATTTGACTGCTGAATGTAAGGAAAATAATTGTGAATTGATTTTTCAAGAACAAGATGGTGTGACTACCATTCTACATAAAAACAGTCTAAAACCGGATTATGTGGATTATGTAGATTATTATGTATTTGGTCGTTTACTTCGTAGAGAACATTATGGTAAGAAAAAGCTGTTCACAGAATTTTTTACAGCAGTGGATGCTGGATTTGGTATAGTAGCTAGAGTTGTTCGCCGACTGTTTCATAATAGAGATGGTTCCATAGCCTTTGAAGAGATTAAGAAAGAGCCAGGTGAGGATACTGAAGCAGTTTATCGGTGTGGAGCGGAGTGGTTCTATAGTGAATCAGAGTTTTTGGAGCGAGCCTTATCAGAGTTGCAGTTTAGTAAAGAGGATCATGTATTTCTTGATCGTCTAGAGAATCTTCCCTTCACATCACCTCTTTTACGTTTAAAAGGAGATGCAAGATTATCCTGTGTTGTGCATTCCATCCATCATTGGGGAGATCAGATCAATTCTGAATATTATCACCTTTTTCAATATGCCGAAGAATTTGATGATATTTTAGTATCAACACAAGCACAGAAGGAAGAATTAGAAGGGCATTTAGGATTACTAGGAAAAACTGGCCAAGTTCGCGTTCTTCCAGTAGCTGCCCTAGAACAGTTGCAATTAGCTGATGAACGAAAACCTTATTCTGTGATGATTGCCGCGCGGTTTGAACGCCGAAAACGGTTAGACTTAGCAATTAAAGCCATCGTTGCTTTTCATGAAATTTGTCCAGACGTCAACTTAGATATCTATGGTCAAGGAATGCTATGGCAGGATATTGAAGCAGAGATTGCCAATCTAGGAGCACAAAATTATATCAATCTTAAGGGGCATCAGACAATTTCAAACCGTTTCAAAGAGTATGAACTTTACCTGGCTACCTCGGAATGGGAAACTTTTGGTATAACTTTGTTAGAAGCAATTGGTTCTGGACAAGCTCTTGTTGGTCTAGATGTACCATATGGAAATCAGACCTTTATTCAGGAGGGTAAAAATGGTTATTTAGTTCCTTTTGATGCTCGTTCGGATGAGGAAATTGTGGGTGGTTTAACAAAAGCTTTAGAGAAAGCCTTCAAACAAATCAAACAGTTCAGGGAAGGCTCTTACCGCTTAGCTGAAGAATATTTATCAGACTGCATAACAAAACAATGGTATGAATTGTTGACTAGAGAATGGGAATAAAAAAAGAAATGATATATTATTATCTGACGAGGGAATGGTCTTCAGATGACGATCGCCTAAAAAAAGATTTAGAACTTATGGGGATGGAACTGAAACTATTAACGATTAACAATATTTTTACTAGTTTTTTTTCTAATCATGAAAATTCAAGTCCCTTACACATGACCCAACTTCCCTTACCTCGATTTTGGGAGGTTCTTTCTTCAGGAGATATCATAGCGGAAGGAAATAAAAAAGGGAAGATTTACTGCTATCCTCAGTGGCCACAAATGGTGGAGGTAGTCGAATGGTATGATAACAAAGGTGTTTGTTGTGCAAGAGATCATTACGATTTATCGGGAACTTGTTTTCATAGAGAAATTTGGAGTGGTGGAAAAAAAGAGATAGACATTTATGGTCAGGAAAATCAAGAGCAACTCTATCTTTTTTCATCTCATGATCGTGCACTTTATCGAGAAGCAAATGGTCGGGAACAGGGGCTTTCTTCAATTGATGAAGCAAGAAAACTGATTTTAGATAAACAATTATCTACAGGTGATTGTTTAGTATTATCAGATATAAGCTTACTTAGGGATATGCCTAACCTCTCATCTAATCAGTTAGTATTTTATATGAGAGAAGAGTTATCCGCGAAAGATATTTCATATCTAAAAGAGCGTTGTGGGAAATTACTGACCCGAGATTTGAAATTAAAGATAGACAATATGAATCTTCCCCTGATTTATCTGCCAACGTTTCTTGGTGTCTTTAGGGAGTTTCGTCCGCATATTTTAATTTTGACAGATACGCAAGAACTAGAGCAAATTGAAGTCCTTGTATCTGCCCTACCAGATTTTGAATTTCATATTGCTGCTTTAACAGTAATGGGAGGGCGCCTGCTAGATCTGGATTGTCATGCAAATGTTCATCTCTACCCAGGTCTGTCTAGAGAGATATATGAGAAACTTTTACAAACGTGTAGCATTTATCTGGATATTTCTCATGCGCAGGAAATACTTGATGGCAACCGTGCAGCTCTTGAAAATGGCATGATCCTTTATGCTTTTAAGGAAACGTGCCACCAGCCAGAGTTTTATGCCACTGACCATGTGTTTCCAAGGGATTGTATCGCAGATATGATTGACGAATTATCTCAACTTGTAAATCCAGAAAAATATCAATCTGCTTATGATAAACAAAAGATGAATCCGTACTTAGCGATCAGGGAAGAGTTGAAGTTACTTCTTTAAATGACGGAGAAACAAAAGAATCATCATGAAATCCATTTATTTTTATAGCATCTATTGTTAATGCTGGGGTAAGTTTAGGATAAATCATATAATGCAGACTGCATCGTCTAAGTAATTCCATGAAAATGAAATTTTTTTCTATGATGATAGAGTAGTTGGGCTTGGATAAAGACATCAACAAATGTATAGCATCTAGTTTAGTACTTCACTTGCTGACAATTTGTATTTCAATCATCAACTTAGTATGGAAGAAATATAATCAAGAGTTTGTGGCTAAGAGAATATGATTGTATCAATCCAGCGATATTTGAAGCACTTAGACTAAAAATTGAAAAAATAAGTGTTATCGTTCCTGTTTATATGTCAGAGGCCTATCTTGAAAATGTTTAGATAGCATTCTTCAACAAACTTATCAAAATCTTGAAGTTATTTTAATCAATGATGGCTTAACGGATGGTTCAGCAGCTATTTGTCAACGATATAAGAATCAAGATGCGCGTGTTAAAGTTTACCATAAGCCAAATGGAGGAGTTGCTTCCAGTCGTAATCGTGCCTTGGAAGCTGTGACAGGTGATTACATTGTCTTTGTTGATAATGATGATTGGCTAGAGTTAGACCATATCCAAAGCCTTTATGATTTATTGGAAAAAACGGATGCAGATATTGCAATTGGTAATTTCACTCAGTTTATTGAAGATCAGGGGAGTTTTTTAATCCATGTAGGTGCAGACAACTATTTTGAACAAGTGTATAGCCCTTTTGATTGGTTCCATCATCAATATGACGGAAAATATAATCTTAGTCAATGTTTTACTGTTCCGTGGGCAAAACTCTATAAAGCGGAGCTTTTCAAGGATATTGTCTATCCAACGGATCAGAAGGTAGAGGACGATTATACGACCTATAAGGTTTACCTTCAAGCAGATAAGATTGCCTATATGAATAAAGCCATTTATATTCATAGAAAACGCTCCACAAGTGTGACTAGAACAGTTAATCTTGCAGATGTTTATCCTTTAAAGAGTATTGAAGAGCGTCTGACTATTTTGAATCTGATTGGGGCACCTCAGGAGTTGTTGGATAAGGAAATTAAGGCTTATAAATGGCGATTATCCATTCATGAAGAAGAAGCATTGAAACGCGGAGATATGGAAGCTTATCAACAGATTTTGGTGAAAAAAGCTATTGAGGCCAAGCGTCGGTGAGAGCGATAGGATTTATAGACTAGTTGATTAAAGAAAAATAATTAGTACAACTTATTGTAAAATAAAAAAATTCTCTGAAGTCATAGGATTTCAGAGAATTTTTTCTTATTCTTCATCTGGTGTGAGAATCATCGGAATGATGATTGGTTCACGTTCCGTATTTTCATAAAGGAATGGTCGAATAGCGTTTACGATAGCGCCATTTACAGACTGAACGCTGGCGTCCTTGTTTTTCAAAGCGATGCGAATTGCATTGAAAAGGATACGTTGGCTTTGGCGAATCAAGTCGCCGGACTCTCTCATGTAGACAAATCCACGGCTGAGAATATCTGGTCCAGATAGAATCATCTGAGACTTGAAGTCAACGGTTGCGACAGCTAGAACGACACCGTCTTCAGATAAATCACGACGATCTTTGAGGACAGCAGCGCCGATTTCACCGATACGATTTCCATCGACATAGATATCCTGAGCGTTGAAATGACCAGCGATACGAGCAGAATTTGCAGTAAGGGCAAGCACATCACCATTGCTCATGATAAATATATTGTCTTTCTCAACTCCAGTATCTACGGCAAGTCCAGCGTGGACTTTTTGCATGCGATATTCACCGTGAACAGGCATGAAGTATTTAGGTTTGATGAGGCGGAGCATGAGTTTTTGTTCTTGCTGACCACCGTGTCCAGATGTATGGATGTTGTTAATCTTACCATGGATAACTTCAACACCAGCTTCCGAAATGATGTTAATCAATTTGTTAACGCTAGTGGTGTTTCCTGGAATTGGGCTAGATGAGAAGATAACAGTATCACCAGGTTGGAGTTGCACTTGACGGTGAGTTCCGTTAGCGATACGAGAGAGGGCTGCCATTGGCTCGCCCTGACTACCTGTACAGAGGATCAGAATCTCACCCGCAGGGTAGTCTTTGATTTCATTTGGCTCGATAAAGGTTCCCTTAGGCGCCTTGATGTAGCCAAGTTCAATCCCATTGACAATGGCCTTCTCCATAGAGCGACCAAAGACAGCGATTTTACGACCAGTCTTAACAGCAGCTTCTGTTGCTTGTTGGAGACGGAAGATATTTGAGGCAAAGGATGCAAAGATGATCCGTCCTTCGATACCTTGGATAATCTTCATGATCGACTGGCCTACAACCTTTTCAGAGTTGGTAAAAGTTGGCACTTCTGCATTTGTCGAGTCAGACAGGAGACAGAGCACGCCTTCTTCACCAAGGGCTGCCATACGGTGCAAGTCGGCAGGTTCACCAACTGGTGTAAAGTCAAACTTGAAGTCACCTGTACAGACGATTTTCCCTTGAGGTGTGTGAATAACGATACCCAAAGGCTCTGGAATTGAGTGGGTTGTTCTAAAGAAAGTTGCCTTGAGATTTTTAAAAGTCAACTCCGTGTTGTGGTTGATTTCGTGAAGTGTAGCGTTGCGTAAAAGTCCATGTTCTTCGAGTTTTCCACGGATCAAGGCAAGGGCCAGTGGACCTGCATAGATAGGGATATTGGCTTGCTTAAGCAAGAAAGGAATCCCTCCGATATGGTCCTCGTGTCCGTGTGTAATCAAAAGAGCCTTAACGCGGTCGATATTTTCTACAATGTAGGAGTAATCAGGGATAACGTAGTCGATACCGAGAAGATCATCCTCTGGGAATTTAATCCCTGCATCAACGATGATGATTTCATCTTGATATTCGATACCATATGTGTTTTTTCCGATTTCTCCTAGACCACCAATGGCAAAAACGCCGACTTCTTCTGGTTTAAGAGTATAGGCCATATTAGAACTCCGTAATTTTGAATGCGCCAGTTTCTTTTTCGTAGTCTAGCAATTTGTCAGATAAGAGTTCGATATACTCGATATTATATTCTGGACGATTTTCTTCGACAAGTTGGCGGGCAGCGATACGTCCTTCAAGTTCTGAACTAGCATCGATGTCTAAGTATAGTGAGCGTGTTGTTTCACGACGTGGGCTGCGTTCTTTTGTTTCTTGATAAAAAACTTTGTAAATCATATGTTTCCTTTCTGTTTTCAGGTCAGCTATATTCAAAAATGCTCAGTTTGAAGCTGGTTTGATTCCAGTTCATTTTTTGTCTTTATTGACCTTGATTCGTTACAATTATCTCAATTATAACATAAAAAGGGGAATTAGTAAAAGACAGAAACGAGAAAGTCGGGGGACGATTTGTTGAGTAAGCGTTTGCAAAAGTAAGGAAAATGTGTTATATTGATAATGGAAGTGAAATTTATTGCTTGTCATAATTCCATATAGATTTTAAGTCAAGGAGGTTGCCCTATGTATAACTTATTTGCTTTTGCTATCGGAGCTCGTTTGGTAGCTTTTATTGTTTTTGTTGCTTGCGTTTATGCGGGGAATCTTCTGTTTACAAAACTGGAACAACGACAAACCAAGTTCTTGTGGAAAATTATCTTTGTGACTCTCTACTCGCTTTTTCTCCTCCTCGTTACCTATGTCGTTTGGTTTGTATTTTACTTTGGATTAAATGCTTAGATGCCCTGCTCATGCTGGGGCATTTTTGTTTGGGGGCAAAGAAAATTCCCATGTGCCAGCTTTTGTAGTATAATAGTAAGCAGACAAAAAGATAGGAATGTGTTATGAAAGTATTAGCTTTTGATACGTCCAGCAAGGCTCTTTCTCTCGCTATTTTAGAGGACAAGCAGGTTCTTGCCGAGACGACTATTAATATTAAGAAAAATCACAGTATTACCCTCATGCCTGCCATCGATTTTTTGATGGCAAGTTTGGATTGGACGCCCAAGGATTTGGACCGAATCGTGGTGGCGGAAGGGCCGGGTAGCTACACAGGCTTACGAATTGCGGTCGCAACGGCTAAGACTTTGGCTCATACTCTGAATATCGAGTTAGTTGGTATGTCTAGCCTCTTGGCTCTGGTGCCCTACCAACAAGAAGGTTTGTTCGTCCCCTTGATGGATGCGCGTCGCAACAATGTTTATGCAGGATTTTATGAAAATGCCAAACCTGTCATACCAGAAGCACACCTGCCCTTTGAGCGAGTGATTGGGCTAATCAAGGGTGCTAGTCAGGTAACCTTTGTCGGAGAAGTTGGTCCTTTTGTGGAGCAGATTCAAGAACACTTGCCAAGGACTAATTATAAAGAAACATTGCCTAATGCAGCCAATCTTGCTCTTTTGGCTTGGGACAAGGAAGCAGACTCCTTGCACGATTTTGTGCCAAATTACCTCAAACGAGTTGAAGCTGAGGAAAACTGGCTTAAGAACCACACCGAGTCTGGTGAGTCTTACATTAAACGCCTATGATAGAGATCAAACGAATCCAACAGCAGTCTGACTTGGCTCAAGACATCTACGCTGTCATGGAAGCTGTTTACCCAGTCAGTCCTTGGACGCTGGAACAAATCCAAGCAGATCTGTCCCAAGACCAGACTTGGTACGCTCTGGCTTATGATGGGACAGAAGTGATTGGATTTCTAGCTGTACAGGAAAATTTTTTTGAAGCAGAAGTCCTGCAAATCGCTGTCAAAAAAGCCTATCAAGGTCAGGGGATAGCATCAGTCTTATTTGCTCAATTACCAGCAGACAAGGAGATTTTTCTCGAAGTTAGAAAGTCTAACCACCGAGCGCAAGCATTTTACAAGAAAGAAAAGATGGCAGTCATCGCTGAGAGAAAATCCTATTACCATAATCCAGTTGAGGACGCCATTATCATGAAGAGAGAAATAGATGAAGGATAGATATATTTTAGTATTTGAGACATCCTGTGATGAGACCAGTGTCGCCGTACTGAAAAACGACGACCAGCTCTTGTCCAATGTCATTGCTAGTCAAATTGAGAGTCACAAACGTTTTGGGGGCGTAGTTCCTGAAGTGGCTAGTCGTCACCATGTTGAGGTCATTACAGCCTGTATCGAGGAGGCGCTGGCAGAAGCAGGGATTACAGAAGAAGATGTAACAGCTGTTGCGGTTACTTATGGACCAGGCTTGGTCGGAGCCTTGCTAGTTGGTTTGTCAGCTGCCAAGGCTTTTGCCTGGGCACATGGACTACCTCTAATTCCCGTTAACCACATGGCTGGCCACCTCATGGCAGCTCAAAGTGTCGAGCCCTTGGAATTCCCCTTACTAGCTCTATTAGTCAGTGGTGGACACACAGAGTTGGTCTATGTTTCTGAGGCTGGTGATTATAAGATTGTTGGTGAAACTCGTGATGATGCGGTTGGTGAAGCCTATGACAAGGTCGGTCGTGTCATGGGCTTGACCTATCCAGCAGGTCGGGAGATTGACGAGTTAGCCCACCAAGGTCAGGATATTTATGATTTCCCACGTGCCATGATTAAGGAAGATAATCTGGAGTTCTCATTCTCAGGTTTGAAGTCTGCCTTTATCAATCTTCACCACAATGCTGAGCAAAAGGGAGAAAGCCTGTCTACAGAGGACTTGTGTGCCTCCTTCCAAGCAGCAGTTCTGGATATTCTCATGGCAAAAACAAACAAAGCCTTAGAAAAATACCCTGTTAAAACCCTAGTTGTGGCTGGTGGTGTGGCGGCTAATAAAGGACTCAGAGAACGCCTAGCAGAGGAAATCACTGACGTCAAGGTTATCATTCCACCTCTTCGGCTTTGCGGAGACAATGCAGGTATGATTGCCTATGCCAGCGTTAGCGAGTGGAACAAAGAAAACTTTGCAGGCTTGGAGCTAAATGCCAAACCAAGTCTTGCTTTTGATACCATAGAATAGAAAGTCAGCTTTAAGCTGGCTTTTTTGCTAAAATATTTTATAATATATTAAAAAAGTAAAAGTTTTTACGAATAGAATAGTAAAGGGAATATTTAAAGGGTGTTTGGTCATGATTGAAAAACAGGAATTAGGAGAATTTTACAAGGAATTACGCCTGGCGAGAAAGCTCAAGCAGTCAGATGTAGCTTGTGCTGGACTAACAGCATCTCAGTTATCCAAGTTTGAGTTAGGGCAGTCTATGCTATCTGCGGATAAGTTGATCCTAGCGATCCAAGGGATCAATGTGACCTTTGATGAGTTTGGTCACAAGCTCAATAACTACCAAGAATCTCCACATATGCGATTTGGTAGAAGGGTTGTGGATCGCTTTGCCCATCAGGATATAGCTGGTTTAGAGCAATTGTTGAAAGAAGTCGAGCAAGAACAGATGGCGCAGACCTATCGTCGTTTGAACTCTATTGTGATTAAAGATGCTATCCATTCACTAGATAAAAGCTACCCACTAGCAGAGGAGGATAGTGAGTTTTTAACTACCTATCTCTATGCTATCGAATCTTGGACCTGGTTTGAACTCTATATTTTTTGCAATACTATGCCCTTCTTGAGTAATCAAGATCTGATCTTTTTATCGACCTCTTTGCTTGAAAAAAACCAAGGAATTTAAAGAGTTAGTGCACAATCGATTGTATTTGAAAGGTGGTTATCTCAATATCATCTCAGAGCTCATGGAGCGCAAACTTTTCTCTTACATCCCAATCTTTGAAGCCGAGTTGGAGAGTATGCTTCGCCCGTATGATGTTTTTGAGAAATTACTGTGGCAGTTTTTAAAGAAAATGAGTGTTTTCCTTCAGACCAAGGGAAGCAATCAAAAAGAGATTGAACACTTTATCCAATCTCTGCAAATATTAGAAAATCCACAATTAACAGCCCTTTTTGAATTACGCTTACAGCAATACAAAGAACTTATTGATTAGCTAGAAATCGCAAATGTGAAATTTCCATCAGAAAAAATGTCAAATATGCGATTTTCTAAAATATATAAGTTTTCGTGTTATACTGTCCATATATAGCAAATCCTAGGTCGCGGAAGTGGTTTACGAATAAAATAATTGAAGGAGTGTAAATAATGTTGAATTTACAATTTGCAGAAACAATGGAACTAACAGAAGTGGAGTTGGAGACAGTTTATGGAGGAAACCTTGTGGTTAATCTAGGCAATGGTGGTGGAATTGCTTTACCGATTTGGGGAGGCGGAGGTATTGGACCAAGCCCTTACGGAGCTTTTGATTGGATGAAAGGACTCTGGGTAGGTTTGGCTGAAAGAAGACGCAAATAAAACTTAAAAGGATCAACTATGAAAAGGAAAGAAACGAAATTTTATCTAGAGACCATTTTAGTGCTCGTGTCCTATTACTTGATTTTTAATCTTGTAGCAAAATTAGACTCAGTGAACCAGTTATCCGATTTTGGATTTTATGGGATGCAAATTTTATTGATAGTAATTGAGGGAATTGTTGCTACTGTCATTCTTGTAAAGAGTCAACGTTGTAAAGAGTACGGTCGATTCCAGTTTCGTTGGTCCTATCTGGGTATCTTCTTTCTTTCCTTTATGTTGATGTTTTTGTGGGTAAATACAACGACTCGGATCTTTCCTAGTACGCAAAATGGGAGTGCAATTGTGAAAGAAGCAGCTAATTTGACAGGAATTAGTTACTTTATAACGCGCATTTTATATGGTAGTCTCATTGCTCCGATAGTTGAGGAGTTAGTTTTCCGTGGACTTCTGATGACAGCCCTATCTAAATTTAAAAAATACTATATTGACGTCATCATTTCTTCCACACTCTTTAGTCTCATCCATGTTTTACAATATGGATGGGTGTTAACAGACTTCATCGTTTATGCAGGAGCAGGTCTGATACTCTGTATGCTCTTTTGTTATACACGTTCAATTTATTGGTCAATGGCACTCCACATCTTGTGGAATAGCTTTTTAATTATCGTCAGCTTATTGGTGTTTGGATTTTAGAAAGGTGAAATATGAAAAAGATAATCTCACGCTACTACTTTTTTGTAGCCATGCTACTGGTCATAGCTTACCAGGAGTTCAGTGGTCTAGTTTTATACAGCGACTTTGCTGCTGGTCTATCTAAATTTGGCTATTATTTTTCGGATATGATGTTGAACTTTCTTGTGGTTCTGCTTGTTTTTATTTTTATGGTAGGGGCAGGAAAATGGCAGAAAATCAACAGTAGAAAATTTAAACGATCCTATCTTTTTTATTCCTTTTTAGCTTTTCTTGCTTTATTTATTTGGAATTTTATTAAATTTTTCCTATTCCCACCTACCCAAAATGGACTTGCTTACCAACTCGCTGCTCCGACTTTTACAGGCGCTACGGCATTTTTGATGTATTTTTTCTATCCTGTGATTGCAGGTCCCATTTTTGAAGAGATGATTTATCGTGGATTGGTGATGACCGCTTTGGAAAAAGGGAAAAAATGGGGACTGGATGTGCTTGGTTCTGCTGCTTTATTTGGAATTTTGCATATCAGTAATTATGGTTGGGTCTTGACAGACTTTTTCGTATATATGGGCGGCGGTATTATATTTGCGGTCTTGTTTAGAGTGACAAAGTCTATTTATTGGCCTATTGGACTGCATATAGTCTATAACGGTATCGGGCATATACTTCCTTTGCTGTTTTAGAGGATTTTGATAATCATAAATCAAGGGATGAGTCCTAATCGTGGTGCTTTTGCTTGGGCTATAGATCTATCAGTTGAGTTGTTTGAGCGTAGTAGAAGATAGGATACTATAGGAGTTGATTTAATGAAGAAAATGAAAGAAATGAAATTTCATCTAGTAACCGGCTTGTTGATTTTGACTAATTACCTCATTTTTAATGTCATACCAGACTTAGATTTTACTGGTACTTTGTCTGATGAGATTTACTATGTATTTCAGGTTTTATTGGTATTTATTCTGGGAACTGTAGCAACAATTATTTTTGTCAAAAGTGAACATTGGAAAGAATATGGTCGGTTCCAGTTTCGTTGGTCTTACCTAAGTGTTTTCTTTCTTTGTTTTTTCTTATTATTCGTGTGGGTAAATCTAGCAACTCGTATCTTTCCTCGTTCGCAAAATGGAAGTACGGTAGTGGAAGTAGCCACTAGTTTGACAGGGTTTAGCTATTTTATTACGCGGATAGTTTATACTTGCATTATCGCACCTGTGGCAGAAGAGGTTGTTTGTCGTGGTTTTGTGATGACAAGCTTGTCTAAATTCAAAAACTACTATATCGATGTTCTTGTTTCTGCTGCCATATTTGGCGCTATGCATGTTTTACAGCATGGTTGGATAACGACAGATTTCATACTCTACTTTGTAATGGGCTTGATATTTTGCATGATGTTTCGCTATACACGCTCTATTTATTGGGCCATAGCTTTACATGCTTCATGGAATACCTTCTTGCTTATTGTTAGTTTATTGGTGTTTGGATTTTAGAAGGGTGATATATGAAAAAGATCATCTCACGCTACTACTTTTTTGTAGCCATTCTACTTATCATTGCGGACCAGTTCCTCATCCGTCTGGTTTTACACAGTGACTTGGCTGCTGATCTATCTGATTTTGCATTTTATCTATCGAGGCTAATGTTGCATTTTCTTGTGGTTCTGCTTATTTTTATTGTTATGGTTTGGTCAGGGAAATGGCAACAAATCAACAGTAGAAAATTTAAAGGTTCTTATCTTTTCTATTCCTTTTTAGCTCTTCTTGCTTTTTTGGTTTGGAATTTCGTCACATTTTTTATTTTCCCACCTACCCGAAATGAAATTTCTTATCAACTGTCCACTCCGAATTTTACAGGAGCTACGGCATTTTTGATGTATTTTTTCTATCCTGTGATTGCAGGCCCCATTTTTGAAGAGATGATCTATCGTGGATTGGTGATGACCGCTTTGGAAAAAGGGAAAAAATGGGGACTGGATGTGCTCGGTTCTGCTACTTTATTTGGAATTCTGCATATCAGTAGTCATGGTTGGGTCTTGACAGACTTTTTCGTATATATGGGTGGTGGTCTAATAATGGCAGTCTTATTTAGAGCAACAAAGTCAATTTATTGGCCTATTGGACTGCATATAGTTGATAATACCATTGCTCAAATTTTACTGTTGCTGTAATTTTACTTGCTGAGTAATATTGGTCTATCCTTGGGGAATGCTTCCCATTTGAATTTAAAAAGGAGTTGTGATGAAAGTATTTATTCAAAATAGAGATTTTAGGCAATTAACCATCAACCAGTGGATTTCAACGATTGGGGATACGATTTTTTATCTGGCATTTCTGAATTATGTGGCAGATGCATCTTTTGCCCCTTTGGCGATTTTACTCATTACGATTTCAGAAACCCTTCCTCAAGTTCTACAAATCTTTCTGGGAGTTTTAGCGGATTTTCAACATCATCGTGTCCTAAAATATACAATTATTAGTTTTGCAAAATTTTTGCTTTACTCTATAGTGTCCCTATCGCTTTCAGGGCAGTCCTTTTCCTTGTTATTAGTAGCATTTATTTGTCTGATTAACCTCTTGTCTGACACATTGAGTTATTTTTCAGGCGCCATGCTCACTCCGATTTTCATTAGAATTATTGGACAAGACCATCTGGCAGAAGCTATTGGATTTAAACAGTCAACCGTTAGTTTAGTGAAAACAATCAGTAATATTCTAGGAGGAGTCTTACTAGGTATTCTATCTATCCAGTTTATTTCCTTACTGAACGCTCTTACCTTTTTAATCGCATTTTTAGGTGTTCTTTTCATAAAAAACGACCTCTTGAAAGTAGAAAAAACGATTAGCTATCAAGAAGGGCTCTCTGTAAAATCCTTTTGCCAGCATTTGGTCCAATCATCGAAATTGATATGGAATATGAATCAGGTACTCTTAGTTTTGTTTATTATCTCTATTAGTCAAGCAGTGATAAATGTTACAGTTCCTGTCTCTACTCTGTTTTTGAGGAATCAGCCCTTTTTGAATTTACAAACAGGTCAATCTCTTGCCTTGTTATCTACTCTTGAATTATCAGCCCTTATTGTCGGAAGCCTCGTGAGTGGCTATCTGAAGAATACAATCTCCATAAAACTAGCCCTATATGCCTCGCTGATTATCCAATTACTCCTTTTAGTTGGCTTTGTGGCAGTTCGTTTTGACTGGATTCTTATCTTTAGTGCCTTGGATGCCTTCTTCGCAGGTATTCTTTCTCCTCGATTACAGGAACTCATTTTTAAACAAATACCTGAGGAGTCAATGGGAGCAGTTCAATCCTCTATCGGTGCTATTACGGTTGTTTTACCTAGTTTATTTACAATAGCTTTGGTAACCATTGCTACTAGCTTTGGAACTCAGGCAGTTAGCTTTGTTTTATTGCTATTCCTTCTAGTTGCCTTTGTCATGCTCTTGAATATCCGTGAAAATATTTAGCGAAAAATTTGTATAATACATGTTTGAGACTGGCCTCCCAGTCTTTTTCTGTTCTTGTCAATCAGCAGACTTTGTTCTATTTTACGAATATGTTATAATAATGTTTGCTGTGACTGTTTGAAAAGCAGTTGCTGAAGGAATGATTAGTGAGGAATTTATGAAAGAAAAAGGATTTTGGGAAGGTGTGCAGGCAGCCATGCCAACGGCTCTGGGGTATGTCAGCATCGGTCTTGCCTGTGGCATTATCGGTGCGCCCTATGTAACACCAGTAGAAATGGGCCTAATGAGTCTCTTTGTCTATGCTGGAAGTGCCCAGTTTGCCATGATAGCCTTGATTGCAGTTCAAGCTCCAGTGGCTGCTATTGCCATGACGGTTTTTTTGATTAATCTGCGTCTCTTCTTGCTGAGTTTGCATGCGTCGACTTATTTCCGTCATACCAGTCTTTGGCAAAACATCGGTATGTCTAGCCTCTTGACTGATGAGACCTATGGCGTTTTGATGGGCGAGTTGGTGCATACGAATAAGGTTAACCCCATGTGGATGCACGGGAACAACCTTAACAGTTATGTAGCTTGGTTTTTCGGAACTGTTGTCGGAACTGCTCTAGGTGGACTTCTACCAAATCCAGAAATTTTTGGCTTAGATTTTGCCCTAGTGGGGATGTTTATTGGGATTTTTACTTCCCAGTTTCAGATTATGCAAAAACGGATTCCTTTGCGCAATCTCTTCATAATTTTAGCAGTTGTAGCTGTATCTTTCTTCTTGCTCTTGACGGTGGTGTCTCAGTCATTAGCTGTTCTGTTTGCGACCTTGCTAGGTTGTACCATGGGGGTGGTCTTGGATGGTCAGTAAGTATATTTTATTAGCAATTGTCTTTTCTGGCTTGGTGACTTGGATTCCAAGAATGATTCCTTTCATCCTAGCCAAGTACAAGGGTTTGTCGCCTATCGTAGAGCGCTTTTTGAAATTTCTACCAGTTTCTATTATCTTTGCCTTGATTCTTTCAAGTGTGGTGACAGGAAAAGTTGGAAGCCTTCCGCAGATAAAGTGGTTAGACTTTTTAGCAGTCTTTCCAACGGCTTTTGTAGCCTTTCGTTACCGCAATCTGGTGGGAACTGTTCTCTTTGGGGTGGTCTTGATAGCAGTCCTACGTTTGGTCTTTTAATCAGCCATAAAGAAAACCTATCACAAATATAGAAATCATATAATAGCGTAATTCCTTTTTTTCTGTTAAGATAAGATTGTATTCTATTTTGGAGGAAATATCATGAAAAAAATCGTTAAGTATTCATCACTTGCTGCCCTAGGGCTTGTAGCCGCAGGTGTATTGGCAGCTTGCTCAGGTGGTGAAAAGAAAGATGCTGCATCTGGTGAAGCAACATCTGGTAAAAAAGAAATCGTTGTAGCAACTAACGCGTCACCAAAACCATTTAACTATGAAGAAAACGGTGAGTTGACTGGTTTTGAGATTGAGGTTGTTCGTGCTATCTTTAAAGACTCTGACAAGTATGATGTCAAGTTTGAAAAGACAGAATGGTCAGGAATCTTTGCAGGCCTTGACGCAGATCGTTACCAAATGGCAGTTAACAACATCAGCTACACTAAAGAACGTGCAGAAAAGTACCTTTACGCAGCACCAACTGCTAAAAACCCTAACGTTCTCGTAGTTAAGAAAGATGATAACAGTATAAAGTCGCTTGATGATATCGGTGGAAAATCTACTGAAGTCGTTCAAGGAACAACATCAGCTAAACAATTGGAAGAATACAACAAACGACACGCAGATAACCCAACTGTCCTAAACTACACAAAAGCTGACTTCCAACAAATCATGGGACGTTTGAGCGACGGACAATTCGACTACAAGATTTTTGATAAAATCGGTGTAGAAACAGTTATCAAAAACCAAGGTTTGGATAACTTGAAAGTCATCGAACTTCCAAGCGACCAACAACCTTACGTTTACCCACTTCTTGCAAAAGGTCAAGATGAATTGAAATCATTTGTTGACAAACGCATCCAAGAACTCTACAAAGACGGAACTCTTGAAAAATTATCTCAACAGTTCTTTGGTGGTTCTTACCTCCCAGCAGAAGCTGACATCAAATAAGTTTGTAAATCATCCATTCTCTCGTAGGTGGATGATTTTGTCCTCTTTGACTATATAGTTTTAAACTATAAGTCTACCTATCTTAAAACAATTTGCTAAATCAAATAAAGTATGAGATACTATTACAGTATTATTTTTAAAGGAGAACGAATCATGAAAATCAAAAAATGGTTAGGCGTAGCAGCTATCGCTACAGTAGCAGGCCTTGCACTTGCAGCTTGCGGAAATTCAGAAAAGAAAGCAGACAACGGAACAGTTGTTAAAATTGCAACAGTGAACCGTAGCGGTTCTGAGGAAGCACGTTGGGATAAAGTCCAAGAATTAGTTGAAAAAGACGGAATTAAATTGGAATTCACAGAGTTTACAGACTACTCACAACCAAACAAAGCAACTGCTGATGGGGAAGTTGACTTGAACGCTTTCCAACACTACAACTTCTTAAACAACTGGAACAAAGAAAACGGTAAAGACCTTGTTGCGATTGCAGATACTTACATCTCACCAATCCGTCTTTACTCAGGTTTGAACGGAAGTGAAAACAAGTACACTAAAGTCGAAGACATCCCAGCAAACGGAGAAATCGCTGTACCTAACGATGCTACAAACGAAAGCCGTGCTCTTTACTTGCTTCAATCAGCTGGTTTGATCAAATTGGACGTTTCAGGAACTGCTCTTGCGACAATCGCAAACATCACAGAAAATCCAAAGAACTTGAAAATTACTGAATTGGACGCAAGCCAAACAGCTCGTTCATTGTCATCAGTAGATGCAGCTGTTGTAAACAATACTTTCGTTACAGAAGCAAAATTGGACTACAAGAAAGCACTCTTTAAAGAGCAAGCTGACGAAAACTCAAAACAATGGTACAACATCATCGTTGCGAAAAAAGATTGGGAATCATCACCTAAAGCTGATGCAATCAAGAAAATTATCGCAGCTTACCACACTGATGAAGTGAAAAAAGTTATCGAAGAAACTTCAGACGGCTTGGATCAACCAGTTTGGTAATAAGATATAAGAGGTGGGAGAGATTTTCCACCTCTTGCTTTTGTATAAAGTCTTGATGATTAAGACGAGTTAGTAGTTGTCCCAAGGATACTAGTCCTCGGTAGAAAGGTAGTGAGAAAATGGTTTTTCCTAGCCAAGAAGAACAAATTGAAAAATTTGAAAAGGATCATGTAGCGCAACATTATTTTGAAGTGTTGCGGACCTTGATTTCTAAAAAATCAGTCTTTGCCCAACAAGTCGGCCTTAAAGAAGTCGCAAACTATCTGGGTGAGATTTTCAAGCGTGTTGGGGCTGAAGTGGAGATTGATGAGAGTTATACGGCACCCTTTGTCATGGCGCATTTTAAAAGTTCACGCCCAAATGCCAAGACTATCATTTTCTACAACCACTATGATACAGTACCTGCGGATGGCGACCAAGTCTGGACAGAGGATCCATTTACGCTTTCTGTGCGTGATGGCATTATGTATGGACGCGGGGTTGATGATGACAAGGGGCATATCACTGCCCGCTTGAGTGCTCTTAGAAAATACATGCAGCATCATGATGATCTACCAGTCAATATCAGTTTCATCATGGAAGGAGCTGAAGAGTCTGCCTCTATGGACTTGGACAAATATTTAGAAAAACATGCGGACAAGCTTCGTGGTGCAGATTTATTGGTCTGGGAACAAGGGACCAAAAATGCCTTGGAACAGCTAGAAATCTCTGGTGGGAACAAAGGAATTGTAACCTTTGATGCTAAGGTCAAGAGTGCCGATGTGGATATCCACTCTAGCTATGGCGGCATTGTAGAGTCAGCTCCATGGTATCTGATTCAAGCCTTGACCAGTTTGCGAGCTGCAGATGGACGTATTTTAGTTGAGGGCTTGTACGATGAGGTCCAAGAGCCTAACGAACGTGAGTTAGCCTTGGTTGAAACCTATGCTCAACGCAATCCAGAGGAAATCAGCCAGATTTATGGCTTGGAATTGCCACTTTTACAAGAGGAACGTACAGCCTTTCTAAAGCGTTTCTTCTTTGAACCAGCACTCAATATCGAAGGAATTCAGTCTGGTTATCAGGGGCAAGGAGTTAAAACGATTCTACCAGCAGAGGCTAGTGCCAAGCTAGAAGTTCGTTTGGTTCCTGGCTTGGACCCGCATGATGTTTTGGATAAAATCCGGAAACAACTAGACAAAAACGGCTTTGATAAGGTAGAATTATACTATACCTTGGGTGAGATGAGTTATCGAAGCGATATGAGTGCACCATCTATTCTCAATGTTATTGAGTTAGCCAAGAAATTCTATCCACAGGGCGTATCTGTCTTGCCAACAACTGCTGGGACAGGTCCTATGCATACGGTATTCGATGCCTTAGAAGTACCTATGGTTGCCTTTGGTCTAGGAAATGCTAATAGCCGAGACCATGGTGGAGACGAGAATGTACGAATCGCCGATTATTACACCCATATTGAATTAGTAGAGGAGCTGATTAGAAGCTATGAGTAGAGATATTATCAAGTTAGATCAGATCGATGTGACTTTTCACCAAAAGAAAAGAACCATCACAGCGGTCAAGGATGTGACTATTCACATCCAAGAAGGGGATATCTACGGAATCGTTGGATATTCTGGGGCAGGGAAATCAACCCTAGTTCGTGTGATTAACCTCTTGCAAAAACCATCTGCAGGTCGAATTACTGTAGATAATGATGTAATTTTTGATGGCAAGGTTACCTTAACTGCGGAGCAATTACGTCATAAACGTCAAGATATTGGGATGATTTTCCAACACTTTAACCTGATGAGCCAGAAAACAGCAGAGGAAAATGTAGCCTTTGCCCTTAAACACTCTGGACTCAGCAAGGAAGAAAAGAAGGCTAAAGTAGCTAAGTTGTTGGACTTAGTTGGTCTTGCAGATCGTGCCGAAAACTATCCTTCACAATTATCTGGTGGTCAAAAACAACGTGTGGCTATTGCGCGTGCCTTGGCCAATGATCCAAAAATCTTGATTTCAGACGAGTCAACTTCAGCTCTTGATCCAAAGACAACGAAACAAATCTTGTCACTCTTGCAAGAATTGAACCGTAAACTAGGTTTGACCATTGTCTTGATTACACACGAGATGCAGATTGTCAAAGACATTGCTAACCGTGTGGCAGTGATGCAGGATGGTCGCTTGATTGAGGAAGGTAGCGTTCTTGAAATCTTCTCTGATCCTAAGCAACCATTGACTCAGGACTTTATCTCAACTGCGACAGGTATTGATGAAGCAATGGTCAAGATTGAGAAACAAGAAATCGTAGAGCACTTATCTGAAAATAGCATTTTGGTACAACTCAAGTATGCAGGCGCTTCTACAGATGAACCACTTCTGAATGAATTGTACAAACATTACCAAGTAACAGCCAATATTCTCTATGGAAACATTGAAATTTTGGATGGTACTCCTGTGGGTGAACTTGTAGTTGTCTTGTCAGGAGAAAAAGAAGCCTTGACAAGCGCTCAAGATGCCATTCGTCAGGCTGGTGTGCAACTAAAAGTATTGAAGGGAGGACAGTAAGATGGCAGAATTGATTAAAGCATACTTACCAAACGTCTATAAGATGGGTTGGTCTGGTCAGGCTGGCTGGGGAACAGCAATTTACTTGACCCTTTATATGACGGTTCTTTCCTTCATCATCGGAGGTTTCCTAGGGCTGGTTGCAGGGCTTTTCCTTGTCTTGACAGCTCCAGGTGGTGTCTTGGAAAATAAAGTTGTTTTCTGGATTTTGGACAAGATTACCTCTATCTTCCGTGCGGTGCCATTCATCATTCTCTTGGCTGTCTTGTCACCCTTCTCTCATCTAATCGTAGGGACAAGTATCGGACCAAATGCGGCTATTGTACCCCTATCTTTTGCAGTCTTTGCCTTCTTTGCTCGTCAGGTACAGGTGGTATTGGCAGAGCTAGATGGCGGTGTCATCGAGGCAGCTCAAGCTAGCGGAGCTACTTTCTGGGACATCGTAGGTGTTTACCTATCGGAAGGTCTACCAGACTTGATCCGTGTGACAACTGTGACCTTGATTTCACTAGTTGGTGAAACAGCTATGGCGGGAGCGGTCGGAGCAGGTGGTATCGGTAACGTAGCTATCGCCTATGGATTTAACCGTTTCAATCATGATGTAACAGTCCTTGCGACACTCATCATTATCCTGATTATCTTTACAATTCAGTTCTTGGGAGACTTTTTGACCAAGAAATTAAGTCATAAATAAAAAAAGAGCCAGCTAGCTCTCAGATTGAAGAAAAAGTCAATTTTGGACAATTTTCTTCAATCTTTTTCTTTTACTAGAGAAAATAAAAAAACTCTTAAAAATAGCATGTATCAGCATTTCTAAGAGTTTTCAAGATGTAGTAAAATTACCGAAAGGGTTTGTCTACTTACTGAGAGCCGTGTGGCTCTTTTTCTATCATATTTTATTTGCAAACTTCTTACTCAGCGCTTGTCCAATAAGGGCACCAAGTAAAGCGCCGATGAGAACACTTGTGATGAAGAGGAGGATATTAGCAGGATTCGGTGCAACCATAATGCGATCGATATAGTTCTGAGATTTTCCACGAGCAACTAGGGTTGCTATGTAAGCTTGAGGTGTCAACCACATGAGTAGGATGGGACCAGTAGTACCAAAAGCAAAAACTAGGAAGGAAAGAAGGTTCTTGACCTTATCTTTGTAGTGGCCAAGATGAGCAATGCCATCTGCTGCAAGACCGCAGATGATTCCTGGCAGAAAGGCACCAGCACCATGCTTACTCCCGAGGAAAAAGAGAGAGATAACAAGTCCAATCGTAGTAATCGCTCCAAAACGAGGTACTTTTGTTAAAAGTAGCATATAGACGCTACCGCCCACAAGAGCAGAAAAGGCAGGGGCATAAAACATATTTCCAGTGTGATCGACAAGGTTTCCTAGTAGAACCCCTACTCCGATGCAGAGAAAGTAGACAAGGGCAGCCACAAGGGGCGTCAAGATATTCTTTTTCATAAATTCTCCTTCGTATATCTGATGTTATTCATTGTATCATGCCTGTGGCAGATTGTAAATGCTGGTTTGGAACTAGTATTTATTAGGAAATGTGGTAAAATAGGAAAAAATAAAAGACGAGTGGTAAGAGTATGAAGAATTTAGGAAAAGTCTTTAAAGAGCTACGAGAATCAAGAAAAATTTCCTTGAGAAAAGCAACAGGTGGACGCTTTTCAGCATCCTTATTGTCGCGTTTTGAAAATGGTCAGAGTGAAATATCTGCTCCAAAGTTAATCACAGCTTTGGAGAATATTCATGCGAGTATGGAAGAATTGTTATTTTTGGCGAGAGGTTTTCAACAGGATGCCTATTCTGAATTTAGAAACAGAATAGTTGAGGCTATCGACCCTCAAGATTTAACATCTTTGCGCACTATCTACCAGAGAGAATATCAACAACTTCCTTTTTCAAAGGATAGACAGCAACACATTCTCAATGCTATTTTGATAAAATCCTATATGAAAGCCATTGATGAGACAGTTACATTGACCTCTGAGGAAGAAAGAGTCCTACATGATTATCTATTTTCTGTTGAAATTTGGGGGCTCTATGAACTGTTGTTCTTTTCTTCCTGCTCTCCTCTTTTATCAGTCCAGCTTTTGACAAAGTATACTCGGGAAATGTTGCGGAAGTCAGATTTCTTGCAAGGAGTTGGGAAAAATCGAAATATAATGCATACCTTGCTCCTCAATGCTTTTATGGCCTGTATTGAAATTGATGATTTTACCAATGCCCTCTATTTCAAAAAACAAATTGAAAAGAACTTCTTTGAAGAAAATGAAACCTATTTTCGAATAGTCTACCTATGGGCAGAAGGTTTGCTTGATAGTAAGCAAGGAAGAGCGGAGGAAGGACAGAGAAAGATGGAGGACGCTATCCGTATTTTCGAGATGATCGGTTGTAGCAAATCTGCAGACTATTATAGAAGTGCCATGGAGTGTTGAATATCTGCAACTAGATAAAATAACTTGAAACGATAGG
This sequence comes from Streptococcus infantis, assembly GCF_047464615.1. GTDB lineage: Bacteria > Bacillota > Bacilli > Lactobacillales > Streptococcaceae > Streptococcus > Streptococcus infantis_Y. The sequence continues at coordinate 71,953 of NZ_JASHBO010000010.1, forward strand.
ACTGTGAAGATACTTATTAGTAGTAGAAAATTCTAGCGTTTTCGTTATTCGTTTAATCTGTTGCATATATTCAAAAAATCATTCTCGAGGGATTCTTGATGCTATACTAGAGCTACCATAAAAGTAGTATGTGAGAAAGAGAGGAATCTATATGAAACTATTACTAAGAAATCAAGCTTACAGAGTTTTGAGTTTATCACGATTTTTCAATGCTTTTGGAGCTTCCATTTTTAATTTAGTATTTGTGGTCTATGCCTCGACTTTGCCAGAGGCTTCTGTTGCCGTTGCCATGGCGAATGTTGTGATGATGCTTCCAACTCTTTTTACAGTTTTTGTGGGAATTCGGGCAGATTATACCAAGGACAAGGTCAAATGGATGACCTATGTCGGTTTATTTCAGGCGGTTTTATTTTTTCTAGCAGCCCTAGTTGTTCAGCAAGCTAGTTTCTTTGCCTTTTCGACCCTTTGTCTCATCAATGTCATTAGTGATGTAGCCAGTGATTTTGCAGGTGGCTTGCGAATGCCTCTCGTTAAAGAAAAGGTCGCGGAGCAAGATTTGATGGAGGCTTACTCATTTTCCCAGTTTATTACCTATATTTCTGCTATTGGTGGCCAAGCTTTTGGAGTTTGGCTATTAGGGGTGTCAACACAGAACTTTTCGCTTGTAGCGGGAATCAATGCCATATTTTTCCTAGTGTCAGCTCTCATTCTCTTTTTAGGAAGGGCTGAATTAAGCTTATCAACTCCACTTGTTGATAGTAAATCACTGAAAAATGAGAAACTTTCTATCAAAGATCAATTTTTAACGATTTACCGAAACTTACGTCTCGTTTTTCTTAAAAGTGGACATAAAAACTTTGGTTTTATGCTCTTTGCTATCTTGCTTATCAATGCTTTGGGTGGTGCCTTAGGTGGGATCTATAACATCTTCCTTTTAAATCATTCCTTACTGAATTTTTCCTACAAGGATGCATTGTTTATCTTACAATTGATTACCTTATTAGCGGTTATCATCAGTAGCCTTACGGGCAATGATTATTTTGGGAAGCAATCTCTGCCTAGATTGATGATGTGGGTTACATTAGGAGCCAGTCTAGTTGGTCTATCTAATTTGTTAAACCAAGTCTTGCTCGGGATGCTTTTCGTCTTTTTTACCATGTATGTTTCTGGGAAAATTTCTCCAAAAATTAGTGCTCTGCTCATGAAAAATCTTGCTCCAGAGGTTCTCTCTCGTACCAGTAATTTTTTAGGTTTGTTGTTTACTCTATCTATACCAGTGGGGACGGCCTGTTTTTCACTGGTGGCAGTATGGGATATACAGTTAACATGGGCTCTGTTTGTTGGGCTTTCCTTGCTTGCGATTCTCCTAGCTAGTCTTAATCTCAAAAATGAAATTTAGGTGTTCGTCTTCTTTTCACACTGTCCCAATTCTTTCATTTATGGTAAAATAGGACTATTAAGTTATAAAGAGGATTCCCTATGAAATTACAAAAACCAAAAGGAACGCAGGATATTTTACCTGCTGAGTCTGCCAAATGGCAGTACGTTGAAGGATTTGCGCGTGAAATTTTCAAACGCTACAACTACGCAGAAGTGCGTACCCCAATTTTTGAGCACTACGAAGTCATCAGTCGTTCTGTCGGAGATACGACTGATATCGTAACCAAGGAAATGTATGATTTCTATGACAAGGGTGACCGTCATATTACCCTCCGTCCAGAAGGAACAGCGCCCGTTGTCCGTTCCTATGTGGAAAATAAACTCTTCGCCCCAGAAGTGCAAAAGCCAAGTAAATTCTACTACATGGGCCCAATGTTCCGTTATGAGCGTCCACAGGCAGGGCGTTTGCGCCAATTCCACCAGATTGGTGTGGAGTGCTTTGGATCTAGCAATCCAGCTACCGATGTGGAAACAATCGCTATGGCAGCTCATTTCTTGAAAGAAATCGGCATCCAAGGTGTCAAATTACACCTCAACACGCTTGGAAATCCTGAGAGCCGTGCAGCCTACCGCCAAGCCTTGATTGATTATTTGACACCGCTCAAGGAGACCTTGTCTAAGGATAGCCAACGTCGCTTGGAGGAAAATCCTCTCCGTGTTTTGGACTCTAAGGAAAAAGAAGACAAGGTGGCAGTAGAGAATGCGCCGTCTATCTTGGATTTCCTTGATGAAGAAAGCCAAGCCCACTTTGCTGCTGTCCGTCAGATGCTGGAAAATCTTGGAGTAGATTACATCATCGATACCAATATGGTTCGTGGTTTGGACTACTACAACCACACGATTTTTGAATTCATCACTGAGATTGAGGGCAATGCCTTGACAGTCTGTGCAGGTGGTCGCTACGATGGCTTGGTTGCCTATTTTGGTGGTCCTGAGACTGCTGGATTTGGTTTTGGACTTGGTGTAGAGCGTCTGCTTCTCATCCTTGAAAAGCAAGGTGTGTCTCTCCCTATCGAAAACGCCCTAGATGTCTATATCGCCGTTCTCGGTGAAGGAGCAAATCTTAAAGCCTTGGAGTTGGTACAAGCTCTTCGCCTACAAGGTTTCAAAGCAGAGCGTGATTACCTCAACCGTAAACTCAAAGCGCAATTCAAGTCAGCCGATGTTTTTGCTGCTAAGACTCTTATCACTCTTGGAGAGAGCGAAGTCGAAAGCGGACAAGTGACAGTCAAGAACAACCAAACTCGCGAAGAAGTTCAAGTTTCACTTGAAGCAATCAGCCAAAACTTCTCAGAAATCTTTGAAAAATTAGGATTTTATACTCAATGAAAATCAAAGAGCAAACTAGGAAGCTAGCCGCAGGCTGTACTTGAGTACGGCAAGGTGAAGCTAACGTGGTTTGAATTTGATTTTCGAAGAGTATTAATAACAGATAAACTGGTCAGGATCTTACTCCTGACCTTTTTCTTTTGCAAAATGACAAAAATACTAAACTTTTTGACAAATATGATTGTCAAAAAGAAAAAGATGTGTTACAATGAAATCAAGTTAAGAAAAGTATAGCAGAAAGGAACGATTATGTGGGCATTAGGATTTGTACCTCTTATGATAATCTTTTATCTCGACCATACCCAAAAGGTCAAGAAACTAGGGAATAAAATCAAAAAGTTTGAGCGAAAAGAGAAAGGAAATACAGAAATGTCAAGATTATTAAAAGAATTGATTGGGAGAACGCCAGTCATCGTTGGACAATTGTTTGGGACAGATAATTGGGAAGTAGTGGATGTTGATGACGAATGGGTCAAGCTACGTCGTGTAGATAAAAAGGGAAAAGAAAAATTCAAACTACAACGCATTGAGGACATCCAAACGATTCAATTTGACGGAGAGTAGGTGTGTAACATGCAACTTAAAAATCGTCTAAAAGAGCTTAGAGCTCGCGATGGTCTCAATCAAACCGAACTGGCCAAACTAGCTGGCGTGTCTAGGCAAACCATCAGTTTGCTGGAACGGGATGAGTACACTCCATCCATCGTCATCGCCCTGAAGATTGCTCAGATCTTCAATGAGCCAGTCGAGTCAGTTTTTCGCTTAGAGGAGGATGAGTGATGAACAAGTATAAAGTGATTTATTATTTATGTATCGTTGTGTTTATCGTTAATCTTTTGGCTATGATTGGAACCCTATTTGGTTGGTTTACGATCATTGAAAGTAAGTATCTCTTCTGGATAAATTTAGTTCTACTATTGGTCTTTAGATGGGTAGAGAGAAAGATAAAGTTTAAAGAGATCGTAAAAGGAGAAAAATTATGAAAGAATTTTTAGCAGGTTTTCAAGTAGATACTGAGAACAAAGAACTTGCAGGTGTCTGTGCAGGTCTAGGAAATTATTTTAACATTCAAGCCAATATCGTTCGTTTGGTGACAGTCTTCTTGTTTCTCTCTTCGACGGAGATTGGGATTATAACCGTGACTCTCTATGCTTATCTAGCAGGTTGGCTAGGTAAAGAGCCCTTGGGAGATGGAGCGAAAAAAGCAAGAAATCAAGCTATTATGTTACTTGTTATTTGTTTGCTTTTGGTGTCACTTGGAGCAGAGGGATTGACAGCTATTTTTGAAGCAGGTAGAGCCTTTGGTCAGTGGTTGGCTGGATTAGTTTAGAGGGAGGATGAAAATGAAAAAGAAACGTGGATTATTATTTTTAGCAGTAGTTGTCTTGGGAGCTTTCTTGGGCATGTTTATAGGGATGTTTAAGGCACGTGCCGAATCCCACGGAATCATTTTAGATGTAAAAGTCTTGATACCATGGATATCAGCTATTTGTTTACTGTTAGGTTTCATTAGCGTTCTTTTGACTTTCAATTTCCTAAAGAAAAGCAGAAAGTTTCATTCCTTGTATCAAGAGGAAATGGATGATGATCTGAATGAAAGCTATTATGTGCAAATGTATCGGAATCTTGAGTTTGGAAGCATTGCCTTTAATATCACAAGCGTAGCGACTTTATTATCTCTTTTCATCTCATTAAATGAAGTGATTATATTGAATACAAGCCATCAAACATTTTCCCTTTCTTTCTTACTCTTTGTGGTATTCTTACTCGCTCAAAAATCTCTTTCTAAAACAATTGCGATTGTGCGTCAGTTTGATTTGGCTCTTTTCTCTACACCAAAGGATGTTTTGAACTATATCAATTCTTACGATGAAGGGGAGCGCAAGGCTAATTTGGAACAGAGTTTTCAGATTTTATTCCAATTAAATCAGTATGTCTTGCCAGGTCTCTACATTCTAATTGTTCTCTTTTCCTTACTTACAGGAGAAATTCAGCTACTAGCTTTCTTGCTTGTAGGAGTAATCCATATTTATATCAATGTGATGCAGTTACCTATGGTGAAACGTTATTTTAAATAGGAAAGATCACTGAAACTACTTAAGGTTATTGGCTAGTTTAGATAGAGGTCAGAAAATGAATAATAATCGTAGATGGTTGAGAGTAGTAATGTGTATGTTAAGTGCTTTTGTAGTAGCCTTTGCCTACACTCTTAGAGGGATAGTTGAACAGATTCAAATGGAACAAGTCTTACCTACTATTTATGGAATCGCTCTTGTTATTGGAGGACTTTCCTTCGTTTTAGCCATGTATTATCTTGGTAAAAGTCGCGAAATTTATACTCTTTATCAAAGGGCGACAGAGGAAGAAGATAGTAACCAAACCTATGTAAGAGCTTATCGTTACTTAGATTATGGTTCAGTTTCTTCCAATGTTTTGATGATAGCAATGATGACCAGTGGGATTATACTGATTTCTCCGATATTTAAGAATACCTTGCTAATTCTTCCTACTCTTATTCTATTATGCTTATACATTATTGTTGCCAATTACTTGTTGCGAACTATTTTTATCGTTCGACACTATAAACTGTCTGCTTATTACACTCCAAAAGATATTTTAACCTATCTTAACAGTTATGATGAGGGAGAAAAGCAGGCAGAGATGGAGAGTGCCTTTTTAACTCTGTTTAGGCTGGATCAAATTTTACTGCCCGCACTCTATATTTTATTGATAGTATTATCAGTTATTTTACGAGAAATACAAGTGGTTGCCTTAGTTCTTTTAGTCGTCATTCATCTTTATATAACTATCGCACAATTAAGAAAAACAAAACGTTATTTTAAATAAAGGAGTTTCTATGATTCGTGTTGAAAATGTAAGCAAAAGTTTTGGGAGCAAAAAAGCTCTTCATCAGATTTCTTTTGAGATTAAGGAAGGTGAAATCTTTGGTTTTCTTGGGCCTTCTGGATCAGGTAAAACAACCATGATCAATGTCTTAACAGGCCAGTTAACTGCAGATCAAGGTAACACAATTTTGTTAGGCAAGAATTCTCAAGATTTAACCTCAAATGATTTGGAACAAATCGGTATTGTTAGTGATGGCAGTGGTTTTTATGAAAAGATGAGTCTTTATAAAAATCTTCTCATTTACGCTAAGTTATATGGCCTCAAGTCAGATATAGTAAATCAGGTGCTCAAACAGGTTGGATTGGCAGATGCTAGAGATATTATCGCAGAAAAACTGTCTACAGGAATGAAACAAAGAATGTTCTTGGCCCGTGCCCTTCTTAATGCTCCTAAGATTCTTTTTCTAGATGAGCCAACCAGTGGGCTAGACCCTACAACATCTAAGATGATTCATACCCTACTTCAAGAATTAAAGCAAGCTGGGACAACTATCTTTCTGACCACGCATGATATGAATGAAGCAACTTTGCTTTGTGATCGCTTATCTCTTTTAAATAAGGGAAATTTAATAGAGTATGGAAGTCCACAAGAGATTATTCAAAAATACCATGTGGATAAGAAAGTACGTGTAGGTTATAAAGATGGAAGAGAACAAATAGTTCTGTTTGAAGAATTGCCACATTTAGACACGACAGATTTGATGGTCGTTCACTCTTGTGAACCAACTTTAGAAGAGATCTTTATCAGATTAACAGGAGAAAAGTTAGATGTTTAGAAAATTAAATGCCCTACTATGGTTAAGATTACAAGTTCTTATTAGCAATTCAACTTTGTTAGCAACTTTATTGATGCCTTTTGGTATTGCTGTTTTATTAAATGAATTTTTAAATAAGAATGGAGAAGTGAGCCTATTTTTACTATCTTCTAGCTTGACGATGGTCTTGAGCATGGGAAGTGGTTATATGGTATCGATTATGATGGCAGAAGATAAGGAAAAACGAAATCTCAAATCACTTATTCTAAGTGGTGTGACAGCAACAGAATATACTTTCAGTATGCTTGTTCTCCCTATTCTGATAATGTTACTTGCTATGATTGTGCTTCCCATCTATCTTAAAGTAAACGTATCTGGTTATTTATTTGCCTATGCTATCTATTTGCTTCTAGCAACTATTTGTATTATTTTTCTCAACCTTCTAATCGGTGCAGTATCAGATACTCAATCTAAAGCGCAAGTCTATAGTATCTTTCCTATGTTAATTGTCTCTTTTTTACCCACGATTGCTTCTCAAAATGATACGGTTCAAAAACTGTTGGACTATTCTTTTATCGGTCCTTTTGTAGGTCTATTAAAAGAAGGTGGAGGAGAATTGTCTCTGGGAAATCTTGGTCTTTTATTGTCATGGGTCCTTGTTCTAGGCCTAGCATGTCTCTTTGTATTGAAAAATAGTTATAAAGGAAAATAGGAGAATCTTATGAAAACACTTAAAAACATTGGCTGGTTTGTTCTTGCTTTCTTATCATTTTTGTTTATCTACGGTTTTATTCAGACTTTACCTCTGATTGCTCTTGGTTCAGGTGCACCTATAGTCGGTGTTCTTCCGCTTTATATTCTATTAGCAGGAGCTTTTACCTTCTTAACATACAAGTGGTATAAGACAGGAACTGTTACGATAGAAAAAACGGGCCTTAACAAATACATCTGGTTGCCTGCCTTGGTATGGGTTCTTATCATTGTTGTACAAAATTTCTTACCAAATGATCCATCTGTCAGTCAACAGACGGCAGAACAATTGACTCATAATCAACCTCTCTTCTCTTTCTTCATGATTGTTGTCTTTGCACCCCTGACAGAAGAGTTGACCTTTAGAGGTCTGTTAGCTCGTTATGTCTTCCCTCAGCAGGATAACGTCAAGCAGACAGTACTCTTTCTTCTTGTAAGTACTATCATTTTTGCCCTTGTTCATTTCCCTGGCACTCCTCAACAATTCCTAGTGTATGGTTCCCTCGGTTTGAGCTTGGGCTTGGCATATATCAGCAAAGGTGGTTTGGCATACAGCATTGCTTTACATGCTTTAAATAATTTAATCGGATTTTTAATGATTCTCATGCTATAATAGACTCAGGAGGAAGTCATGAAACGAGTGATATTATTAGCAGTGATTCAGGCAGTTGTACTCTTCTTCATTATTGGAGCGCTTGCCTATGCTTTTAAAGGGGATTTCTTTTATAACCATCTAGCAGTTATCTTTGCACCAATCGCAGGTATTATGCGATTTGCGACAGCCTATGCAACGGAGATTGTTCTCCCTAAAAAGGCTGCAGAGATTGCTGAAAAGCGAAAAAAATAAAGAAATACCAAGTAAAATAAGGTCCAGCGAATGATTTTGCTGGATTTTTTCATTTATAGCAGGATTCTTCTCAACTTTTCTGATGATTTTCATGAAGAGCCTGCGCTTTTATGGTAAAATAGTAACAGAATAAAAGAGGAGAGAAAACATGAAACGTAGTATGTATGCTGGTCGTGTTCGTGAGGAACACATCGGACAAGAAATTACCTTGAAAGGATGGGTAGCCCGTCGTCGTGACCTTGGTGGTTTGATCTTTATCGATCTTCGTGACCGTGAAGGAATCATGCAGTTGGTTATCAACCCAGAAAAAGTATCTGCAGAGGTGATGGCAACAGCTGAAAGCCTTCGTAGTGAATTTGTCATCGAGGTGACTGGTCAAGTTGCTGCACGTGAGCAAGCCAATGATAAGTTGGCGACTGGTGCAGTTGAATTGAATGTAACAGCTCTTTCTGTACTTAACACAGCCAAAACAACACCATTTGAAATCAAGGATGGCATTGAAGCGAACGATGATACGCGTCTACGTTACCGTTATCTTGACCTTCGTCGTCCAGAAATGTTGGAAAATCTTAAACTTCGTGCCAAAGTAACACATTCTATCCGCAACTACTTGGATGAGTTGGAATTTATTGATGTGGAAACGCCATTCCTTTCTAAGTCAACACCAGAGGGGGCGCGTGACTATTTGGTGCCTTCTCGTGTCAATAAGGGTCATTTCTATGCCCTTCCTCAAAGTCCGCAGATTACAAAACAGTTGTTAATGAATGCGGGATTTGACCGTTACTACCAAATCGTCAAATGTTTCCGCGATGAAGATTTACGTGGAGACCGTCAACCTGAGTTTACACAGGTCGACTTGGAAACTTCATTCCTTACTGAGCAAGAAATTCAAGATATCACAGAAGGTTTGATTGCGCGCGTGATGAAGGAAACAAAAGGCATCGAAGTAACACTGCCATTCCCTCGTATGAAGTATGATGATGCCATGGCTCTTTATGGTTCTGACAAGCCTGATACTCGTTTTGAGATGTTGCTTCAAGACTTGACAGATCTTGTCAAGGGTGTAGATTTCAAAGTCTTCACAGAAGCTCCTGCGGTTAAAGCAATTGTAGTTAAAGGTGCAGCAGACAACTACTCTCGTAAAGATATTGACAAGATGACAGAGGTGGCCAAGCAGTATGGTGCTAAAGGTCTTGCTTGGGTCAAGGTGGTTGATGGAGAATTAAACGGACCAGTTGCCAAGTTCTTGACTGGTATCCAAGAAGAATTGACAACAGCGCTTGCTCTTGAAGATAAAGACTTGGTTCTCTTTGTGGCTGATACGCTTGAAGTAGCCAATGCAACACTTGGGGCTCTTCGTGGACGTATTGCCAAAGAGCTTGGCTTAATTGATAACGACAAGTTTAACTTCCTCTGGGTAGTTGACTGGCCAATGTTTGAATGGTCTGAAGAAGAAGGCCGTTATATGAGTGCCCACCATCCATTTACCCTTCCTCAAGCAGAAACTACTCATGAGCTTGAAGGTGATTTGGCTAAGGTCCGTGCCATTGCCTATGATATCGTCCTAAACGGTTATGAACTTGGTGGCGGTAGCCTTCGTATCAACCAAAAAGACCTTCAAGAACGTATGTTCAAGGCTCTTGGTTTCTCAGCCGAAGAAGCAAATGACCAGTTTGGTTTCCTTTTGGAAGCTATGGACTATGGCTTCCCACCACACGGTGGTTTGGCTATCGGTCTTGACCGTTTTGTCATGTTGCTCGCTGGAGAAGAAAATATCCGCGAAGTTATTGCCTTTCCTAAGAACAATAAGGCAACTGACCCAATGACGCAAGCACCATCAACAGTAGCTCTTAAACAACTAGAGGAACTTAATCTACAAGTAGAACAAGATGAAACAAACGAAACTAACTAAAAAGTGGTACCATTATCTTCGCCGCTTTGCTTATCGAGTAAAGATTTTGCGTGTTTTACAAAGTATTTCTCGAGAAAAATACGATGAAAAAATCTCAGCTTCTCTGGTATATGGTTTTCTATCAGCAGTAGCCGTTAATTTCTTTTTCCAACCAGGGCACGTTTATTCAAGTGGTGCGACAGGTTTGGCCCAAATTATATCTGCTCTAAGTAACCACTGGTTTGGGTTTCATTTCCCAATTTCAGTAGCATTTTACGCTATCAATATCCCGCTGATGATTTTAGCCTGGTACCAAATTGGACATAAGTTTACGATTTTTACCTTTATCACGGTATCCATGAGCTCGCTCTTTATCCAGTTTGTGCCTGTGGTGGTCTTGACAGAGGATCCAATCATCAATGCCCTTTTTGGGGGAGTCGTCATGGGATTGGGGATCGGCTTTGCTTTACGACATAACATCTCCAGTGGCGGAACAGATATTGTCAGCCTAACCATTCGTAAGAAGACAGGTCGCAACGTCGGAAGTATCTCTTTCTTGGTGAACGGTACCATCATGTTGATTGCTGGAGTGACCTTTGGTTGGAAATATGCCCTTTATTCCATGATTACCATCTTTGTCTCAAGTCGTGTGACAGATGCAGTTTTCACCAAGCAAAAACGCATGCAGGCCATGATTGTTACTAGCAATCCAGATGCCGTCATTGAGAAGATCCATAATAAATTGCACCGTGGCGCAACCATGATCCATGATGCTGAAGGAACTTATAATCACCAGCGTAAGGCTGTTTTGATTACGGTTATCACTCGTGCAGAGTTCAATGATTTTAAATTAATCATGAAGCAAGTTGATCCGACGGCCTTTGTTTCTGTTTCAGAAAATGTTCATATCCTAGGACGATTTGTCGAAGTCGAAAACTAAAGATTTCAGGACATCTTCAAATTCCATTAGTGATACCTTGCTCTAGTTTACTAATAGTTATTTATAACAATGAATAGAACGAAAAAACCAACTCTTGAACATATTGTCAGAGTTGGGCTTTTTTATTTTTCAACGATTTTGTGGGCAATCAACTGGCGGTAACAAATTTGTTTGTTGTTTTTAGCATCATTGATGATCTGGAGAATAGTTTCAAAGGAAACACGACCAAGCTCCAAACTATTGATATCGACATAGGCCGCCAAGTTGAGCTTGGGATTGACTGAGTCGAAGCTGAGGACAGGGACATCCAGTTGGTGTTTTGCGATGTAATCACAGACCCCTGCAGCAAGGAGACTATCAATGGTAATAATAGCGTCAATATTTGGATTGTGTTTGAAGAGAAGTCTACTAAAGCGATAACCATTATCTTCAAGAAATTCAGTAGCAAAGTAAGTCAGATTAGTATCGAGAGGAAGTTGGTATTGTTTGAGAGCTAGCTCGTAACCTGTCAGACGGTCTAGTGTTACGAAGAGTCGCTTAGTACCTCCGATAAAGGCAATTCGCTTGCATCCTTTTTTGATGAAATACTCTGTCGCATCAAAACCAGCTTGGACATTGTCATTATCGACAAGTGGAATGAAGGGAGATAGAGATTTACCTAAGATAAGGAAAGGAAATTGCTCGTCTACTACTAACTTAACCAAAGGGTCCTCTTCTTGGGCATAGAGGAAAATCAAACCGTCTACACGCTTACCATAGACCATCTGAGAAATAGCTTTAAGACGCTCTTTGGCATCTTTACCTGTCGCAATCTGAATGGCGTAGTGGTTTTCAGAGGCGACTTGGGCGATACCACGGAGGACAGATGGGAAGAAAGGATTTTGATAGAAGGCATCTGAGTCGTCAGGAAGCACCAAGCCAATAACTTGGGTATAACTGCTTACCAAGCTACGAGCGTTGAGGTTGGGGTGGTAATTGAGCTCCTTCATAGCCTTGCGAACGCGTTTTTTTGTTTCATCGCTAATGGTTGATTTATTTTGAATAACACGGGTTACGGTTGAAGGTGAAACACCAGCAGCCTTGGCCACGTCTTTAATCGTAACAGGCATAATAATCTCCTACTTATGGTAGTCTGGATCACGGAAATGCGTTTTGTAAAAGATAGTGACCAGGTATAGAACAAATAAAATATTTTGAACAGTAATTAAAGTGGCCATATTTTGGCCTAGGAGACCTAGAATCATAGCAAGTAAGGTTGGTAATCCTAAACAGTTCAAAATGAAATGATAGCACTCTTTGTAGCTTTTAAATGAAAAGAGACGCGATTTTTTCGTGAAGTAGAGCAAGAGGCTAGCACCTAAAGCAACAATAAAAAAATTAAGTCCAAAGAGGAAGCTAGAACCTAGCACAAGAAAGAGACTAATATAGACGCGATTCTGTTGATACCAGTCTTTAGAAATGGCTTGTGTTAAGCTTTCCTTGCTTTGGAAGCTCTCAGTCGTTATCGCGTGATAGCGAATGCTGGTCAATTCTTTTCCTTGCTTACTGATGATGAGTTTCTCAGGTTCAAAGTTCAGAAGTAATTCCTCAGGGAAGTTTGAACTAGAAGGGTCTCCGATTTGGATAGAAGCTTGATGAGGAGATGAACCTGCATAGCTCAACTTACCATCTACAATCTTTGCATTGGCAGCCAAATCCTGAACCACACTATCCGTCAAAGGAGTGTAGACATCATTGATGAAAGTTTCTAAAGGATAAGTTTCCTGAGAACTGTTTTGGATAGCAATAGGGATCATCGACAAGCTAATCAAGAAGATACTGGTAAAAATCAGTTGGAACCAGTTGAGACCAAAACGTTGAGATAGGGGCTTACGGAATCCCCAGATACTATTAAAATAAGAAAATGGATATGGCAACATAATTCTCTTTCTAAGGCATTTTTCTATATGAGTATTATATAGAGAAATGTGTTTAATTTCAAGTGGGTCAGGTACAATGCTGGTTGAAAGTAGGCTTTTGCTTTAAATTGTTCACAAACAAGAAGCCTTACCTTAAACTTTTATTTCTCATCAGATTATCTAAGTAAGGACAAGTTCCAAAATGAAAAAGGGTGGCGGGGGGTATATTACCCCTTGTCGCCACCGCTTGTAAGTCCTGAAACAAAGTTCTTTTGCAAGAAGAAGAAAAGTGTACAGATTGGAAGAGCGATGAGGATAGCACCTGCTGAGAAGTAGGCAATCTTCAAGTTCTTCGCATTGCTAACGAAGGTTTGTAGACCAACGGCAACTGTAAAGTATTCTTTCTCACGAAGCAAGAAACTAGAGAGGATGTAGTCTCCGAAAGGTCCCATGAAGGCCCAGAGTGCTTGTACCGCCACCATTGGGCGAACAAGAGGGAGAACGATTTGCCAGAAGCGGCGGAAGTGTCCTGCACCATCAAGTTTTGCAGACTCATCAAGAGACATTGGCACGGTGTCAAAGTAACCTTTCATCAACCATGCATTCATAGGGATACCACCACCGACGTAGAGGAAGATGAGGAACCAGCTATGATTAAGGGCGTTCAACATGAGGGCCATAACGAAGAAGGCAGTCAAAGCAGCCATTGTAGGCACCATTTGGATAATCAAGAAGAAGACCAAACTTTGCTTACGAGCCAAGAAGTTGTAACGGCTGTAGGCATAACCAGCAAGTACGATAATACTTGTTTGTACAACCATGGTGATCAAAGCGATGATCAAAGTATTAAGGTACCATGTACCGTACAAGGTTTCTGTAAAGAGCCCTTTGAAGTTATCAAGACTAAAGTTGACATTGCTGTCGAGTTTAAAGGCCACAACGTTACCGGCCTTAAAGGCAGACATAATCGTGATTAAAAGTGGGTAGATAATGACGATTGAAAGTCCGATCAAGTAGAGGTAAGTGAGGGTTTGAGTCAGTCTACGTTTTAGTTTGATTGAGTTATTCATCTTAGACGTCCTCCATATCAAATGCGTGTAGTTTCTTGAAGGCAATCATAGAAATAGAGATGACAATGATTGAAATAATCAAGGTAACAGCAGCTGCCATAGAGTATTGGGGAGCTGTACCTGTTGTTAAACGGTAAATCCATGAGATCAAGATATCGGTTGAACCAGCTCCACCACCGACACTACCAGGACCACCGCCATTGAAGAGGTACATGATAGAGAAGTTGTTGAAGTTGAAGGTGTATTGGCTGATCAAAGTAGGCGCCGCAACAGCCAAGATCATTGGGAAAGTGATGTTGCGGAATTTTTGCCAAGCGTTTGCACCGTCGATATAAGCTGCTTCATACAAGTCGTTTGGAATAGACTGTAGGATACCGAGAGTAAGGACATAGATATAAGGGAATCCAAGCCAACCTTGCATCATAATCAAGGCAATTTTAGTCCAAGTAGGGTCTGTTTTCCAAGGGATGAGTGCCCCATCGAGGAATGGAAGAACTTTAGCAAAAAGTGGCAAAACTTGAGTATTGATAGCACCAACACTATCGTTAAACATGTTTGAGAATGTCAAGATAGTGATGAAGGCTGGAACTGCCCAAGGCAGAAGGAAGATAACACCAAAGATACGTTTCCCTTTGATGAATGGTTGGTTAGCAATAATAGCTGTGAAGATACCGATTACAATCTGTAAAGTTGATGCAGACAAAGCCCAGATAATAGTCCAAGAAAGAACGGCACCAAAGGCTGAACGGAAGGTACTCAAGCTCCAGATATTTGTGAAGTTGGTCAATCCAACCCAGTCCAACAATTTATTAGGTGGTAAATGTTGGAAATCATAGTTAGTAAAGGCGATCATCAAGGTTACAATAACTGGGAAGATGATGGCAAATGTCATGGCAACGTAAGATGGGATAATGAGCAAGTATGGGAATCCATTTTCATAGATACCTTTAATCATATCCTTAAGTGTCAATGGGACAGGAATGCCATTATTGATACGTTTTGCAATGGTATGAGCATCTTTAATATTGAGAATATAAAATGCTAGATAAACAATTACAAAAATAGAGTGAAATGCACCACGAATCAACATAAAGAGAGAGTTGTCACGGCCAGGTTTTTCACCGAGTGTGATCAAGTTGCTCAATTCAGGTGCTGCAAGTACTATAAAATAGAGGACAAAAGCTAATGTTACAGCAAGGAAGATAAAACCTTTGGCTTTTTGTTTGTTATAGATTTGCCCCAACCCAGGAATCAATGAAAGCAAGGCTGCTTTTCTTGGTTGTTGTTCCATGAGTACTCCTTTCATAAGATGTGAACGTCAAGCTGAGTTCTGTTAATATCTAAAAATCAAGGGGGATAAGTTTTAAATCCCCCTTGAATCAATCAATTAGTTACCAAATTTTTGTTGGATTGTTTCTTTGATCAATGTTACAGCATCATTTGCAGCTGTTTTAGCATCTTTCTTACCGCTTACAGCGTCAAAGAGCATTGTTTTAGCTGGGTCCCAAACTGTTGACATTTGAGAGATGTTTGGCATTGGTTGAGCGTTCTTGAACTGTTTGATAACAGCAGTAGTCAACTCATCATTTTTACCTTCAGCGTAAGTACGAGCTTCAGTGTTAGCTGGGATTTCGTTTGTTGCATCGTAGAATGCTTTTTGTTGGTCAGTTGAAACAAGGAAGTCTACGAATTTTTGAGCTCCTTCAAGGTTCTTAGTGCTTGATGGGATGATCCAAGCTTTACCACCACCAAAGGCTGCGTAGTTTTTACCGTTTGGAAGAGTTGGGATAGTTGCAACACCGTAGTTTACTTTAGCATCTTTGAATGCTTGAGCTTTCCAAGGTCCATCAATGATAGCAGCTGTTTTACCTTCTTGGAATTGAGTTTGGATCAAGTTTCCAGCACCTTCAGTATCTTGCATACCTTTAGGCCATTTGTCATACCAAGTTTTAGCGTAGTTGATACCTGCAATAGCACCATCATTAGCAAGACCAATATCTTTAGGGTCTTTACCGTTTTGTCCAAACACGTAGGCACCGTTACCAGCAAGAAGTCCGTATGCGTAGTAGAAGTTAGTCCAGTCAGCTAGGAATGCAGTAGTTTTTCCGTCTTCTCCAGCGAAAGCGTATTTGCTATCTTTAGCAAGTTCTTCTAATTCAGCAAATGTTTTTGGAGCTTCTTTAATCAAGTCTTTGTTGTAGTACATAACAAGTGACTCGATAACAGCAGGAGCACCGTAAACTTTACCACCAACAGTTACAAGAGATTTAGTAGTGTCGTCTGTTTTAGCACCGTCGCTCAAAGTAACTTCTGAAAGTTGTCCGTCAGTACCAAGGCTACCTACACGGTCGTATGGAGCCATCATAACGTCAGCAGCTTTACCTGATTGGTTATCAAGTGAAAGGTTGTCAAGTCCACCTAATTGGTCACCAGTTTTAATAGTAACTTTTACACCAGATTCTTTTTCGTAAGCTTTTGCAGCTGATTCTGCGAATGCTTTATATTGGTCTTCAACATAGAAAGTGATTTCTTGGCTTCCTGATGCAGAAGAATCAGCTGCTTTATCAGCAGTTTTGCTTCCGCAAGCTACCAAAAGCAAGCTAGCAAGAGTAGCAGTACCAAGTACAGCAGCGCTCTTCATGAATTTAGTTGACATAATGTATTCCTCCTAAAGAATAACAAATTTTGATTCCGAGGAAACGCAAACGTTTTCTCTTATGAACTTAGTATAGCACAAACAGAAAACGGTTGCAAGCGTTTTTTGAAAAAATTTTTAAAAAGCATGTAACTGAATAATTCCTAAATTTGGTTATATAATAGGAAGAAAAAGGTGAAATCATATAAATTTCAATTCAAAAATAATTGAAGGAAAACGATTGCATAGTTTGTAGATATTTTTGTAGATGTGAAAAAAATAAGAATATAGTTTTATAGCAAAGCTATAAAGACAAATAATTTGAAAAAGATTTTGTTGAAACGCTTGCATTTATTTTAGAAATGGGTTATACTTTAGTTAGCGCAAACGTTTGCGTTCGTAAAAATGTAATATCTAACTATAAACACATGAGGTGCTTATTATGAAAAAACGTCAAAGTGGTGTGTTGATGCACATTTCTTCTCTTCCAGGAGCATACGGAATCGGATCATTTGGTAAAAGTGCTTACGACTTCGTTGATTTCTTGGTTCGTACAAAACAATGTTACTGGCAAATCCTTCCATTAGGAACAACTAGTTACGGGGATTCTCCTTACCAATCTTTCTCAGCCTTTGCGGGAAACACTCATTTCATCGATTTGGATATCTTGGTGGAACAAGGTTTGTTGGAAGCAAGTGATCTTGAAGGAGTTGACTTTGGTAGCGATGCGTCTGAAGTTGACTATGCTAAAATCTACTATGCACGTCGTCCTCTTTTAGAAAAAGCGGTAAAACGTTTCTTGGAAGTAGGAGATGTTAAAGATTTTGAGAAATTTGCTCAAGAGAACCAATCATGGCTTGAACTTTTTGCAGAGTATATGGCTATCAAAGAGCATTTTGACAATCTTGCTTGGACTGAATGGCCAGATGCAGACGCTCGTGCTCGTAAAGCTTCAGCACTTGAAAGCTATCGTGAGCAATTGGCAGACAAGTTGGTTTACCACCGTGTGACTCAATACTTCTTCTTCCAACAATGGTTGAAATTGAAAGCTTACGCTAACGACAACCACATCGAAATCGTTGGGGACATGCCAATCTACGTAGCGGAAGATTCAAGCGATATGTGGGCAAATCCACATCTCTTCAAAACAGATGTCAACGGTAAGGCGACTTGCATCGCAGGATGCCCACCAGATGAGTTTTCTGCAACTGGTCAGCTTTGGGGTAACCCAATCTATGACTGGGAAGCAATGGACAAAGACGGCTACAAATGGTGGATTGAACGCTTGCGTGAAAGCTTCAAAATCTACGATATCGTTCGTATCGACCACTTCCGTGGCTTCGAATCTTACTGGGAAATCCCTGCTGGTTCCGATACAGCAGCACCTGGTGAGTGGGTCAAAGGTCCTGGCTACAAGCTTTTTGCAGCTGTTAAGGAAGAACTTGGTGAGTTAAACATCATCGCTGAAGACCTTGGTTTCATGACAGACGAAGTTATCGAATTGCGTGAACGTACTGGCTTCCCAGGAATGAAGATTCTTCAATTTGCCTTCAACCCAGAAGACGAAAGTATCGATAGCCCACACTTGGCACCTGCTAACTCAGTTATGTACACAGGAACACACGATAATAACACGGTCCTTGGTTGGTACCGTAACGAGATCGATGATGCGACTCGTGAATACATGGCTCGCTACACTAACCGTAAAGAATACGAAACAGTTCCACACGCTATGCTTCGTACAGTCTTTTCATCAGTTAGCTTCATGGCAATTGCAACTATGCAAGATTTGCTAGAATTGGATGAGACAGCTCGTATGAACTTCCCATCTACCCTTGGCGGAAACTGGTCTTGGCGTATGACTGAGGATCAATTGACACCAGCTGTCGAGGAAGGCTTGCTTGACTTGACAACAATCTATCGACGAATCAATGAAAATTTGGTAGAATTAAAGAAATAAGACATTATCAGGAGACACAAAAATGTTACCATTAAAAGAATTTGTACAAAATCGTTACAATAAATCTATCGCAGAATGCAGCAACGAAGAGCTTTATCTTGCTCTTCTTAACTACAGCAAACTTGCAAGTAGCCAAAAACCAGTCAACACTGGTAAGAAAAAAGTTTACTATATCTCAGCTGAGTTCTTGATTGGTAAACTCTTGTCAAACAACTTGATTAACCTTGGTCTTTATGACGAAGTTAAAAAAGAACTTGCTGATGCAGGTAAAGAGTTGATCGAAATTGAAGAAGTAGAATTGGAACCATCACTTGGTAACGGTGGTTTGGGACGTTTGGCAGCTTGCTTTATCGACTCAATCGCTACACTTGGTTTGAATGGTGACGGTGTTGGTTTGAACTACCACTTCGGTCTTTTCCAACAAGTCCTTAAAAATAACCAACAAGAAACTATTCCTAACGCTTGGTTGACTGACCAAAACTGGTTGGTTCGCTCAAGCCGTAGCTACCAAGTGCCATTTGCACACTTTACATTGACATCTACTCTTTACGATATCGATGTACCTGGTTACAAAACAGCTACTAAAAACCGTTTGCGTTTGTTCGACTTGGATTCAGTTGATTCTTCAATCATCCAAGATGGTATCAACTTTGACAAGACAGATATCGCTCACAACTTGACTCTTTTCCTTTACCCAGACGATAGCGACAAACAAGGTGAATTGCTCCGTATCTTCCAACAATATTTCATGGTTTCAAACGGTGCACAATTGATCATCGATGAAGCAATCGAAAAAGGAAGCAACTTGCACGACCTTGCTGACTACGCAGTTGTACAAATCAACGATACTCACCCATCAATGGTTATCCCTGAATTGATCCGTCTTTTGACAGCACGTGGTATCGAGCTTGATGAAGCAATCTCTATCGTTCGTAGCATGACTGCCTACACTAACCACACAATCCTTGCTGAAGCCCTTGAAAAATGGCCTCTTGAATTCTTGGAAGAAGTGGTTCCTCACTTGGTACCAATCATCAAAGAATTGGACCGTCGTGTGAAAGCAGAATACAAAGATCCAGCTGTTCAAATTATCGATGAGAGCGGACGTGTTCACATGGCTCACATGGATATCCACTACGGATACAGTGTTAACGGAGTAGCGGCACTTCATACTGAAATCTTGAAAAATTCTGAGTTGAAAGCCTTCTACGACCTTTACCCAGAAAAATTCAACAACAAAACAAACGGTATTACTTTCCGTCGTTGGCTCATGCATGCTAACCCAAGATTGTCTCACTACTTGGACGAGATTCTTGGAGAAGGTTGGCACCATGAAGCAGATGAGCTTGAAAAACTTTTGTCTTATGAAGACAAAGCAGCTGTCAAAGAAAAATTGGAAAGCATCAAGGCTCACAACAAACGTAAATTGGCTCGTCACTTGAAAGAACACCAAGGTGTGGAAATCAATCCAAACTCTATCTTTGATATCCAAATCAAACGTCTTCACGAGTACAAACGCCAACAAATGAACGCTTTGTACGTAATCCACAAATACCTTGACATCAAAGCTGGTAACATCCCTGCTCGCCCAATCACAATCTTCTTTGGTGGTAAAGCAGCTCCAGCCTACACAATCGCTCAAGACATCATTCACTTAATCCTTTGCATGTCAGAAGTTATTGCTAATGATCCAGCAGTAGCTCCACACTTGCAAGTAGTTATGGTTGAAAACTACAACGTTACTGCAGCAAGCTTCCTTATCCCAGCGTGTGATATCTCAGAACAAATCTCACTTGCTTCTAAAGAAGCTTCAGGTACTGGTAACATGAAATTCATGTTGAACGGAGCTTTGACTCTTGGTACTATGGACGGTGCTAACGTGGAAATCGCTGAGTTGGTTGGTGATGAAAACATCTACATCTTTGGTGAAGATTCAGAAACTGTTATCGACCTTTACGCAAAAGCAGCTTACAAATCAAGCGAATTCTACGCTCGTGAAGCTATCAAACCATTGGTTGACTTCATCGTTAGCGATGCAGTTCTTGCAGCTGGAAACAAAGAGCGCTTGGAACGTCTTTACAATGAATTGATCAACAAAGACTGGTTCATGACTCTTCTTGACTTGGAAGACTACATCAAAGTCAAAGAGCAAATGTTGGCTGACTACGAAGACCGTGACGCATGGTTGGACAAAGTTATCGTTAACATTTCTAAAGCAGGATTCTTCTCATCTGACCGTACAATCGCTCAGTATAACGAAGATATCTGGCACTTGAACTAATACTCTTCGAAAATCAAAATCAAACCACGTCAGCTTTATCTGCAACCTCAAAGCGGTGCTTTGAGCAACCTGCGGCTAGCTTCCTAGTTTGCTCTTTGATTTTCATTGAGTATAAGATACGAAATTTTATAGTTATTACATATCTAGCAAAAAAGCGAGTTTCAATTGAAATTCGCTTTTTTGAATGTTATGGATTTGAGGTTGACTGGTCTCAAAAGAAAAAATAATTTGTCAATAATTTCTAGACTTAAAAATCAGACCTAGAGAACACTAAGAAGGCTGGTTGTATTACCTTTAAACCTCAGGTTCTTATTAGCTGTTACCTCAAATTTCTTGTATTCGTTTACAAACAGTATTATAATAGTATTATAGTAAAGAAAGAAGGTGTTCTTATGTGGAAAAAATATTTTTCAAAATATAAATGGACTGATTTATTTTGGATTCTTCTTGTAATTTGGTCATGCCTTTATGTGGGTAATAGTTCTTCGTTTCCACTGACTCATCAAGAAATCTCTTTTCATGGATGTTGTTATGGGGCGTCACTTGCCTTATATCACTTGCTATTTATTGATAAATTTGTCATTTCAAATCGAAAATAAATGGAGAGGTCAAAATTTTTTATACTTTTCGGAAAGACAGTGAAAAATCGTGTTTTAAACCCGCATCTCAAGAAGAGGTGCGGGCTTGGTTTTATCTCATAAACTAGTTTACAGGGCTTTCCCGACAAGAATCTCTGCTTCGATGGTGATCTCTGTCAGTTGGCTCCAATCAATCTTGCTCTGGTCGACATGAAAAAGCAGGGGCGTCATGCTGAGCAAGGCTTGGCGTTGCTCTACGGTGATAGACTTGGTCAGGGAAGCAATCTGACTAGATTGGATGCTGAAGTGTCCTTGGAAGTGTTCCTTAATATCTTGATTAGAATAATCCTTCTTTGTCAGCTGATCCTGTACCATCTGACGGATTTCCTTGAGGTGGTTTTCAGTAGGAATGACCTTGATTAAGATGCCGTCCTTTGATAAGACTCGTCGGAATTCTCCGTAGTTGGCAGGGGAAAAGATATCAAGTAAGATATCCATACTGGCATCTTGCAGAGGAAGGCGAGAAAGGTCCCCAACGAACCAATTGACTGCCCAGTTTGGTTCGCTCTTGGTAGCGATTTGGACAGAATCTTTAGAGATGTCGAAGGCATAGAAGGTTTTGTCAGGATGCCTTTCTTGAAGCTTGCGAGAATAGAATCCTTCGCCGCAACCGATATCTAAAATTGTTTTGGCATTTTTTGAGTTTGCAAGCAAGTCAGATACAGCATCTAAAATAGCTTGGTAAAAGCCGGCTTCTAGGATTTGTTGACGGTTTTGAAAATTTTCCTTGTCGTAGTTAGCAGATTGTTTGATTTGAGGGGCTAGATTGATATAGCCGAATTTCGCCAAGTCAAAAGAATGGCGATTGCTACATTTGAGACTGCTCTCTACCAGAGTCAGATTTTCTTGGCAGATAGGACAGGCAAAGGCGGTCGCAGCAGCGAAGCGCTGGAGTTTGGGTTTGAGATTTGTATTCATAGTTTAAGTGTATCAAAAGAGGCAAATGAAAGCAACTTTAGGAATAAGTAGATGGGAGATTCAGTAGAAATAAAACTAATACTCTTCGAAAATCAAATTCAAACCACGTCAACGTCGCCTTGCCGTACTCAAGTACAGCCTGCGGCTAGTTTCCTAGTTTGCTCTTTGATTTTCATTGAGTATAATTCTCCAATTTATAAAATAAAATTGCTTTTATATCTAAATTGCTATATAATAATGATAAGGAGGAAATAAGTATGTTAAAAGAAGTATTAAGCGTCGCAAAAGTTGCGAAAAAATCATCACTCTTTTTGGGTGGTGTCGCATTTGGTACCCTTGGTTTGAAGATCTTGGCAAGTAAGGAAGCTAAAAAAGGTTATTCTAAAGCTTTGGCTAAGGCTTACAAGTTGAAAGACGAGCTAGATGCATCTGTTTCTGTTGTGAAGCAACATGGAGACGATGTCTTGCAAGATGCCAAATATTTGTACGAGCAAGAGAAAAAAGAAGAGCAATTAGATAGCCTTATAGGTGAATAATATGTCTTTTAAAGTGCTACATAGAGGATACCAACATATCCGACTATCATCTTCTTTTTCACTCACCTTGGATATTCAAGACTATCTTCGTTCCTTGGCGAGAGATGAAAAGGGGATTGAGTCTATCCAGTTTTACATGGATCAACAGCACTTTACTCTACGTATAAAAGAAGGTTTTTCTGTATTAGATAATGCAGAAGCCTTTTTAAAAAGAATTGATAAAGGGAAAGTTTCTGAGTTGATGACTCTTCCCATTCGTAGAGAAGAGAGTGCTTATTCTATTGTTTCAGGTGCAGCGATTAAGCGTATGATTTTTCGTAGTTT
This sequence comes from Streptococcus infantis, assembly GCF_047464615.1. GTDB lineage: Bacteria > Bacillota > Bacilli > Lactobacillales > Streptococcaceae > Streptococcus > Streptococcus infantis_Y. The sequence goes on from NZ_JASHBO010000010.1 coordinate 95,071, forward strand.
TGTGCCGTATCCTATTCGCTATATATGGACTTGTTATCAGGCTTTGGGTTATATCAGAGAAGCCTATCAAACACTAGCGCGTAAGGAACTAACGATGGAGGTCTTGGACTGTTCGGCGATTTTATTGTCCTTGTTTATGAGCCAATCCAAGACAGCTAGCAATATCATGTTTATGCTTGATTTGGGGAATCATTTAGATCAGTGGTCCTTGAAAAAAACTGCAACAGATTTAGAACAGAGTCTTCTTGCAAAAGAGAGCGATGTATTCTTAGTACAGGGCGATACGGTTGTTAGTATCAAGAGTTCCGATGTTCAAATAGGAGATGTCTTGGTCTTATCTCAAGGAAATGAAATTCTATTTGATGGACAAGTAGTTTCAGGTTTAGGTATGGTCAACGAAAGTTCCTTGACGGGAGAGAGTTTTCCAGTTGAAAAAAGAGAGTCTGATTTGGTTTGTGCAAATACAGTATTAGAAACTGGAGAGTTACGCATTCGTGTAACCGATAATCAGATGAACAGCCGGATTTTACAACTGATTGAGTTGATGAAAAAATCTGAAGAAAACAAGAAAACGAAACAACGCTATTTCATCAAGATGGCGGACAAGGTCGTCAAATATAATTTCTTGGGGGCTGGGCTGACTTACCTATTGACAGGTTCTTTTTCTAAGGCTATTTCTTTCCTATTGGTCGATTTCTCCTGCGCTTTGAAAATTTCTACTCCTGTAGCTTATTTAACAGCTATCAAGGAGGGGTTGAACCGTGAAATGGTGATTAAGGATGGGGATGTTCTGGAGAAATATCTGGAAGTTGATACTTTCTTGTTTGATAAGACGGGAACAATTACAACTAGTTATCCTATAGTTGAAAAGGTGTTACCTTTTGGGGACTATAGTGAGGAAGATATTCTCAGAATCAGTGCCTGTCTTGAGGAACACATTTATCATCCTATTGCTAATGCTATCGTCAAGCAAGCTGAGATAGAGGGAATTGAACATGAGGAAATGCATGGGAAACTCCAATATATCGCAAGCAAGGGGATTAAATCTCATATAGATGGGCAACCAGTTCTTATTGGGAATTATGTCTTGATGCAGGATGAACAGATTCATATCAGTTCAGAACAAAATGCTTTAATTGAAGAGTACAAGAGTCACTACAATCTCTTATTCTTGGCTTATCAGAATGAATTGATTGGAATGTTCTGCATTCATACTCCTTTGAGAAAAGAAGCAAAAGCAGCCTTGGAGAAACTTAAGGCACAAGGGAAAAAATTGATTCTGGCAACAGGGGACACCTTGGTTAGGACAGAGGAATTAGTCAAAGATTTGCCCTTTGATCAGGTCTATACAGACTTGAAACCTGATGGAAAATTTGAGTTAGTAGAGGAACTGCAGAAAGCAGGTCACACTATTTTGATGGTTGGGGATGGGTTGAATGACTCAGCGGCTCTAACCCTATCAGATATCGGTGTGGTGATGAATGAGAGTGCAGACATTTCTAAGCAGATGAGCGATATCTTATTGTTAGATAATCGCTTGGATTTCTTCCAAGAGTTGGATTGGCTATCATCATCTTTGCAAACACTCATCAAGAAGAATATTCAAGATACCGTTGTCGTAAATAGTAGTTTGATTGGCTTTGGCTTGTTTAATTGGCTCAGTCCTTCAAACCTCTCTATCCTACATAATCTAACAACCTTGCGCATAGTCCTACGTAGTCTGTCTATTAAGCCTAGATAGATGTGCTTATCAACAACAAAAAGGAGTTACCTTTCTCGAGGTTAACTCCTTTATTTATAGATCAATGTTGAACAGTTTAGTAAGTCAATACAAAGTATTTTTTCTTCCCACGACGGATAACAGTCAGTTCGTTTTCTAACTTATCTGCGTCACTCAAGACATAGTCAAGGTCTTGGATGCGGTCGCCGTTGACGTAGATAGCTCCGTTTTGGACGTCTTCACGGGCTTGGCGTTTTGAGTTAACTACACCAGATGAGACGAGCAGTTCCACGATATTGTGGTTTTCATCTGCTTGAACTTGGTAGTTTGGCACACCACGAAGTCCTTGTTTTAGCTCTTTGACAGAAAGGTTTTTGATGTTTCCTGCAAAGAGTTGCTCAGTGATGTTAAGAGCTTCTTTGTAGGCTTCTTCTCCGTGAACAAGTGTAACGACTTCACGAGCCAAGACTTTTTGAGCCAAGCGTTCGTGTGGCGCTGCTTCAAATTGTTTACGGATGTCTTCAATCTCATCAAGTGACAAGAAAGTAAAGATTTTCAAGAAGCGAACAGCGTCAGCGTCCATAACGTTCATCCAGAATTGGTACATTTCGTATGGAGAAGTCTTTTCAGGATTGAGCCAGACTGCGTTTCCTTCTGATTTACCAAATTTCTTACCAGTTGCATCTGTGATCAGTGGAACAGTGATAACGTGGCCTGTCTTGTCAGCCTTACGACGAAGCAATTCAGTACCAGCTGTCATATTTCCCCACTGGTCAGAACCACCGATTTGAAGCGTTACGTTATGGTCTTGGTTAAGGACGAAGAAGTCGTACCCTTGCATGATTTGGTAGGCAAACTCAGTGTATGAAATTCCTGTTTCAATCCGTTTTTTCACAGACTCCTTACTCATCATGTAGTTGACAGTGAAGTATTTTCCGATATCACGGAGGAAGTCAATGAAGCTGATGCTGCCAAACCAGTCGTAGTTGTTGACCATGACAGCCTTGTTTTCACCATTTTCAAAGTCAAGAAAACGAGAAAGTTGTCCTTGGATAGACTTGACCCAGCCATCTACTGTGTCTTTTGTTTGGAGACTACGTTCAGCATCTTTGAAGGACGGATCTCCGATGAGACCTGTAGCACCGCCAACGAGCGCATAAGGTTTGTGACCTGCTAACTGCAAACGACGACTTGTCAAGATAGCGACAAGGTGGCCTAGGTGAAGGCTGTCAGCAGTTGGATCGTAGCCAGTATAATAAGAAACTTGACCTTCTTCTAGGGCTTTACGCAAAGCTTCTTCATCAGTCGTTTGAAAAATCAAACCACGCTCTTTTAGCTCATCAAAAATGTGCATGTGTCTTTTCTCCTTTATAAAATATTGTGTCTACCTATTTTACCACAAACTTGGCAAATAACCTAGTAAAATCGGGAAGAAAGTTGCTACTCGGACTTTTTTGGAAACGAGTGAAATATGGTATAATAGCACTAGCTTATACTCAATGAAAATCAAAGAGCAAACTAGGAAGCTAGCCGAAGGCTGCTCAAAACACCGTTTTGAGGTTGTGGATAGAACTGACGAAGTCAGTAACACATATACGGCAAGGCGAGACTGACGTGGTTTGAATTTGATTTTTGAAGAGTATTATTTTCAGAGAAATAGATAAAAATAGTTGAGAAAGGGGCTGGAAAATGTCTCATATTATTGAATTGCCAGAAGTTTTGGCCAATCAAATCGCGGCAGGAGAAGTTATCGAACGCCCTGCTAGTGTGGTTAAGGAGCTAGTTGAAAATGCCATTGACGCGGGTTCTAGTCAGATTATCATTGAGATTGAGGAAGCTGGTCTCAAGAAGATTCAAATCACAGATAATGGTCATGGAATTGCCCACGATGAGGTGGAATTGGCCCTGCGTCGTCATGCGACCAGTAAGATAAAAAATCAAGCAGACCTCTTTCGGATTCGGACACTTGGTTTTCGTGGTGAAGCCCTGCCTTCTATCGCATCTGTCAGTGTTCTGACTCTTTTGACTGCGGTTGAAGGTGCCAGTCATGGGACCAAGCTGGTCGCTCGTGGGGGAGAAGTTGAAGAAGTCATTCCAGCGACCAGTCCTGTGGGAACCAAGGTTTGTGTGGAGGACCTCTTTTTCAACACGCCTGCCCGTCTCAAGTATATGAAGAGCCAGCAAGCAGAGTTGTCTCATATCATCGATATTGTTAACCGTCTTGGGTTGGCCCATCCTGAGATTTCCTTTAGTTTGATTAGTGATGGCAAGGAAATGACACGAACAGCTGGTACGGGTCAACTGCGCCAAGCCATTGCTGGAATTTATGGTTTAGCCAGTGCCAAAAAGATGGTTGAAATTGAGAATGCTGACCTAGATTTTGAAATTTCAGGCTTTGTCTCATTGCCGGAATTGACACGGGCTAATCGTAACTATATCAGCCTTTTTATCAATGGCCGTTATATCAAGAACTTCCTGCTCAATCGTGCTATTTTAGATGGATACGGTAGCAAGCTCATGGTGGGGCGTTTTCCGCTGGCTGTTATTCATATCCATATTGATCCATATCTGGCAGATGTCAATGTGCACCCGACCAAGCAAGAGGTGCGAATTTCTAAGGAAAGAGAGCTGATGGCGCTGGTTTCAGAAGCAATTGCAAAGAGTCTCAAGGAACAGACTTTGATTCCAGATGCCTTGGAAAATCTAGCCAAATCTGCGGTTAGAAATCGTGAAAAGGTGGAGCAAACGACTTTGCCACTGAGAGAAAATACCCTCTACTATGAAAAAACGGGGCTAGCAAGACCGACTCAAGCTGAGGTGGCAGACCATCAGGTGAATTTGACTGAAGAAAGACAGGATTTGAACCTGTTCGCCAAGGAAACCTTGGATCAGCTGACCAAGCCAGCCAAACTGCATTTTGCAGAGCGAAAGCCTGCCAGCTACGATCAACTGGACCATCCAGAGTTGGATATGGCTAGTCTTGATAAGGCTTATGACAAGCTAGAGCGAGAAGAATCATCTAGCTTCCCAGAGTTGGAATTTTTCGGACAAATGCACGGGACCTATCTCTTTGCACAAGGTCGAGATGGCCTTTACATCATAGACCAGCACGCTGCTCAGGAACGGGTCAAGTATGAGGAGTACCGTGAAAGTATTGGCAATGTTGACCAGAGCCAGCAGCAACTCCTAGTGCCCTACATCTTTGAATTTCCTGCGGATGATGCCCTTCGTCTCAAGGAAAGAATGTCTCTTTTAGAGGAAGTAGGCGTCTTTCTAGCAGAGTACGGAGAGAATCAATTTATCCTACGCGAACATCCTATTTGGATGGCAGAGGAGGAAATCGAGTCTGGAATCTATGAGATGTGTGATATGCTCCTCTTGACCAAGGAAGTTTCTATCAAGAAATACCGAGCTGAATTAGCCATTATGATGTCCTGCAAACGGTCCATCAAGGCTAACCACCGTATTGATGACCACTCGGCTAGACAACTTCTATACCAACTCTCCCAATGTGATAACCCCTACAACTGTCCACACGGACGTCCTGTTTTGGTGCACTTTACCAAGTCAGACATGGAAAAGATGTTCCGTCGCATTCAGGAAAATCACACGAGTCTACGAGAACTAGGAAAATACTAGATTTAAAGGAAAACTATGTACGAATATCTAAAGGGTATTATTACCAAAATTACTGCTAAATATATCGTCCTTGAGGCAAATGGTATCGGTTATATCCTGCATGTGGCCAATCCCTATGCTTACTCAGGACAAGTTAACCAAGAAGCGCAGATCTATGTGCATCAAGTCGTTCGTGAAGATGCTCATCTACTTTACGGCTTTCGCTCGGAAGATGAGAAAAAGCTCTTTCTTAGTTTGATTTCGGTGTCGGGTATTGGTCCTGTTTCTGCTCTTGCTATTATCGCGGCTGATGACAATGCAGGGCTTGTACAAGCTATTGAGACCAAGAATATCACCTACTTGACTAAATTCCCTAAAATCGGTAAGAAAACAGCCCAGCAGATGGTGCTGGACTTGGAAGGCAAGGTGGTTGTGGCAGGAGACGATCTCCCTGCTAAGGCTACAGTTCCATCTAGCAGAGACAACCAAGAATTGGAAGAAGCCATGGAAGCTATGTTGGCCTTGGGTTACAAGGCAACCGAGCTCAAGAAAATCAAGAAATTCTTTGAAGGAACGACAGATACAGCTGAGAACTATATCAAGTCGGCCCTTAAAATGTTGGTCAAATAGGAGCAGAGTATGACAAAACGTTGTTCGTGGGTCAAGATGACCAATCCGCTCTACATCGCCTATCATGATGAGGAGTGGGGGCAACCCCTCCATGATGACCAAGCATTGTTTGAGTTGTTGTGCATGGAAACTTATCAGGCAGGCCTGTCTTGGGAAACGGTACTTAACAAACGCCAAGCTTTCCGAGAAGCCTTTCATGGCTATCAAATTCAAGCAGTTGCAGAGATGACCGATACCGAATTGGAAGACTTGCTGGAGAATCCAGCCATCATCCGAAATAGAGCCAAGATTTTTGCTACACGCGCTAATGCCCAAGCCTTTCTACGACTACAGGCAGAGTACGGCTCTTTTGATGCCTATCTTTGGTCTTTTGTTGAGGGGAAAACGATCGTTAACGATGTTCCCGATTACCGCCAAGCCCCAGCTAAAACACCTCTGTCTGAGAAGTTAGCCAAAGATCTCAAAAAACGTAGTTTCAAGTTCACAGGCCCAGTCGCCGTATTGTCATTTTTACAAGCTGCAGGTCTGGTTGACGACCACGAGAATAATTGTGAATGGAAGGATCTTAAATGATGTCTGACAAAAATAAGGGAATTCTGATTTTTGGGCTCCTCTATACAATTCTTTTTGTGTTTGATGGCGTTAAATTATTGGCTTCCTTGATGCCATCTACCATTGCAAATTATCTAGTCTATGTAGTATTAGCACTATACGGCTCTTTCTTGTTCAAGGATAGATTAATCCAACAATGGAATGAGATTAGAAAAACTAAAAGAAAATTCTTCTTTGGTGTCTTAACAGGCTGGCTCTTTCTCATTCTGATGACTGTTGTCTTTGGCTTTGTATCAGAGATGTTGAGACGGTTTTTGGGACTATATGGACAAGGTCTAAACCAGTCGAATATTCAAAGCACCTTTCAAGAGCAACCATTACTGATAGCCGTTTTCGCCTGTATCATCGGACCTTTAGTGGAAGAGCTCTTTTTCCGTCAAATTTTATTGAGATATTTGAGGAAAAATCTACCAACTTGGCTGAGTGTCTTTTTGGTCGGCCTTGCCTTTGCGCTTACTCATATGCACAGTTTGTCTTTATCAGAGTGGATCGGTGCAGTCGGTTACCTAGGTGGGGGCCTTGCCTTTTCAATTATTTATGTGAAAGAAAAGGAGAATATTTACTATCCCCTACTTGTTCATATGTTAAGCAACAGCCTTTCCTTGATCATTTTAGCTATCAGTAGTATGTGATGAAAATGCCAGTAATGATAATGAGAAAAAGCTGAGAAATTCATCTCAGCTTTCTTTGTTATAGTCAAAGCGAATGACTTGCTCCGTTGCGTCTACATACGCGTGAACTCCAAAGGGAACAATTGCTCTTGGTGTGGCATGGCCAACGTTTAGATTATAGACAATCGGGGTATTGCTGTCAATGATATCCAATAGTGCCTCTTTATAGTCGTCATAGAAAGTTTCATCCATAGGTTTTCCGACCAAGAGTCCACTGATGACTTCAAATATCCCAGTTTCTTTTAAAGCCTGCAACATTTTTTTGAAATCATCAGGTTCAGACTTTTCTTCACTTGTTTCTAGCAATAGAATCTTTCCTTTCCAGTCGGATAAGTCAGGGAAAAGTTTGTATTTTTGGCAGAGGTCTGTGCTGTCTGCGTGTAGAGAGTTGTCAAAGATATCGTAGAGGGATTCGAGGCAACCGCCAAGGATTTCTCCCTCAAACTGAGCAGTGCCTTGTAACAACTCAAAACCAGTATTTGCATGGCTGACACGAGGAGTTCCCAGTGCCTTGGGACTGAAGTCAGTTCTTTCCTCATACCAAACGTCACTAGGGCGGATTTCCGAGATTCTTCCCGTTTCAATCAATTCTTTGAAGTAGTGGAGGCTATATGGCAACATTTCTTTGTCTAACTCACAAATGTCTGCTAAAAATGATTGGCCGTAAAAAGTCTTAATTCCTAGTTTATGCAACATGAGATGGTTCATGGTCGTATCCGAGAAGCCAAGAAAAATTTTTTGTTTGATAACCTTTTGTAGTTGGTCATTTTCAAAAAGATAAGGTAGTAAGCGATAGGTATCGTCTCCACCAATGGCGCATAGGATCATGTCGATACTATCATCAGAAAAGGCCTGAATCAAATCCTCTGCACGTGCTTCAGGATGTTCTTTGATAAAATCTAAGCCTTTTAGCGAATGGGGTAAAAAGATAGGATTGAGTCCTAGATCCTTGAGACGTTGAATACCCAAGTCCACTTCGTGTTTGACAAAGTCTTCTCCGATAATGCCACTAGACAAACTAACAATACCAATAGTAGAAATCATATCTCATCCTCCTAGAAATAAATTGATGCTATTGTATCACAAAAGAAGAGGGGAAACAACAAGAATTAGAATCAGAAAAAGGCTTTTAGATCACAAAAGTAAGCAAAAAAGCAACCGCTCGATGTGGTTGCATTTTTTATAGTAGTTGCATTCTTATAGAGCAGTAAGGAAGGTCAGTCCGCCAAGGATAACCCCAGCCGAGTTTGGAATGATTAGAATCCAGTCTTTCTTAGGCTCTTTTGTCCATCCATAAATGACCCAGATTAAGCAAGAAACAGCTGCTGATAAAGGTTGGAATGGTTGAGCTTTGTTCCCTTGTAAATTGGCAAAAATTTGGGGGATGTAGGCTATAAATACAATAATCCCGATAAAGGCACCAATTGAACCGACAATTTGATTAATTCTCTGTTTAGTCATATATATTTCTCCTTATTGCTTTATTAGTATAACAGAAAAACAGCTTGGATTCAAGGGTAAAACCTTGGGATTCTAAGGGAAGACTTTACATTAGAATGTTATTAGAAAATGTGGCTACTTTTCTTTGGAGAATCAAAAAATGATTTGGAACTACAAAAAAGTAGTCTGTCTACAAAACACACTACTTTTATTGTTTATCTTAATATCTAGCAGGTCCTGCACTTGCACTCTTGATGTTGAAACGTTTTTTGAGGTAGAAACGTAGGGCAAGGAGAGCTCCTCCAATCACCAACAAAACAAGTGGTGGGAGACTAATGTTGATGGCTTGTGGAAGGAAATTACTCAAGAAGAGGATGAAGACCCATGCAAACATGGTTGCTAGCATGACCAAAAGTGATTTCCAGAATGGAGGGCGTTGGCTACGGTCAGTATCTGGTCCGTAGTAGCGGTAGATGAAGTGGTAGAGAAGGTAGAAGGCAACTCCTCCGAAGGCCCCTACACTGATGAGTGTTACCAAACCGTAAGCCACTGGTTGGTTTGAGAAGAAGCTCATCAAGGCACTAACTACTGCAAACAGTCCTGTAATGAAAAGGGCTGAATCCAACATCATCAATTTTGGATCGTCGTTTTCCTTTGGATGTTCTTTCTCGTATTGCTCTTTTTCGCTAAAGCTGTGAGCCCAGTGAGTTGGTGCTCCGTAAATTGAACGAGCAGTTACACCTTTTGGTTGTTCTTCAAGGATATGAGGAATGACTTCTTCAAGGATGGCCTTGATTTCAGCGTCGGTTTTTCCGTCCTTGAGAAATTGTTGGGTTGCAATGTGGATAAATTCTTGGTTTTTCTTGGTTAATTCTTTTAAATCAATCTGTGACATAATAACTCCTGTTTAGAACCATTTTTTATGGATGAGGTAAAGAGTGAGAGAAACACTCATAGCAAAGGCGATAAAGACGATGAGCCAGAAAGCATGCGGTTCTCCGTTTAAAGGAATTTCATTATCCTTAAAGTTCATTCCGTAGGCTGAGAAAATCATGGTCGGCACAGACATAACGATGGTCACGAGGGCCAAGGTTTTCATGATATTGTTCTGGTTGTTTGAAATGATAGAGGCAAAGGTCTCTGTCATAGAGTGAAGGACGTTTCCATAGATATCCGCCATCTCGATGGCCTGTTGCGTTTCAATCAAGGTGTCTTCCAGTAAGTCTTCATCCTCAAGGTATTTCTTGATATTGCTAGTCGCACTGGTCAATTTTTTAATCACGCGCTCGTTTGTCTTAAGAGAGGCCTTGAAGTAGACGATGGTCTTTTCCAACTCCATGAGTTCAATCAATTCTTCATTTCGAGTAGACTTGTGAAGTTGACTCTCAATCTGCTCACTCTTACGTTCGATTGAACGGAGGGCGGTTAGGTAAATCTCCGCATTGCGGTAGAGGATTTGAAAGATAAAGCGCGAACGCATAAAGGTATAGAAATTTCGAAGTCTCCGATTGATAAAGACATCTAGAAGTGGTAGAGGCTCTAAGCAAGTAGTAATGATAGCCTCTTCTGTGATGATAATCCCCAAGGGAATAGTCACGTAGTAGGTCTGGTTATTTCTTTCCTCTGTGATTGGGACGTCTACGATGATCAGAGTGTATTCATCTTCAATGGTAATACGAGACATTTCTTCGGCATCGAGTGGTGCACGGAGGTCAGCGATATCAATATCAAAAGCAGAAGCAATTTCCATCGATTCGCTCTGGGTAGGATTGACGAGATTGATCCAAGTGCCCGGCTGGAGCGTATCAATCTCTTTAAATTCAGTTGTTGTTGAGAGAAAGACTTGTTTCATATCTCCTATCCTTTCCTAATCTATTCTGTGTTTAAGTGATTTTTGACACCGTACTATTATACTACAAAATCGGCTTTTTTCAAATAAAATCTTACAAAAATACCGTTGTTATTGGCTTTTCGTTTTGTCTTGAAATGTTGCTTTTTTAATTTGCTCCCCTTTTTGCTCCCCTTATAGTGCTTTTAGTGCAGTTTCGTAGAATGAGACTGCTTTTTTTGCGTTCTCTTTTGAGAGGTGGCTATAAATGTCCATAGTCATGGATAAAGTAGAATGACCTAAACGGTGCTGAAGTTCCTTGTAAGAAATGCCAGAGTTAAGCAATAAACTAGCGTGAGTATGACGGAATCCGTGAAAGCCAATGTTAGGAACATCAGCACGCTTAAAATGTGTTAGCAATCTTCTTTTAAGTTTTGAACTGCAAGGATATTCATGAATGAAATCAGAGAATACCACGCTTTCACGTTGTCCTATCTTCCAGGCCTCTTTAGTTTGGCGTAGTTTGTACTGCTTCAGCATGCTAACAGTCGCTTGATCTATATCTATATCCCGATAACTAGCCTTAGATTTTGGGCTATTGATTTCTAGATCCCGATTTAGTGTTTTGGTGATGTGTACAATGGCACCGTCTAAGTCAATATCAGACCAGGAAAGGGCTAAAGCTTCATTGATGCGACAACCAGTAGCCAATAGGAACTTATAGAGCGTTGCCTCATAGTAATAACGATATCTATCGCTATCTAAATTATCGAGATAAACAAGAAACTTTTTTAATTCTGGATTTTGAACTGCACCCCAAAAGTTAGACAGAAAAAAACTAACTTTTGGGGTATTTTTATTATGAAATTAACTTATGATGATAAAGTTCAGATCTATGAACTTAGAAAGCAAGGTCAAAGCTTCAAGGAGC
>NZ_JASHBO010000011.1:0-83629 GCF_047464615.1 Streptococcus infantis
ATTGTAGACTATATTGATTACTACAACAATAAACGAATTAAGGTAAAACTAAAAGGACTCAGTCCTGTGCAATACAGAACTAAATCCTTTGAATAAATTAATTGTCTAACTTTTTGGGGTCAGTACATTTTCAAAGTGTTTTACTTTTTGGCGTTTTGCTTTCTGAGTGTTACGAGGTAAAACAACATCACGGGCAGGATTGGACGTTATAGCTTGCATGGTTACGCCATACTGTAAGATACGTTTGTTTAAAGCGTGTATCTTGTCATAGTGTAGAAAAGCCCCTTTTTCCCCTCTATTAGCCTTGTCAGCAAGTTTGTTGATAATTGACTGGATAAGTGGAGTAGTGAGCTTGTCGAGCTTGTAGGCCCCAAAATTAGGCAATATATGATTATCGATTAGCTTTCTAATATTGCCTTGATTGTTTGGCTTAACAGTATTTTTATAACTTTCCCACCAGAGAGTGGCTAATTCTTGATAGCTTGTTATGGTACTAGCTTTTTGTCTAGTACAACCGTCTTTCTGGAAAGCAATTTTTTCTTGAGCAGCTTTCTGCTTAACTTCCTTTTGCGTCCGACCTGTTACCTTGGTTTTTACTTTCTTTCCTGTTACCTGGTCAACTCCTAGATATACATTAGCACGATAGACTTTACTACCGTCTTTTTTTATAACTTCAGTTATTTTCATGATGATAAACCTTTCTAAAATACATCAGCAGGCAAGCTATTATCAAAAAGGTTTTATATCATGCTAGGGGCTACGAGAAGACCCTTATTTTCGTTTTATTTCTTCCAGTAGAGAATACATAGCATCAATGTGGTTATATTTTTGAAATTCAGGATCTTGGTTTTGTGCAATAAAGTATACGTATTGTCTACCGGATTTGAATTTATCGATAGCTTGTTTTTCCACTAATTTCTTTAAATATTTTAAAATTGTATTTTTGTGGATTTTTAGTTTTTCTTCCAAAGTCTCTCTTGTTATGAAACGGTTTTCGATTATTAATTCTAATATTTTTTTCTCATATTCGTTATCAATATCCAGGTTATCTATAAGGGAAGTATCCCATAATGTAAGTTCAACTGAGTCTAATTCAGTTCGTAAATTGGGATACTTTAAATGCCTCTCTTTAACTGCTTCCATTATTTTGGGTATACCAGTTCCCGCTTTTTCACATAAATTTAAAAATCTAAAAATTTCTTGTATTAAGTAGTTTCTTGGATCAGAATGTGCCCCACTAAAAAAGTCCTTTATGTCAATTCTAAGTGTTCCGCCATTTGTGAATATATACCTGTCGGGATATCTAATTATCATTATCCCTTTTTCGCTTTTATAGTCGCTATGAATAAGGCTATTAATGAATGCCTCGCGAATTGCAATTCGTAATTTTGAAATTCCAATTCTATTCATAGAATTTTCTTGAATGTTAGAGTTGTCATTCAAAGTTAGATATAATTTTTCAATAACTAGGTAAAAGAAATTAAAAAGATTATCTTCCCCCCATGTACCATCATAAATCACACGATCTTTAAAGCGATTGTTTTCAGAAAACTCTTTTAGAACATATTCTACGTTATAGTGTGGAATAAACTCTTTTATTGAATTATGTGTACCAAAAATTAATAGTCCAGCAACTGTTGGCTTTATTTTATCGTCCTTGCGATCTCTTCGTAAAGCATTTATTTTTATTAAAAATTGTTCGTTATCCAATTTTGAAAAAGGGTGCTCCGCATTTATATTATCAAATTTTTCTCTATATAGCTTTATTGTTTCTGTATCTAAGTCTAAAATAGAAAAATCCTGAATAAGTGTGCTATCAAAACTTTCCTTAGCGGAATCTCTTAACATAGAGTTGATTTGTTCTTGTGAACATCTAAAATCTCCGGTACCTTGGCGGAAATAAGTAGATGTTACACTTTCGTTTAGATATATTGGTTTGTCCTTATAATCAACTTTATAAATAGGGATAATGATAATACTCTTTCCCTTTTCATTTATAACTTGAACACTTTCTTCGTTTATTACATTTCTGTTAATTTTCTTAGGATTGTTAACTAAACTATATAAATCATCAAGTATTTTATCTGGATTATTGACCCCAGAAATATAAAATTCTTTATTTTGTGTATTCTCTGATATTCCCAGAATTAGTAATCCATCATTTGTATTAGCAAAGGAGCAAATGGTTTTCATACCGTCTTTAGGGAAAGAGTTTTTAGCTTCTTTGAATTCAACACTTTGGTTCTCTCCTGCTAATAACAATTTTTGTATATCGTATTTTCTCATTTTTTCTCCAATAGATTCGCACACGCATTCGCACACGCGCGGGAAAAATAGTTTATTTTTGGTTAGCTAACAGTGCTATTAAAGGTTTTTTTGAAAGTAGATTATTCGCACACGCATTCGCACACGCGCTTCATGATTGTTGAACATTGTGGCGCGTGAGTATGCTATAGGTCGCATTTTAAATTCAAGAGTGATATAATGATGTTGTGAATACCTAACCTTTCGCTTATTTTCAGTTAGGTACTATTAGACAAGTTGGCAGTAGCTAGCTTGTCTTTTTTTTGCTCTTTTCCAATTTCCCCCGTTTTTGCACAATAGACCTATGGGTTAGGGTTACTATTGGCGAATATGGGGGAGTTTATTCATCGTCAATTGTGATAAATCGGTAATCTTTTTTATCCACAAGATCAAGAAGACTTTTATTGTGACCAGCTTGTTTTTGTAAAGTCTTACCTAACAAACTATCTTCCCTGTTAAAGTTAAGAGTCGTAATTAAATTATAAATCAAAATTATATCTTTATCGCTTATATAAAAATTGCAATCATTGATATATTTCACGAAATTTATAAAATTCTTTTCAGATAATCTTTGAAGATTTTCGTTAAAAAATAGCTCGTTTTCCTTTTTGATGAAGTCAGAAAAATCATCAGGGTTTAAATCGGTAGTACCGTGGACTAGGTGATTTCTTAAATCACGGTTACTTTCATACCCCAACAGATACCCAACGCTTACCCCGAAGAAGTCAGCAAGTTGCTGGGCTTTTTCTGGTTTAATTTGGCTTTCTCCGTTTTCCCAGCGTGATAGAGTCTTTTCTGATATGCTCATTTCTTTTGCTATTTCCTTTTGAGATAGCTTTTTTTCTTTACGTAACTCTTTTAATCTATTCATTTATATCAACACCTTTCAAATGTATTATATCATTCTTTTTCTCAAACCAGACAAAAAAAGTCTGATAAAATAAAAAATATCCTTGACAAAGACAAAAAATGTCTGTATAATAAAAACCAATCAGACAAAAAATGTCTGAACAAAACCTCCAGCACAACACTTTTCAATCTATTCTGCTGGAGATAGCTTTTAAAGATAATAGAAGGAGGTAAGACATTTGAAAAATAATATGCGTGTTATTTTAGCAAAGAAACGTTTGAAGGTGGCAGATGTTGCAAGAGAAACAGGGCTATCAAAAAGCACATTGACTGCATTATATTATGAACGTTCAAAAAATCCGACTTTTGAGACATTGCAAAAAGTAGCTGAGTTTTTAGAAGTTACGATTGATGACTTGTTAAAGGTTGGATAAATAGAAAGGCAGGCAAGCAATGGGGAAACAAGTATTTACTCAGGAATTACTGAGGAACATACAGGAAGAAAATGGAATCATCACACTAGACCTAATACTGGACGCTTTACCAACTTGGTCAGAAAAAGACATCAAGGGCCGATTATCAAATTGGCGTTACCGTAAGGCTATTGACTACAAGGTAGAAGATGGGGAATTTAGTGAGATTTTCCTACTAAAAAGCAAGCAGGAAACAAAAGAAGAGATCAGCGCTGGTCAACGTTTGAAAATGGATTTATATTTCAGGCAGGTTTTAGCCTTAACTGGAATCATTGAATCAAACACCAGTAAGGACAACGACAAGACCAAGGCGGTTGAATTGCAACAGAAAGCAATGCGAGCAATACCAGATGACATTTTCAAAGAATTGTCAGAGGTTTATGAATAGATGGAACAGTACGGAAAGGTTGGATTTAAAATCCAAGCTATGGCATTCAGAAATAAAAAAACACGCCTAGAAAGCGCGTGATAGCAACAAAAAAAGGCTTAGCAATAACCACACCGCAGAGCCTTTCACACTAACACTAAAACGAATTTAACAAAGCAGGCAAGCTATTATCAAAGAGGTTTTAGTAAAGATTTATACCTAGATTATAGCATATTTAGGGCAATTTGACCATACGGAGAGCGCCAAATCTTAAAACTGGTACTTTCTCACGCTTTCAATTTGGCGACTCTGAGCGTGGGAATTAACTGTATAGGAAACAACTCAAAAAGCCCCACGCTCAAATTTTGGTCGAGGAGAGTGTGAGGAAATCATGTATAGTAAAAGGCATTAAAAAGCCCTCAGGGCAATTACACAACATAGAAACAGAGGTAAAAAACATGGCAGAAACAACATACGAGAATTTAACTAGACGTATAGACAGAATTAACGCAGAAATGCGAGAAATTGGCGAAAAAACTGGGCTTTATAGCCTTTCGTTATTGGCAAGTCAGATAAAGTCTATCAAAGAAGATTTATCCCGTTTACTTTGGATTGAACTTCCTGAATTGAATGAACGCAATAAAATCGAGGCACTATCTAAAAGAACTACGGGAATGTTTTTCAGCCCTGGTATTTTTGAAATGGACGCTATGCGAAAAGCATTCTTTAAACGCCAAGCCAAGCACTTTTTTGACAACGAAGCAGAGCAACAGGCATATATAGAGCATGCTGAAAAGGAGTATTTAGAGGCTACTGTAACCTTAAAAGATATTCTTTTTAACTCTAAAAATGGAACTCAGAGAGTAAATAAAAGTTGTCTTATAGAGAAGTTTGAGGAGGCAATGCAATGACACTTGACCTAGACAACATGACACAAGCAGAGTTTGATGAAGTAATGGCAGAAATTAAGTCAAGAAATCCAAACCTATTCCAGTTTATCGCTGATTTTGTAGATCGAAAGGTAACAACCGAAGAGGTGGACGACTGGTTGAAGATGAAACGTGAAAAACAAGTGGAATATATCAAAAATTACAAAGCGAGGGCATAACATGAATGAGTTAGATTTGACTAATACACAGGCGATTATCTTTTCCGTGGTATTGATTGGCTTGCTAATCTATCTAAACTACCGAGACCGCAAAAAAAGCGCCCAATTTGAGCGAGAAAACCAACAGACGATAGAAACACCTAGCGAGGATTTGAACCCTGATTATGGGCGTTATATTCAGCTTGCAGGGGTAGACGTATGGGGAGGAATTGAATGAGTCTGACAGAGAATGACAAACGAGTATTAAGACTAATCAAAGTGGGGGCTGAGAACTCCATAACAGGGGCAGAAATCAGCCTAATCACCAAACTAGCAGAAAGAACCGTCCAGGATATTATCAGCCGTCTGATCACGCGCTACGGTGTTCCTATCGTTGGGGTACGTCACGGAGCTTTTAGAGGCTACTTTATCCCAGCTAACAAAGAGGAGCTACTGGATGGAGCAAAGGCATTCTATAACCAAATACAGGAGGAACAGAAGCGCCTAACTGTCCTTTTAAATGCTGATTTAGAGAGCTACAAGCAACTACTGAAGGGAGCTGATGAATATGTTTAGTCTCAGCAAAGAGAGCGAATATGAGCTAACTCATGGCGTTCTGGAGCTTGTGGAGAATTACCTGGAAGCGCGTGATACAGTCAAACCACGTTTGACAGGGTTAATCTCAGCCCAGGAAGTCATGGACGAGTTAGACGTAAAATATAAGACACTCCAAAAGTGGGAAGATGCTGGGCTAAGACGATACCACCCACCGCTAGAAGACACTAGGAAAATCTATTATAGAATTTCTGACTTGCTGAAGTTTTTGGGGGTGGAAAATGGCAAGGTATAGTATTCATCCGGCAGATAATAAAGGACATTATCACAATATTAAATTTTACAAAGAGCGCAGGCCAACCCTAGACCAGCTAAAGGAACAGCAAAGTCTTAAAAAGCTGAAGAAAAAACGTAGAAAGGGGCGATAGTATGACAATTTACGAGGCTAAAGGCTTTCAGGGTAATCTTGTCTATCCATTTGATAAGATTGAGCCATTCCAGTATATTGAACGCTTTAAGCCTTTGGTAGTCCCTGAAGGGTCAAACATTGAAGGATTTAAACGTACACAAGCGCCTTACTGTATCAGTGGGAAAGTGACACCAGAAAATAATGGCAGTTACAAGCGAAACAACACCAGTCTGGTATATCGGGATTTGATTTTCCTTGACTATGACGATATACAGGGGACGTCTGAGGACTTCATAAGAGCCGTTTCTAGCGCCTTGTTTGGCTATTCCTATATCTTATACCCGACTATCAAACATAGCTTAGAAAAGCCCCGTTTTCGCCTTGTGGTGAAGCCTGACAACGTGATGAATGAGGCAACCTATAAGCAGATAGTAAAGGAGATTGCTGACAAGATAGGACTACCCTTTGACATGGCCAGTCTAACCTGGTCACAACTCCAAGGGCTACCAGTCACAACAGGCAACCCAGGAGACTATCAAAAAATCGTAGAACATGGCCTAGATTATCCAGTCCCCAATGTTGAACCAAGAACGAAGCAAGAAACTACTGGAAAATTCACACCCAGAACGAGTGGCCAGAGATCAATGACTATGAGGATCATTGACACGCTTTTTAATGGTTTTGGAGACGAGGGAGGGCGTAACGTGGCACTCACGCGCTTTGTGGGGCTACTCTTTAATAAGTGGGTTGATTGTGATCTAGAGACCGCCTATGAACTTACAAAGATAGCCAATAGCGTGACTGCTGAACCGTTACCGATTGAGGAACTAGACCGTACTTTCAGCAGCATAGCACGGGCAGAATACAGAAAGAGAGGATAGAACCATAGAAAAGGAGAAATTGAAAAGCCTGGAAAGTGAAATCTTAGGGGTGCGTGAAAGTGAGGATAAGCACTTTAAGACTTTCAAAGGTGTTAGGGGGCAACTTATCAAAGAGTGTCAAGAAATCAAGGACAAGGCTTATCAGCAAGCTTATGAAGAAGTTATGGCAGACAGCAAACACCTTGAAAATGTAAAGGCAGGCAGGTTGACCGAGGCCCAACATGAAGAACTAGCCCAGCAGAAAGGCGAGGAAAAGAGCAGCAAGGCTTTACCAACTAATCCGCTGGAAGTTGCTATTATGTTAAAAAAGCATATCCGATTTATTAGAATTAAGCCAGAGGCACAAGGGCAAAAAGCCCCACTATATTTCTATAATCCTGATTTTGGTATCTGGTTAGAGGATAATGAATTTTTGCAAGATCTTATTTCTGTCATTTATCCAAACACAACGGAAAAACAGGCATTTGACACGCTTTATAAAATAGCAAGACAAAGCCAAATGAGGGAAATCCAAGGTAATTATACTGTAATTGGGAAACAGCTATACAATGCTAAGACAGGCATTTTTGAAGAAACTACACCAGAGATTACAGCAACAAGAAAGATAAAAACAGGCTATAACCCTGGGGCAGAAGAGCCTATAATTAACGGCTGGAAGCCGACAGCTTGGCTTTTAGAGTTGTTTGACGGTGACAAGGAGCTTTATAACCTTGCTATCCAAATTATAAAAGCAAGCATCACAGGGCAGTCATTACAAAAGATCTTTTGGCTTTTCGGTGAAGGTGGAACAGGAAAAGGAACTTTTCAGCAGTTACTTATAAACCTAGTTGGTATGGAAAATGTGGCCAGTTTGAAGATCACCGGTTTAACAAAAAGCCAATTTTCAACCTCTATATTATTAGGGAAGTCGCTTGTAATCGGTGATGATGTACAAAAGGACGCAGTAATTAGAGACACTTCAGATATGTTTAGCTTAGCAACAGGCGACATAATGACCATAGAGGACAAAGGGAAGCGCCCTTATAGCATACGCCTTAATATGACGGTAGTACAATCTTCTAATGGTTTACCAAGAATGAACGGGGATAAATCAGCTATTGATAGGCGATTTAGAATTTTACCTTTTACCAAAGTATTCAAAGATAAACCGAATAAGGCTATCAAAGACGATTACATTAACCGCAAAGAAGTTCTGGAGTACCTGGTTAAGTTGGCCATTGAAACACCAATCGCTGACATTAACCCTACGAAGTCTATTGAAATACTTGAAGAACATCATAAGGACATGAACCCCGTTATTGATTTTGTTTCTAAGTTTTTTACTGATGAATTGACAAGTGAGTTTATCCCTAATAGTTTTGTATATCACGTTTGGAAAGGTTTCCTAGAATACTATGGTATTAAAGAAAATAGGTCAGAAATGGGCTTACATCGAGAAATCAAAAGCAACTTGCCTGAAGGTTTCGCAGTTGGCCAGAAGGTTATCCCTGCAGGGCAACAGATCCATAAAGGTTTTTATCCTAAAGAAGACCTACCGCCGTTTGCGAGTATAGTTTACGCTAATGGTAGGGAGACACCCGAAAAGCAGAAAAAGCCAAAGAATGAACGCGGGTATTACAACCATTGGCCAGAGTACAAAAAGAGAAGAAAAAGAAAATAAGAATTTTATACACTTTATACAGTAGGGCAAAAATTTTATACACTTAAAAATGTTGTCATATCAAGGGTTTTATACACTTTATACGAAAAACACGGAAATAAAAAAATTTCCTTATATTATGTTTCAAAAATGGGGTTCCTATTATCCCCTATATATATTTTTATTTTAATGTATAAAGCGTATAAAGTGTATAAAACAATAGCAAAACCCTTGGTACTACTGACTTTATTTTTTATACACTTTCAAAAACAAGTGTATAAAATTTTCAAGAAGCGTATAAAAAAGGAGCTAAAAAATGAAAGTCAAGTTATTTTATCAGCAGCAGAAGCAAAGCCTGCAGGAATTTGAATCTCAAGTCAACGACTTTATGGCAAGCGTTGAAGTTGTGGATGTGAAATACACTGAAGCGACTGAAGGTGATTATGAGAATTTAAGTGCAACATTGGGTCTACTGATCCTATATAAAGAATAAGGAGGAAACCTATGATAGAACCAGCATACTTTGAACAGGCAGATCAAGAACTGGAGGAACTCAACCGTAAGCGTGACGATTTTATGGCGGATGTAACACCAGTGTGTCTTGAAGATACGCCTGAATTGATTGAACTAGGTGAGAAGCTCCGGGCAGAAGACACCAGCATAAACGCCTATGAGTTATACAGACACCCTGAAGCGCGTGCAAAGTTATTCGCCCAAATCGCGGAAGCCTGCTTCTTGCTGATTGCAGATAGTTCACCAGTACCAGTGCAGCCAACACAAGCACAGCGGATCCATTTTTGCGAGTACCTAGAAGGGCAGTTCCAGAATATCATTAAAAAGTTGATTGCAAGCACAGACAAGCAAGCTTTGGAGTCTTTACTTGAAGCCCTGCAACTGCCCAAAGAAAAACAAGCTCAGTTTATCCGTAATGTGGTAGTAAGCGGCTTACTCAGTGAAGAATAGCAGCAAAGGGGCATTGCCTCTTTTTGTGGTTTCATTGCTACCAAACCCAATCAATTTGGGTTTTTCTATATAGGGGGATTTTTGAACGAATGGAAGTTATAAAATCAATAACCATAGAGACATTTATAAAGCCAATGAAAAACAAGAATATCAGTCATGGTATAGCTGAGTTGGACGGTAGAAAACTAGAAATAGACCTAGGTAATCTGTATATCACCTTTGAACGTGATCGTTTTGATTTAGCAAGAATACCAGGAACTAAGGGAGGCAATCGCTACTTCTTTCTCTGTCCTATTTGTGGTAAACGATGCAGAAAACTCTATAAGAGACTTTTGATATATGGTTGTGGATCATGCCAGAAAATACACAAGTCAACACTGAACCGAAGTAAGACAGATTGCCAATACTATTGGGAGAGAGCACTGAGGGAAGCTAGAAAGGTAGAACCAGGTTGGAGTCCCAAACGTGGCGGATATATGTTCGATGGTTTTCCTGAAAGACCAAAGTATATGAAACGTGCCAAATATTATAAGCATTATCAAAAGTTTGTGAACTATACCAAGAAAGGAGATAGTTTTTGGCTGAATGGATTGAAATTGTAGGACAATATGAAGTAGTGTGCAATTTACAAAACAAACAAATACTACATATTAGACGGTTTAAAAGTTAAAAAATCTAGATATATCAAGGGTTTAAGTAAGCAGAGCGTTCCAAAAAAGGGTGCGATAAAAGGAGCGCGTGTTTTGATAAAAAAATTATTCGTTTAGGAAAAGGAAACAGAAAATACTTAGGTTTTGGTAAGGTTTAAATTAGGTTTTGCATTTAATAATAGCAAGGTACAGGGCTTTGTTCTAGAGATAAAACACTAAGATTTCCTAAGATATAGATACTTTTAGAGACAAAGAACGGTAAGGTATCGAAGTTTTCCAATGGTGAGGTTTTGGTTAGGTAGTGGCAAAAAATATGCCTGACAAATGGCAGGGTTATGTGTGTTGAACTCCGAGCGAACGCCGAGAAAATAGCTCTTGAACAGAGAACAAACAGAGAAGATTACATAGCTTGAAGTTAGAGCGAAGCCTGAGAAAGTGGGGTATATCCCCCTATCATTTATCAAGCAGAGAAGGAACAAATAACTTGCCTTATTTACACTTACAACATGCTTTCGAATATGGACATTTATGGACACATTCCGCCAGTCGTTGAAAATGCAAAAAAGCCAAGGCTTACCACCTCAGCTATAATTTCAACACATTTATTATATCATAGAGGAGGCCAAGGCATGACACCAGGGCGGATAAAAGAAAAACTAGAGGGCGTTAAGTGGATCAATAAAGAAATAGAGGGCTTATATTTAGAGCTTGCAGCTTTAGAAAGTGGTATTATCAAAAAGCAAGAACTGACCACTACCAGAGTACAAACAAGCAGGGTAAATACAGCAGAGAATAACCTTATAAGTGTCCTGAAGCTAAAAGAGGACACTTTACAGAGAATTGAACGCCTCACTGAAGAGAGAATGGAAATATCTAAGCTGATTGATAAGCTGGTCAATCCTCTTGAGCGTTCTGTTCTCAGGCTGTTTTACTTGAATGATCTCGACGCTTGGGAGGTTGCTGAAGAAATAGATAAATCAAAGACTACAGTATACATTATAAGGCAAAAAGCTATAGAACATTTGGCAGGTATTGTAAACGGGGATTGATTTAACCTTACCACAGAGCCTAGTGCGTATAGGGAGCCCTAGGCTTAATATTTGCCCCTGTTTCGCTTTGTTTCGGACTGGACGATAAAATCATTACGGATAAACTAAAAGCCCTTATAAACGAATCTGGAGGCTTTTGTGAGGTCATAATCTTATAAACCACGCGCTTCATGGTATAATATACCTATCAGCAACCAGCAATTAAAAAAGCACGTTTGACCGTGCTAGTTTCTTGCCTGCTGAACTCGTCAAATCCTAGCCCTTTTGTGGGGCTTTTTTGCTCCCCTTTTTGCGTACTTTGGGGGAGCAAGTAGTAAATAGTAATGTTAGTGATTTTTATTAAAAAGCGCGTGATATAAGGGTTAGGGAACTCTAAGGAAACATAAAATAAGAAGCTTTTAATTATACTACAAAATCGGCTTTTTTGGTAATAGAATTTCACTTTTTTTGGTATAATGGTAAGCAACAATGGACTAGAAAGAAGTAACATGCAAGATAAGATTGTCATCCATGGGGCTCGCGCCCATAATTTAAAAAATATCGACGTGGAAATTCCACGAGACAAGCTAGTTGTGGTGACGGGACTATCTGGATCTGGGAAGTCTAGTTTAGCCTTTGATACCCTTTATGCAGAGGGGCAGCGTCGCTACGTTGAGAGTCTGTCAGCCTATGCTCGTCAGTTTTTGGGCAATATGGAAAAACCAGACGTGGACTCTATCGATGGTCTCAGTCCTGCCATTTCCATTGACCAGAAAACGACCAGTAAAAATCCTCGTTCAACGGTTGGGACAACAACGGAAATCAACGATTATCTACGTCTCCTCTATGCTCGTGTAGGAACACCCTACTGTATCAACGGACATGGGGCTATCAAGGCTTCGTCTGTCGAACAGATTGTAGACAAGGTATTGGAATTGCCAGAGCGACAGCGTCTGCAGATTTTGGCTCCTGTTATTCGTAAGAAAAAGGGGCAGCATAAGACGCTGATTGAAAAAATTCAAAAGGATGGCTATGTTCGTGTCCGTGTCGATGGGGTTGTCTACGATGTGACCGAAGTTCCTGAACTTGAAAAGAATAAGCAACACAACATCGATGTGGTGGTAGACCGTATTATCATCAAAGATGGTATCCGAAGTCGTCTCTTCGATTCGATTGAAGCAGCTCTCCGTATCGCTGAAGGTTATGTCGTTATTGATACTATGGATGATTCAGAGTTGCTCTTTTCAGAACACTATGCTTGTCCAGTATGTGGATTTACGGTTCCAGAGCTAGAACCCCGTCTCTTCTCCTTCAATGCACCGTTTGGCTCCTGTAGTGAGTGTGATGGTTTGGGTATTAAGCTAGAGGTTGATACGGACTTAGTCGTACCAGATGCTAGTAAGACTCTTCGTGAGGGAGCCTTAGCGCCCTGGAATCCGATCTCTTCTAACTATTATCCAAATATGCTGGAACAAGCCATGACAGCTTTTGGAGTGGATATGGATAGGCCTTTTGAGGACTTGTCTGAGGCGGATAAACATCTCATCTTCTATGGTTCAGATGGGAAAGAATTCCATTTCCACTATGAGAATGAATTCGGCGGAGTTCGTGATATCGACATTCCATTTGAAGGAGTGCTTGGCAATATCAATCGCCGTTACCATGAAACCAATAGCGACTACACTCGTACTCAGATGCGCCTTTATATGAATGAGCTAACTTGTGGTACCTGTCATGGTTATCGTCTCAATGACCAAGCCTTATCTGTTCGTGTAGGGGGAGAGAAAGAACTCCATATCGGAGAAATTTCAGACCTCTCCATCGCAGACCATTTGGAAGTTATTGACCAGCTAACCCTATCTGAAAATGAAGCTATCATCGCTCATCCTATCCTGAAGGAAATCAAGGATCGCTTGACCTTTCTAAATAATGTGGGACTGAACTATTTAACGTTATCCCGCTCGGCAGGAACCCTATCAGGTGGGGAGAGCCAACGTATTCGCTTGGCAACCCAGATTGGTTCCAATCTCTCAGGAGTTCTCTATATTCTTGATGAGCCGTCTATCGGTCTTCACCAGAGGGACAATGACCGTTTGATTGCCAGTCTGAAAAAAATGCGCGATTTGGGTAACACTCTCATCGTGGTAGAACACGATGAAGACACCATGCGAGAAGCCGATTATCTGATTGACGTTGGTCCTGGAGCGGGTGTCTTTGGTGGAGAAATTGTCGCGGCAGGAACACCTAAGCAGGTAGCTCGCAACAGCAAATCCATTACAGGACAGTATCTATCAGGGAAACGCGCAATTCCAGTACCGACGGAACGCCGAGTTGGAAACGGTCGCTTTATCGAAGTGACAGGTGCGCGTGAGAACAACTTGCAAAATATCACCGCTCGCTTCCCACTCGGGAAATTCATTGCAGTGACAGGGGTATCTGGTTCAGGGAAGTCTACCCTCATTAACAGCATCCTCAAAAAGGCTATTGCACAAAAGCTCAATCGCAATTCAGACAAGCCCGGTAAGTTTAAAACTATTACAGGAATCGAGCATATCGATCGTTTGATAGATATTGACCAGAGCCCAATTGGACGGACACCGAGGTCTAATCCTGCGACCTATACAGGTGTCTTTGATGACATTCGAGACCTCTTTGCTCAGACCAATGAAGCCAAGATTCGTGGCTACAAGAAGGGCCGATTCAGTTTTAACGTCAAGGGAGGTCGTTGCGAAGCCTGCTCAGGTGACGGAATCATCAAGATTGAGATGCACTTCTTGCCAGATGTTTATGTTGCTTGTGAAGTCTGCCACGGGACCCGCTACAACAGTGAAACCCTAGAAGTTCACTACAAGGAAAAAAATATCTCGCAGGTCTTGGACATGACGGTCAACGATGCGGTAGAGTTCTTCCAACACATTCCTAAGATTCAACGCAAACTCCAGACTATCAAGGATGTGGGACTGGGCTATGTGACGCTAGGTCAACCAGCTACCACCCTTTCTGGGGGAGAAGCCCAGCGTATGAAGCTGGCTAGCGAGCTCCATAAACGCTCGACAGGCAAGTCATTCTATATTCTGGATGAACCGACGACAGGGCTTCATACTGAGGATATCGCTCGCTTGCTTAAAGTCTTAGCTCGCTTTGTTGACGATGGCAATACAGTCCTTGTCATTGAGCACAATCTAGATGTTATTAAGACAGCAGACCATATTATTGATTTGGGACCTGAGGGCGGTGTCGGTGGTGGAACCATCATCGCAACAGGAACTCCAGAAGAAGTAGTGGCCAATGAAGCCAGCTACACAGGACACTATTTGAAAGGAAAGTTACATCATGAATAAACGTGTACAAGCATTTCTCGCTAAAATGCAAGAAAAAGAACTAGATGGCATCATCATTAATAATCTTAAAAATGTCTATTACCTGACTGGTTTTTGGGGTTCGAACGGAACAGTTTTTATCAGCCGTGATCGTCAGGTCTTAGTGACAGACTCTCGTTATATCATCGCAGCCAAACAAGAAACCAGTGGGTTTGAGATTGTGGCTGACCGTGATGAATTGGCTGTCATTGCCGGCATTGTCAAGGACATGGGCTTGTCTCGGATCGGTTTTGAGGATGAGATTTCGGTCTCTTATTACCACCGTATGCAGGCAGCTTTTGCAGGTTTGGACTTGCTTCCACAAACTCAGTTTGTTGAAGGTCTTCGAATGATTAAGGATGAGGCAGAGATTGCAGCTATTCGCAAGGCTTGTTCTATCTCAGACCAAGCTTTCCGCGATGCGCTTGACTTTATCAAGCCAGGAAAGACTGAAATTGAGATTGCCAACTTCCTTGATTTCCGTATGCGTGAGTTGGGAGCGGCAGGCTTGTCTTTTGACACCATCCTAGCGAGTGGCATCAACTCTTCTAAACCCCATGCCCACCCAATGCACAAGCCAGTAGAACTAGGCGAAGCTATTACCATGGACTTCGGTTGCCTTTATGATCACTATGTCAGTGATATGACTCGTACCATCTACCTTGAGCATGTGAGCGACGAACAAGCAGAAATCTACAACACTGTTTTAAAGGCTAACCAAGCATTGATTGACCAAGCTAAGGCCGGCTTAGGTTTCCGTGACTTTGACAAGATCCCTCGTGATATCATTGTTGAAGCAGGCTATGGAGAATACTTTACACATGGTATCGGGCACGGTATCGGACTTGATATCCACGAAGAACCTTATTTTAGCCAAACTTCCAAAGAAGTTATCAAAACTGGTATGGTCTTGACTGATGAACCTGGTATTTATATTGAAGGGAAATACGGAGTTCGTATCGAAGATGATATCCTGATTACAGATACAGGTTGTGAGTTACTAACCCTTGCTCCAAAAGAATTAATCGTAATCTAAGAAAAATGAGATAAATTGTTGACTTTTACGAGTTAAAGGTTTATACTGAAAGGCGAAAACGGTAGGTGAGGCTACCATAGGGATACGGATGACTACCGCAAAGCAGTGGAGACACTACTCGTTGGTCAACAGTCCTGGTCGCGAAGGTCAAGACTAAGCTCATTACATCGCCCTATGGAGTTAAAGCTTGAACGAAAACGGATAATAAGTTTTTTAGTCCTGCCATTTTATGGCAGGATTTTCTGCTGTTTTAGAACAAAGAAAGGAGACAAACGATGCAAATTGACGATCATCCAGAACCGCACATACACAGCCAATCGCTGATTTGTGTCGTTTTGTCCTTATAAAGCGATTGGTTTCTGTGTATGAAATTATCATTCATACAGATAGGAGAAACCAATGAAAACTACAAAAGAAAGACTAGCAGCAGCTATTCAAACCCCATTAAAAGATAGTCTAGCTTTTTACCATACAAGTCTAAAAGGCTTAGACCAAGAACAAGTCGAAGAAAACCGTGACCTGTATGGTGAAAACACCATTACCAAGGGTCAAGAGGATTCCATCTTTAAGAAGATTTATGAGTCCATTATCAATCCTTTCACAATCATTTTGCTTGTGATTGCCTTTATTTCTCTCGTTACAAACGTTTGGCTTGCCAAACCTGGCCAAGAGGACCCAACTACCTCTATCATTATTGTTGTCTTAGTCTTGATATCAGGAGGCATCCGTTTTGTCCAAGAGTTACGGAGCGACAAGGCGACAACCAATCTTTCAAAAATGATTGTCAACACGGCAACTGTCATTCGTGATGGTCTGGAACAAGAGTTGCCAATCGATGAGTTAGTTGTGGGAGACCTCGTGAAATTGAGTGCTGGAGATATGATCCCAGCTGATATTATCTTATTTGAATCCCGTGACTTTTTCGTTCAACAGTCAGGTTTGACTGGAGAAAGTGATGCAGTCGAAAAACTTGCTTTAAATAAAGCGACTAGTCAAGATGTAGATAGCCTCTTAGAAGCAGAATCTTTGGCATTCATGGGGACAAACGTTATCTCAGGAAGTGCTACAGCTATGGTCCTAGCAGTTGGGGATGACACCATGATGGGAGCCATCGAGCAAACTCTCAACACCTATGATGAGCCAACTTCTTTTGAACGTGAAATGAACAGTATTTCTTGGCTCTTGATCCGCTTGATGCTTGTCATGGTTCCGATTGTGTTTTTTGCAAATGGTTTAACCGATGGAGACTGGCTAGAGGCTGGAGTATTTGCCTTGAGCGTGGGTGTCGGACTGACACCAGAAATGCTTCCGATGATTATTACAGCCAGCTTAGCAAAAGGTTCCATTATCATGGCCAAGGAAAAGGTAGTCATCAAAAAACTAAATGCTATCCAAGACTTAGGAGCAATCGATATCCTTTGTACGGATAAAACTGGAACTCTAACGCAAGATGAGATTGTCTTAGAATATCCCTTGGATATCCATGGTGATTTGGATATGGCGGTCTTAAGAAGAGCTTATCTAAATTCACATTTCCAAACAGGTTTGAAAAACTTGATGGACCGTGCCATTATCAGTAGAACTGAAAAAGAAGTTAAGGAACACGCTATCCTACAAAATCTAGACACCAGCTTCCAAAAAATCGACGAACTACCATTTGATTTTGAACGTAGACGCATGAGTGTTATCGTCAAAGATGATAGCAATGTTGTTAGTATGGTGACCAAAGGCGCTTTAGAAGAAATGTTGAACATTTCGACACATGTGGAATATCGTGGAGAAATAATCCCTATTACGGAAGGTATTCGCCAAGAAGTACTGGCAGAAGTTGGTCAATTAAACCGTCAAGGCTTGCGTGTCTTAGGTGTTGGCTACAAATCAGGTTTACGTGAAGACTATGCCTATGCTGTGGATGATGAAAGTGATATGATCCTTACGGGTTACCTTGCCTTCTTGGATCCACCAAAACCATCTGCAGCACCCGCTATCCAAGTCCTACTTGAGCATGGTGTCAGAACAAAGATTTTAACTGGGGATAATGAAAAAGTAACCCAGGCCATCTGTGAAAAGGTTGGTTTGGATGTTGAGCAGATGCTTTTGGGAGCTGATATTGACCAAATGACAGACCAAGAGTTGGCAGAAGCGGTTGAAAGTGTAACAGTCTTTGCCAAATTGTCTCCTGACCAAAAAGCGCGTATCATTCTACAGTTAAAGAGAAATGGTCACGGTGTTGGTTATATGGGAGATGGTATTAACGATGCCCCATCCATGAAGGTGGCAGATGTCGGTATTTCTGTAGATACAGCAGTCGATATCGCCAAGGAAACAGCGGATGTTATCTTGCTAGACAAGGATCTCATGGTTCTTGAAACTGGTATCGTTGAGGGCCGTAAGGTCTACGCCAACATGACCAAATATATTAAGATGACCGTTAGTTCAAACTTTGGGAATATCTTCTCACTCCTTGTTGCGAGTATCTTCTTGCCATTTTTACCAATGGCCCCTGTTCATCTCATTGTCCTAAACCTAGTCTACGATTTATCTTGTGTGGCATTGCCATTTGATAATGTGGATCAAGATTTCCTCAAACAACCCCATACATGGGAAGCAAAATCCATTACGCGATTTATGGTTTGGATGGGACCAATCTCATCTGTTTTTGATATTTTGACCTTTATCTTCCTCTACTTTATCATTGTTCCTTTGGTGACTGGCCATCATTATGTTCATGGGTCAGAATCTGCCCTTCAGTTTATTATCTTGTTCCAAACAGGATGGTTCATCGAATCTATGTGGTCTCAAACCATGGTCATCCATATGCTTCGTACAGCAAAAGTTCCTTTTGTACAAAGCAGACCAGCTTGGCTTGTGATTTTGATGACACTGGTTGCAGCCTTTTTCGTAACCAGTCTACCTTATGGACCGCTAGTAAATATCCTTCGTCTAGCACCCTTAGGACTTCCTTACTTCTTGTTCTTAATCTGTATTATTTTCTTGTATATGTTTAGCGTTACAGTTATTAAGGAGTTTTACATTAAGAAGTATAAAGAATGGTTATAGTTCGTATTTTGTCAAGAAAAAAGTTCAAAAATTGCCAAAAAAGTTAAAATTTTTTAAAAATAGGTCGCAAGTCCGATGTTTTTTATGGTATAATAGTCTAAACTGATAGTAACATGTAGCGAAAGGGGTAGGTACATGATTAAAATTTATACAGTCTCAAGTTGTACTAGCTGTAAAAAAGCGAAGACCTGGCTCAATGCCCACCAGTTAAGTTATAAAGAACAAAACCTTGGTAAGGAAGGAATTTCGAGAGAAGAACTACTTGATATTTTGACAAAAACAGACAATGGAATTGCAAGTATCGTATCATCGAAAAATCGTTATGCAAAGGCCCTTGGTGTTGATATCGAAGATTTGAGTGTGAATGAAGTGCTCAACCTGATTATGGAAACACCACGTATCTTGAAAAGTCCGATTCTTGTAGATGAGAAACGTCTACAAGTCGGCTATAAAGAAGACGATATCCGTGCCTTTTTGCCACGCTCTGTCCGTAATGTGGAAAATGCAGAAGCGCGTTTACGTGCGGCTCTATAAAACATCAAGGCTGGGAGTGACTCCTGGCCTTCTCTAATATTTAAATTGGATAACATGTGAGGATTTATGAAAAAGTTAGTCATCGGAACATTCGCAGCACTATTTTTGCTCGTTGGATGTGGTCAGAAAAAAGAAACAGCAGCTTCAACTACTGAGAGTTCTCAGGAAGCTCTACAGTCTACCTTGCCCGTATTAGAAAATGCAACCAAGAATACAGTTGTTACTAAGACCTTGGTTTTGCCAGCTGATGAGAGTGGAGCACAGCAAACTCAAATCATTACTTACAAAGGCAATCAATTTTTAAGCTTGACCATTCAGCAGAAACGTCCTGTATCAGAAGATTTAAAAAATTATATTTCTGAACGTGGATTAGACGAAGCTAAAAAAGCTCTTAAAGAAGCTGAGGACAAGGATGAATCTGTGCAGGCAGCTCGAAAAATTTCAGGCTTTACCATTGAAACGACTCTTTTAAATGAGAAAGAAATGGAAACCAAGACTAGCTATGATTTCCAAACACTGGATCTCAAAAAAGCAAGTGAAAACGAATACTTGAAGAATGTTGGACTGGAAAATCTATTGAAAAACGAACCAGAGGACTATATTGCTAATCGTGTTGCAAATGGGGCAACAGTCCAGTAAAAAGTCAGAGAAAATCAGCAGAATCAGACTGTGTGATTTGTAGAACGACCGCGAATGTGCTATAATAGTACTATTCTAAGGAAAGAGGGTGTTAGAATGGGATTTACTGAAGAAACCGTACGTTTTAAATTGGACGATTCCAATAAAAAAGAAATCAGTGAAACATTGACAGATGTCTATGCTTCTTTGAATGAAAAGGGCTATAACCCTATTAACCAGATCGTGGGCTATGTTCTCAGTGGAGACCCAGCTTACGTTCCTCGTTATAACAATGCACGAAATCAAATCCGTAAGTATGAGCGAGATGAAATCGTTGAAGAACTGGTTCGCTACTACCTTAAAGGACAAGGAGTCGATCTATAATCTATGAGAATTATGGGATTGGACGTTGGCTCCAAAACGGTAGGAGTAGCGATTAGCGACCCGTTAGGTTTTACGGCACAAGGACTTGAAATCATCCAAATCAATGAAGAACAAGGTCAGTTTGGTTTTGATAGACTTGAGGAGTTGGTTGATACATACAAGGTGGAGCAGTTTGTTGTCGGTTTGCCTAAAAACATGAACAACACAAGTGGCCCACGGGTGGAAGCTAGCCAGGCATATGGCGAGAAGTTGGTAGAGCTCTTTGGCTTACCGGTAGATTATCAAGATGAACGCTTGACTACGGTTGCTGCTGAGCGTATGTTGATTGAGCAAGCAGATATTAGTCGCAATAAGCGTAAAAAAGTTATTGATAAATTAGCTGCTCAATTGATTTTGCAAAATTATTTAGATAGAAAATTTTAAGACAGAGGAGAAACTATGTCACACGATCACAACCACGATCACGAAGAACGTGAACTTATTACACTTGTAGATGAGCAAGGAAACGAAACTTTATTTGAAATCCTTTTGACTATTGACGGAAAAGAAGAATTTGGTAAAAACTATGTCCTTCTTGTACCAGTTAACGCAGAAGAAGATGAAAATGGTGAAGTTGAAATCCAAGCATACTCATTCATCGAAAATGAAGATGGAACAGAAGGTGAATTGCAACCAATCCCTGAAGATTCAGAAGATGAATGGAACATGATTGAAGAAGTCTTCAACAGCTTTATGGAGGAGTAAAAACGTTCGGGGAACGTTTTTAGCCCTGCGCTAGAAATTAGAAACGCAGGTAGTCTGGTAGACTGTATCAGCCCAGTTCCTTAAAATAAGGGAGAACTGGTAAGTCCAGTGGACGTTTTTAGCCTGACGCTAAAAATAAAAACCGTCAGTAAGTTCGGGGGATGTTTTTAGCCCAGCGCTAGAAATTAGAAACGCAGGTAGTCTGGGAGACTGTATCAGCCCTGCTTCTAGAAATAAGAAAAAGCAGGAACGTCCGAGGGGTATTTTTCTCCCATACTAGAATTAAATACTAGCTAATGAAGTAAAAAGCGAAGAGAATCTTCGCTTTTTTGTTAAGGATTAAGGAGATTAAGCGTGTTTGAAGTAGAAAAATGGCTTCATAGTCGAATCGGTTTGAATTTTAGATCAGGTTTGGGGCGGATGCAGAGTGCGGTAAACTTGCTGGGAAATCCTGAGCAAGCCTATCCTATTATCCATGTGACAGGGACAAATGGAAAAGGTTCAACCATTGCCTTTATGAGAGAGCTCTTTGTTTCTCATGGTAAGAATGTGGGAACCTTTACTTCCCCTCACATTGTTAGCATTCATGATCGGATTTGTATCAATGGTCAACCCATATCGGACGTAGACTTTATCCGTTTAGCAAATCAAGTTAAGGAAATGGAGCAAAGACTTCTAGAAACCCACGATCAGCTATCTTTTTTTGAATTGTTAACTGTGATTGCTTTGCTTTATTTTAAAGAACAAGAGGTGGACCTAGTTCTATTGGAAGTTGGAATTGGTGGCTTGCTTGACACGACCAATGTGGTGACTGGAGAGATCGCAGTTATTACATCAATCGGCCTAGATCATCAGGAGACCTTGGGCAATAGTCTGGAAGAAATCGCAGAACAGAAGGCAGGGATTTTTAAGCCAGGAAAGGTATCAGTGATTGCAAACTTAGCTCCTGAAGCCCAGCTCGTTTGTCAAAAGATAGCAGAAGATTTAGATGTAACTCTCTATCAAGCTGACCGAGATTTTTCTTTCAAATCAGGAGATTTTTCTTCTTCTCTAGCGGATTTGACCCGACTAAAACTGGGTTTGGAAGGAGCTTATCAAGAGGAAAATGCCGCCCTTGCTTTGCAGGCATTTCTGTTGTTTATGACAGAGAGAGGTGAAAAGGTCAATGAGGAAGTTATCCGGTGTGCTCTGAAAACAACCAGCTGGGCTGGGCGTCTAGAAGCTGTTACGGAGCACATTTATTTGGATGGGGCTCACAATTTACCGGCTTTAGAGCGGTTGGTTGAATTTATCCAGCAAAAAATTCAGCAAGGTTGTCACCTTCAAATCCTTTTTGGAGCTTTAAAGCGTAAGGATTATAGCGGAATGTTAACTTATTTGACAGATCATTTACCTGATACAGCTCTCTATGTGACGAGCTTCGACTATCAAGGCTCTTTGGAGGAGCAGGATTTGAGCGGCTATCATAGAGTTGCTTCCTATCGAGACTTTATAGATGATTTTGAAAAGTCTGCAGGGGAGAAAGACTTGCTATTTGTGACAGGTTCTCTCTATTTTATATCTGAGGTTCGTGCCTACCTTGTGAATGTTTGAACCCGCTTGATATAGTAGAGGTGAAATGGCTCAGCAGTATTATGATACTTCATAGTTGTTAAAAGAAAGGAGACATTATGTCACTAAAAAAAATTCACACTTTCTCTTGCTACTGTGGTAAGTCTTAGTCTTTTAGTTGCTTGTTCGTCAACAACTAAGTCGACACCTTCATCCCAAGCAAGCACTAGCTCTGAAGTGAGCACTAGTCAAGTATCAGAAACCAGTGCTTCTAGTTCTAATACTAGTGCAAAGACTGACACAACTACTAATATAGATGGGACCTACAAGGGCCAAGACGAGGGAGATAGCATTACTCTCGTTGTTACTGGTAATACTGGAACATGGACAGAAGTTGAAGCTGATGGTGATCAGGAAATTAAAAAGGTCACTTTTGAACCAGAAAATCAGAGAGTCTTTATTGGAGACGATATCAAGATTTATGTGGCTGAAGAGAACCAGATTATTGTCGATGACATGGACAGCGAGGCTTCGGATCGTATCGTTTTAAAGAAATAGACATCATTTGTTGGGATTTGGATCTGTAAAAGACGGATTCAAATCCTTTTTTCATTGACTTTGAGCTCAAAAAAATTCCATACTTTTAAGGTAGCTAATGTCTACCACAAAAGTATAGAATGAGTGAAATTAAAGAAATCGTTCTTGTAAAAATTGAGCGACGCCATCTTCGTCGTTGGTTAATGGTAGTTGCTCGTCTGCGAAAGGTAACAGAGCAGGATTTGCGTTTTTCATGGCATATCCTTTACCTGCAAAAGAAAGCATTTCTTGGTCATTATGTTCGTCACCAAAGGCAATCAAATTCTGTTTGTCTATATTCATGACATTGAGAAGATATTCAAGGGCAAAGGCCTTGTGAACTCCTTTGGGAGTACACTCGAGAATGTTCAAAGGGCCGCCCCAAGTGTTAATATTGAGTTGGTGCTTGTAGAAGCTGTTCATCTCTTCAGCCAGTGCATATTTATCGTCTGCCCTAGTTTGTAATAAAATACAGTTAGGCCCTTTGGTCACTAAGTTAGACTGGAATTGATTTTCTGGGCGAAAGTTTTCAACACCAAATAATTTAGGGTTGGCAATTTCTTTGTCCAGGGCTGTAATGTAAAACTTTTTACGGTATTCACCTGCGATAAAGTCTGCCTCAATCTCCTCTTTTCGTTTCACGATATCCAAGAGGTATTTTTTGTCCACAGTCAGACACTTTTCATGTTTCCAAGTCTTACCTGGCAGATGAGTGAGTGAGCCGTTGAAATTGATCATAGGGGTTTCAAGTTCAAGTTGGTCATAAAAATCTTTGGCCATACGGTAAGGGCGACCAGTTGCGATAACAACTTGGTGGCCTTTTTTAGAGATTTTCTTAATCGTTTCAATAGTAAAATCAGAAAGTTTGCTTTCAGAGTTGAGCAAGGTTCCGTCCAAATCGACGGCAATCATTTTTTTAGTCATAAAATCCTCCCGAATCTAGTTTCAGATAAGATGTTTTCTATTATATCAGAAAGTGACTAGAAAAGCTGATAATAAGCGAAAATAAAGAGAATAATATCTCATAAGAATTTTTAAAATTAGAAAAAATATCTTGAAAATATGAATGATTGGTGATATAATGGTGTTATTGTTCGTAAAATGACAAAGGAGATTAAAAATGGACAAACTATTTAAACTAAAAGAGCACGGGACAGATGTTCGTACAGAGGTGCTTGCTGGTTTAACAACTTTCTTTGCAATGAGTTATATTCTCTTTGTAAACCCTCAAATGCTTTCACAAACAGGAATGCCTGTTCAGGGTGTATTCTTGGCGACAATTATCGGTTCTGTTGTGGGAACTTTGATGATGGCCTTCTATGCTAACTTGCCATATGCGCAAGCTCCAGGTATGGGACTCAATGCCTTCTTCACATTTACCGTCGTATTTGGGATGGGTTATAAATGGCAGGAAGCCCTTGGAATGGTCTTCATCTGTGGGATTATTTCATTGATTATTACATTGACCAATGTTCGTAAAATGATCATCGAATCTATTCCTACAACTCTTCGTTCAGCGATTTCAGCTGGTATTGGGGTTTTCCTTGCTTATGTTGGGATTAAGAATGCTGGTCTCTTGAAATTCTCGATTGACCCAGGTACCTATACAGTAGCAGGTGAAGGAGCAGATAAGGCTCAAGCAGCACTTACTGCAAACTCAGCAGCTGTTCCAGGATTGGTAGACTTCAACTCTCCAGCTGTCTTGGTAGCTCTTGCAGGTCTTGCTATTACTATCTTCTTCGTTGTTAAGGGGATCAAAGGTGGTATCATCCTTTCTATTTTGACAACGACAGTTCTTGCGATTGCTGTTGGTCTTGTTGATTTGTCTAGCATTGATTTTGCAAGCAACAATCTTTCATCAGCAGTTAACGACCTAGGAACCTTGTTTGGTGCTGCTCTTGGTTCAGAAGGATTGGGATCTCTGATTTCAAACACTTCTCGTTTGCCAGAAACCTTGATGGCCATTCTTGCCTTCTCATTGACAGATATTTTTGATACTATCGGTACTCTTATCGGTACTGGTGAAAAAGTTGGTATCATTGCAACAAGTGGTGAAAACCATGAGTCAGCTAAATTGGATAAGGCTCTTTACTCTGACTTGGTGGCAACTTCAGTAGGTGCTATTGCAGGTACTTCAAACGTTACAACTTATGTTGAGTCTGCAGCTGGTATCGGTGCTGGTGGACGTACTGGTTTGACAGCTTTGGTTGTTGCCATCTGTTTTGCCCTATCAAGCTTCTTTAGCCCACTTCTAGCAATTGTTCCAACAGCTGCAACTGCACCAATTTTGATCATCGTCGGAATTATGATGCTTTCTAACTTGAAAAATATCCCTTGGGATGATATGGCTGAAGCTGTTCCAGCTTTCTTCACATCTATCTTTATGGGATTCAGCTACTCAATCACACAAGGGATTGCCATTGGTTTCTTAACTTATACTTTGACGAAGGTTGTCAAAGGTCAAGTGAAAGATGTGCATGTCATGATTTGGATTTTGGATGCCTTGTTTATCTTGAACTACATCAGTATGGCTCTTAACTAATGACAAAAACTAAAAAAAGAGGGGAGTCTCCTCTTTTTTTGTTGATGGAAATATCACAAAATAAAACTTTTTGGTATAATAATTACATGTACACAAAAAATGAAGATGAGTTGGTTGCACTTGGGGAAAAGCTAGGGCACTTGTTAGAAAAAAATGATGTGTTGATTTTGACTGGTGAATTAGGTGCTGGGAAAACAACGCTAACAAAGGGTCTGGCTAAGGGATTAGGCATTCATCAAATGATTAAGAGTCCTACTTATACCATTGTTAGAGAATATGAAGGACGTCTACCCTTGTATCACTTAGATGTTTATCGCATCGAAGGGGATGCAGATTCTATCGACTTGGATGAATTTCTTTTTGGTTCAGGTGTAACGGTTATTGAGTGGGGACATCTATTGGGGGAAAATCTTCCATCAGATTATCTGGAGTTAGAAATCCTTAAAAAAGATGAGGGCCGAGAAATCGTCTTTCATGCTCATGGCCAAAGAGCGACAGAACTTTTGAAAGGATTGACGGATGGAGTATGATCTTTTAATCCGTGAAGCGGAAGCCCAGGATGCTTCAGCGGTCATTGCTCTCTTAGATCAAATTGGTCAAGAGACTAGTTTTACCAGTCTGGATGAAAATGGGATTGCAATGAGTGAGTCTGAAATGCAACATTTTTTGGATAAGCAGGCCCAGTCGGATAATCAAATTACCCTACTCGCTTTTTTGAATGATGAGTTAGTAGGAATCATCAATACAACAGCTGATCAACGTCCGCGAGTCCGTCATATTGGAGATGTCTTTTTAGGAATAAAAAAAGCTTACTGGGGAAATGGTCTCGGTAGTATCTTGATGGAAGAAACTATTGAATGGGCCAAATCAAGTGGTAGTATTCGACGGTTACAATTGACAGTTCAAAAAAGAAATCTTGCTGCGGTGCATCTGTATGAAAAAATGGGCTTTAACATAGAAGGATTACAGGAACGTGGTGCTTGTATAGAAGGAGGAGAGTTTCTAGATGTTTACCTAATGGGTCAACTGATAGACGAATAAGAGTATGGCAAAAAAGATAATCGGAATGTTTTTAGGCTTTGTTCTTGTGACAGTACTTGGTGTGGGAGCTTATGCCTATACGATCTACCAACAGAGTACACAGACCCTAGCTAAAACCTATAAAAAAATCGGTGAAGAAACCAAGGTCATTGAAGCGACCGAACCTCTGACGATTTTGCTTATGGGAGTGGATACGGGAAATGTTGAGCGTACAGACCCATGGGAAGGTAATAGTGATTCAATGATCTTGGTGACAGTGAATCCTAAAACCAAGAAGACAGTCATGATGAGTTTGGAGCGTGATATTCTCACACAAATCCAGCAGCCAGATGGTAGTGTAACGGAGGCTAAACTCAATGCTGCCTACGCCAATGGTGGAGCAGAGTTGTCTATTTCAACGATTCAAAAAATGATGAATATCCATATTGACCGTTATGTGATGGTCAACATGCATGGACTTCAAAGAATGGTTGATGCTGTGGGTGGTATTACAGTGAACAACACTCTAGGTTTCCCAATCTCTATCCAGGATCAGGAACCATTTAATACAATTTCTATCGGTGTTGGTGAACAGAAGCTAAATGGTGAAGAAGCCCTTGTTTATTCACGTATGCGTTATCAGGATCCAGAAGGAGACTATGGTCGTCAAAAACGTCAGCGTGAAGTGATTCAAAAAGTTGTCGAGAAGATTCTTAGTCTGAACAGTGTGAGTCACTATCAAGAGATTCTGAAGGCTCTTAGTGACAATATGCAGACAAATATCGAAATTACAACGACAACCATTCCTCAGTTGATGGGTTATCAAGATTCATTCAAGAATATTGAGTCTCAACAATTGCGTGGAGAGGATGCAATGCTTCAAGGGACATCTTACCAAATCGTGACATCTGAGCATATGTTAGAGATGCAAAATCTTTTACGTCGTTCGCTCGGGCAACCAGAGGTTACGAATTTGGAGACTAATGTAGTCTTGTATGAGAATCTTTATGGTCAGGGTCAGTTGCCTCAATCTACTAGTGTTGCAGTAGAAGAGTTAGAATAATAGGAAACTATTGGTCAAATCGTAGGAATTATCCTGCGATTTTTTCAAAGAAATCCGAATAGGTAAGTAGGAGGAAAAAATGAAAGCAGAAATTATAGCTGTTGGAACAGAGATTTTGACAGGTCAAATTGTCAATACCAATGCGCAATTCTTGTCTGAAAAGTTGGCTGAAATCGGTGTAGATGTCTATTTTCAGACGGCCGTAGGAGATAACGAGGCTCGTCTCTTATCCTTGTTAGAAATTACTCAGAATCGCAGTAGTCTAGTTATTTTAACAGGTGGCTTGGGGCCAACGGAAGATGATTTGACCAAGCAAACTTTGGCTCAATTTTTAGGACGTGACTTGACTTTTGATCCTCATGCTCAGGCTAAGCTAGATGACTTTTTTGCTCATCGACCAGACTATGCTAGAACTCCAAATAATGAACGCCAGGCTCAAATCGTTCAAGGTTCAACTCCATTACCAAACAAAACAGGACTGGCAGTCGGTGGCATGATCGAGGTGGCTGGGGTAACCTACGTCGTTCTACCAGGACCTCCAAGTGAATTGAAACCTATGGTCTTAAATGAGTTGCTTCCAAGATTGACAACGGGATCTAAGCTCTATTCACGTGTGCTACGTTTCTTTGGCATTGGTGAGAGCCAGCTAGTGACCATTCTATCAGATTTGATTGACCAGCAGACGGATCCAACCTTGGCACCTTATGCTAAAACTGGGGAAGTGACCCTTCGATTATCGACCAAGGCTAAGAGTCAAGAAGAAGCTGATCGTGTTCTAGATACTTTAGAACAAAAAATCCTTGAAAGAGAAACCTTTGAGGGTGTTTCACTTCGAGAAATTTGCTATGGCTATGGGGAAGAAACCAGCTTGGCTAGCCTGGTAGTAGAAGAGTTGAAAAAGCAAAAGAAAACTATCACTGCAGCAGAAAGCTTGACTGCAGGTCTTTTTCAAGCTACTTTGGCTGATTTCTCAGGTGTATCTGCTATCTTTAAAGGTGGTTTTGTGACCTATAGCCTTGAAGAAAAAGCTAAGATGCTTGATATTCCACGAGCTGAATTGGAAGGGCATGGAGTTGTCTCAGCCTTTACTGCTGAAAAAATGGCTGAACAGGCGCGAATCAAGACCCAGTCAGATTTTGGCATTAGTTTGACAGGAGTGGCTGGACCAGATAGCCTAGAAGGACATCCAGCAGGTACAGTTTTTATTGCTTTGGCGCAAGCTTCGGGGGCAGAAGTTATCCAGGCCAATATCGCAGGTAGAAGTCGTGCAGATGTGCGAGAAATTGCAGTATTACATGCCTTTAACCTAGTTCGCAAAGCTTTATTAAGTGATGGAGATTTGTTATAATAGAAGAAGGTCTAAGGACTATTAGAGTACAGGAGAATAAAATGGCGAAAAAACCAACAAAAAAATTAGACGAAATTGGCAAAAAATTTGGTGCTGATCGTGAAAAAGCCCTAAACGATGCCCTTAAATTGATTGAAAAAGATTTCGGTAAGGGATCAATCATGCGCTTGGGTGAACGTGCAGAGCAAAAGGTCCAAGTGATGAGCTCAGGTTCTTTGGCTCTTGATATCGCACTCGGATCAGGTGGTTATCCAAAGGGACGTATCATCGAAATCTACGGTCCAGAATCATCTGGTAAGACAACGGTTGCCCTTCATGCAGTTGCACAAGCGCAAAAAGAAGGTGGGATTGCAGCCTTTATCGATGCAGAACATGCCCTCGATCCAGCTTATGCTGCGGCTCTTGGGGTCAACATTGACGAATTGCTCTTGTCTCAACCAGACTCAGGAGAGCAAGGTCTTGAGATTGCAGGGAAATTGATTGACTCAGGTGCAGTTGACCTTGTCGTAGTCGACTCAGTTGCGGCCCTTGTCCCTCGTGCGGAAATTGATGGAGATATCGGAGATAGCCACGTTGGTTTGCAGGCTCGTATGATGAGCCAGGCTATGCGTAAACTTGGTGCTTCTATCAATAAAACCAAAACAATTGCTATCTTTATCAACCAATTGCGTGAAAAAGTTGGGGTCATGTTTGGAAATCCAGAAACAACTCCTGGTGGACGTGCTCTGAAATTCTATGCATCAGTGCGTTTGGATGTTCGTGGAAGCACGCAAATCAAGGGAACTGGTGACCAGAAAGATACCAATGTTGGTAAAGAAACTAAAATTAAGGTCGTGAAAAACAAGGTGGCTCCACCATTTAAGGAAGCCTTCGTTGAAATCATGTACGGAGAAGGGATTTCTAAGACTGGTGAGCTTTTGAAGATTGCAAGCGATTTGGATATCATCAAAAAAGCAGGAGCTTGGTACTCTTACAAGGATGAGAAAATCGGGCAAGGTTCTGAAAATGCTAAGAAATACTTGGCAGATCATCCAGAAGTCTTTGACGAGATTGACCACCAAGTTCGTGTCAAGTTTGGCTTGATTGAAGATGATGCAGTAGCTGATGAAAAAGTTGCACCTGCGGAATCAGAAGTAGCTAATCAAGAAGTGACTCTTGACCTTGGCGATGATCTTGAAATCGAAATTGAAGATTAAAAAGTAAAAGTGGTGGAGGAATCCCCACTTTTTCTGTTCTTTGGACTAAGGAACTGAAACAATGAGAGCTTAATACTCTTCGAAAATCAAATTCAAACCACGTCAGCTTCGCCTTGCCGTACTCAAGTACAGCCTTCGGGTCGCTTCCTAGTTTGCTCTTTGATTTTCATTGAGTATAAGATCTGCTAAAACTAGCATCTTCAGATAAAAAGTAGAAAGACTATTGAAAAAGATTTGATTTGATGATAAAATAAATTGAAAATAAAAGTAATGCCAAGGAGATTGTTGGTATGGAAAAACGTCTAGTTCGTAATGTTCAAGATAAAAAGATTGCTGGTGTTTGTGCAGGTCTTGCTGACTATTTAGATATTGATGCAACACTTATTCGTGGGCTTTGGATTCTCTTCACATTGCTAGGTGGATCAGGAATTCTTGCTTACCTCATTCTTTGGCTCATCATGCCAGAAGCTGGAACAGAAGCGTAAACTTAGTGCATCTTTATAAGATAAATCATGATAAGGCTGAAACAAAATTGTTTCAGCCTTATTTATGATGAGCTAGGGATAGTTTTTTCCAAATTTTCATCTTCTTTGGGAATAACAAAAAATCACCTGCAACAGGTGATTGTAAATCGGTTATAGAGAAAATTACAAATCTTTAATGGAGATTCAAGGTTACAATCTAGATTAGTGTTCACTAAAGCGACGGTACTCGATGTGGAAGTCAAAATAATTTTCTTCTTGTAATTTTTGGAAGATATTCCGATAGGCTTCTTCATCAAAGTGGTCGCCACGATATAGAATCTCAAAACTAAGACCTTCGTACTCCAAAAAAGCATTGGCTGTTTTGAAGCCGTTTTGTAGGTAGAAGTCCATGCGGGCTTTTCGTTGTTCGAGGTTATCACAATCTTCGTCCAACCGCTCCACTTCAAGAATCATGGTACGTTGGTAAAAATCAATGAGTTTTTCAATGATTTCTCTCCCGTAGCCATGACTACGGAGATGAGGCATAATAGCAAAGAAGCTAATGTAGAATGCTTTTTGGTTGGAAATGGCAAAAGCGAAGCCGACAAATTCTTCCTCGTTATAGAAAGCGAAAAAGTGGGCATCATCTCTATCCTGGTAACTTAAAAATTCTTCCAAAGAGACGCGTTCTTCTTCAGGAAAGGCTTCCTTGTTTAATTGGTCAACTTTCTCAAGGTCTGGGAATACATCTGTAATTAACTGGCTGGTTAAGCTCATACATAGCCTCCTTTTCTGTCACGATTATACCAGATTGTTTGTAACTAGGCAACGCTTTCTTATCCAAACTCTCTTGTTCCCCTACTAGAAAGCTGATATAATAGCCTTATGAATAAAAAATCAACGGTGGACCTGATTTATGGTCCCATCCTTCCCGCGCTAATTAGTTTTGCATTACCGATTCTACTGTCCAATATCTTTCAGCAACTTTACAATACGGCTGATATCTTGATTGTTGGGCGTTTTTTAGGGCAAGATTCCTTGGCTGCAGTTGGAGCAACGACAGCCATTTTTGATTTGATTATCGGCTTTGCCCTCGGTGTTGGAAATGGGATGGGTGTTGTTATTGCACGTCTCTACGGCGCTCGTAATTTTGAAAAGATTAAGGAAGCTGTCGCAGCAACTTGGATTTTAGGGATTATCTTGAGTGTGCTTGTCATGTTGATGGGCTTTTTTGGTCTTTATCCACTCTTACAGTACCTAGAAACACCTGTAGAA
Source organism: Streptococcus infantis (assembly GCF_047464615.1). GTDB lineage: Bacteria > Bacillota > Bacilli > Lactobacillales > Streptococcaceae > Streptococcus > Streptococcus infantis_Y. The sequence goes on from NZ_JASHBO010000011.1 coordinate 31,976, forward strand.
ATTCTCCCTCAGTCCTATGAATATATCTCCATGATTGTTAGCTGTGTGGGAGTGAGCTTTGCTTATAATCTTTTTGCAGGTTTGCTACGATCAATTGGTGACAGCCTTGCTGCGCTTGGTTTTCTTATTTTCTCAGCCATCGTTAATGTGATTCTGGATTTGTATTTTATTACACAATTGCAGTTGGGGGTTCAGTCTGCAGGTCTTGCAACCATTATCTCCCAGGGTTTGTCAGCTATCCTTTGTTATCTCTATATCCGAAAGAGTGTTCCAGAGCTCCTTCCTAGGTTGAAGGATTTCAAATGGAATAAGGCCCTCTATGTCGATCTCTTAGAGCAGGGGCTAGCCATGGGCTTGATGGGTTCAATCGTCTCTGTCGGAAGTGTTATTTTGCAATCCTCTGTCAATAGTTTTGGAGCAGTCATTATCAGTGCTCAGACAGCAGCACGCCGAATCATGGCCTTTGCCTTATTGCCAATGACGGCAATTTCTGCCTCTATGACCACTTTTATCTCTCAAAACTTTGGTGCAAAACGTCCAGATCGCATTGTCCACGGTCTTCGACTAGGGAGTTATATCAGTATGGCTTGGGCAAGCTTTGCTTGTGTATTCCTATTTTTTGCAAGTCCTAGCCTGGTTTCTTTCCTAGCGAGTTCGACAGACGGTTACTTGATTGAAAATGGGGCTTTGTACCTACGCATCAGTTCAGTATTCTATCCGTTTTTGAGTCTTTTATTGATCTATAGAAATAGCTTGCAGGGTCTCGGTCAAAAATTCTTGCCACTTGTATCAAGCTTTATCGAGTTTTTTGGTAAAATTATTTTCGTCGCTTGGATTATTCCTTGGACAGGTTATACAGGTGTGATTCTATGTGAGCCCCTTCTCTGGCTAGTTATGACTGCCCAACTTTACTTCTCACTTTCCAAACATCCATGGATCAAAGAAGGCAAAAAACTCTTGGCTACTGGCGGGAAATCCTAGCTTAATTTACAAAAGAAAAATCCATTTCCTCTAGTGAAAATCGGATAGACTTGTGTTATAATAAGAAAGATTAAAATGTGAAAAAAGGAGATTCCTAATGGGACGTAAATGGGCCAATATCGTAGCTAAGAAAACGGCTAAAGATGGAGCTAACTCTAAAGTATATGCAAAATTTGGTGTAGAAATCTATGTGGCAGCTAAAAAAGGTGAACCAGATCCAGAACTAAACACTGCTTTGAAATTCGTTATCGATCGTGCCAAACAAGCGCAAGTACCAAAACACGTTATTGATAAAGCAATCGATAAAGCAAAAGGAAACACAGACGAAACCTTTACAGAAGGTCGTTACGAAGGATTTGGGCCAAATGGTTCAATGTTGATCGTTGATACCTTGACTTCAAACGTTAACCGTACAGCTGCCAACGTGCGTGCTGCCTTTGGTAAAAACGGTGGGAACATGGGAGCTTCAGGTTCTGTATCTTACCTCTTTGACAACAAAGGCGTTATCGTCTTTGCAGGTGATGATGCTGATGCCATCTTTGAGCTTTTGCTTGAAGCAGATGTTGATGTAGATGATGTGGAAGCAGAAGAAGGAACAATCACTGTCTACACTGCACCAACTGACCTTCACAAGGCTATCGTTGCCTTGCGTGAATCTGGTATTGAAGAATTCCAAGTAACTGAATTGGAAATGATTCCTCAATCAGAAGTTGAGTTGTCAGGTGAAGATTTGGAAACATTTGAAAAACTCTACGGAGTCCTTGAAGACGACGAAGACGTACAAAAAATCTACACAAACGTAGATGGATTCTAAGAATAAAAATAACCCCTTTGAAAATTCAGTGTTTTCAAGGGGTTTGTTTATCTTGTGATGACAAAAGGGCAGGAAAGAGACGAAAATCTCTTTTGCTCAAAACGTTATTAGTAATCTATAATTGTCCATAATCCAATGGATTGTGGAAATATCGTGGTGTTGGGATTTAGAAATCGAGGCTTGGCCTACCGATTGCTATTCCCAGTACCTTTTTAGTTATGTTAAACTTTCACTCCAGAATCAGTTTGTTCTTTTCGGTCCAGTCCGACAGCAAATTTATGAATCAGAAGAAACTGACCATTTTTCTGCTTTACAAAGTTTAAAACAACTGCCTTACTAGGTGAACTTAGGGAGAGGTAGGTGATTCTTTTGGTTTCATAATCACTGTCACTTGAATCTACTTCAGAATCTGGAATCCCATGTTCACTGATAATGTCTTTGTAATTGCTACCGCCTTGCCCTTGGTTGGAAGGGTCGCCCTCTATTAAGGCATCAAACTGTTCTTGAGTCCAGGTAAATATCTCTTCTTCCTCTTCATATTCATCAATGGTACTATTTGGCCAATCTTCATTGGTTGGTTCTTCCATGAGATAATTAGAAGAGCTACGATAGCCTCTTATAAAATCAGCGAAGATAGGAGTGAACAGCAGTTGGCTTATCAGTACAATGATAATGGAAATGAGGCCAAAGCTTGAACCAATCATAGCCAATGTTTTACGGTTTCTGAGATTGAGGGCGATGCCAAAAACTCCTAAAATCAAAGTGGCAATGGCAAGGAAAAAAGATAGGATGTTGACGATAGGTATCCAAGAACCAAGAAGCGCCAGGGCTCCAAAGATGATGGCAAGGATTCCTAAGAGTTTCTGTTCTTTTTGTTTCATGTGTGAATTTCTCATTTCTAGTAAACTGAATTCGTATCTATGTGAGATAGTGTTTATTATAGATAAAATAAGAGCTTATGTCAATTTCTGCTTAGATAGTTCTCAAGGAAACTTTTTTCTTGACATCCTATTTGAAAATGATAAAATAGTTCTCATGAAAACTTAATTGTTCGCAAGAGAACTATTTTATTTAGAAGGGAGAAAACATGGATAAACCGATGTTGGTCTTTAAACGTTTTGGGCATCAGGTTCACCTCATGGTACAAAAGGAAGCCAAGCGTTGTGGTATCGAATTTATGGGTGGACCGCAAGGACAGGTCCTCCGTTTTTTAGATCGTCGTGAGCATGATCAAGAGTTGACGCTCATTAAGGATATTGAACAAGAACTCAATGTCACCAAGTCAGTTGCTAGTAATTTAGTCAAGCGCATGGTGCAAAATGGTTTGGTAGAGTTGGAGGCAAGTCCAAGTGATAAACGAGCAAAATTTGTTCATTTGACTGAAAAATCTCGCTCTCAAATGAAGCAGGTCAAGTCTTTCTTTGATCGAATTGACCGCAGTTTACTCGATGGAGTATCTGAGGAAAAACTAGCTATTTTTGAGGAAGTCATGGGGCAATTACAGGCTAATGTAGAAAAAATAGGAGGGGAAGATGAAGAAACTCGCTAAGCGTATCACAGGAAAAGAGTGGGGAATGATTCTCTTGACTGTACTCTTTACCTGTTTCTCGGTCTATCTAGAGTTAGAAGTACCGACTTACATTTCAGAAATTACTGCATTGATAGGAACGCCAGGGACACAGTTGGATGCACTTTGGTCACCAGCTATTAAGATGATGGGTTTGTCGCTTTTGGCTTTTCTATCATCTGTGACAGTTGGATTTTTTGCAGCTCGCGTTGCAGCATCCTACACGGCTCATCTGCGTAGTGATATTTTTAATCGTGTCTTGGATTACTCTCAGACAGAGATCAAACGTTTCTCTATTCCTAGTCTTTTGACTCGGACGACCAATGATATTACGCAGATTCAAATGCTCTTTACTATGGGACTCCAAGTGGTCACTCGTGGTCCTATCATGGCTATCTGGGCCATTGGAAAAATCCTTGGCAAATCTGAATACTGGCTCTGGGCAGTAGTGGTTGCTGTTATCGTCAATGTTCTGATGACAACAGTTCTCATGACTCTAGCCTTTCCAAAACAATCTGTCATCCAGAAATTGACAGATAAACTCAATAGTATCACTCGTGAAAGCTTGACAGGGATACGAGTGGTTCGTGCTTACAATGCTGAAGATTATCAAGATAAGAAATTTGAAGAGGCCAATGATGAGGTGACTCGTCTCAATCTCTTTGTCAACCGTTTGATGGCTATTATGAATCCTATTATGATGGCGATTTCGAGCGGTTTGAGTCTAGCCATTTATTGGATTGGTGCCTATATCATCAATGATGCTAGCCTGACAGACCGTCTACCACTCTTTAGTGATATGGTGGTCTTCATGTCTTATGCCATGCAGGTCGTGATGGGCTTCTTGCTCATGGGTGCTCTTTTTATCGTCCTTCCTCGTACCTTGGTTTCTGCAGGACGTATCAATCAAGTCTTGGATCTTCATTCCACTATTGAAAATCCTAGTCAACCACAGACTGCAGAAGCATCTGTAAAAGGTCAAGTGGAATATCGTGACGTAACCTTCCGCTACTCTAAAAACTCAGAAGCGGTTGTGGAGCATGTCAGCTTCAAGGCAGAAGCAGGGCAAACCATTGCTTTTATCGGATCGACCGGTTCTGGTAAATCTACGCTTGTGAACCTCTTGCCTCGTTTTTATGATGTATCAGATGGGGAAATCCTAGTAGACGGCGTCAATGTGCAGGATTATGATTTGGAAGACTTGCGGAATAAAGTCGGCTATATCCCACAAAAAGCCGTCCTTTTCTCAGGAAATGTCAAAGGCAATCTAGACTTCGGTAAAAGTCAAGAAAGCCCACTAAGTGAGACTGCTATGTGGCAAGCTCTTGAGTTGGCTCAGTCTAAAAGCTTCATCGAGGATAAGGAGGCAGGTCTAAACTCAGAAGTGGCCCAAGGTGGGACCAACTTCTCAGGAGGACAAAGACAGCGGTTGGCTATTGCGCGTGCCTTGGCTCGTAAGCCAGAGATTCTCATTTTTGATGATTCATTCTCAGCCTTGGACTACAAGACAGACCGTATCTTGCGCCAAGAACTAGCTGAAAAAACCCAATCTATGACCAAGTTGATCGTTGCCCAACGTATTTCAACCATTATGGACGCAGACTTGATCTTAGTCTTAGATCAGGGTAAAGTCGTGGGACAAGGCACCCACAAGGAACTTCTTGCAACCAACGAAGTTTACCAAGAAATTGCCTATTCACAACTATCGAAGGAGGAATTGGAACATGGAAAATAAGAAGACGTCCCTTTGGAAACAATACAAACCTTTTCTAGCAGGTCTCCAACTTCCTCTACTAGTAGCTGTCGTGGCTGCTGTATGTTCAAGTATTATCACTGTTTATGGACCAACTAAGATTAAGGAAATCACCAACTTAATTTCAAATGGTTTGGCTACAGAAATCGACTTAGGGGCTGTAACAAGTATCGCCAGCTTTTTAGCAATTTTGTATGTACTTGGTGCCATTCTCAACTATACTCAAGCCTATATCTTTTCAACGAGTATCCAACATTTTTCAAAACGCTTGCGGACGGCCATTGCTGAAAAAATTAATCGTCTGCCACTTGCTTATTTTGACCGTCATTCTCAAGGAGATACTCTCTCTCGTGTAACCAATGACGTCGATACGGCAGCTCAGTCCCTCAACCAAAGTTTGGGGACCGTTATCTCAGCTAGTTTCTTGCTGATTGCTGTTTTGATTACCATGTTTGGGATGAACTGGATTTTGGCATTGGTAACCGTTGTTTCAACTCTTGTTGGATTTGCTGCGGTTTCAGTGATTATGGCTAAGTCACAGGGTTACTTTAAAGCCCAACAAAATAATTTAGCAGCTGTAAACGGCTATGTGGAAGAAATGTACTCTGGCCACAATGTGGTGACCAGCTATAACGCTGTGGATACCACTAAAGAAAAATTCGCAGGATTGAATCAAGATCTACATGATAGTATCTGGAAATCTCAGTTTATTTCAGGGATCATGATGCCCGCTATGTTCTTTGTCGGAAACTTTAGTTATGTTTTGGTTGTTATCGTCGGTGCTGCCTTGGCTCTTGAAGGCCATATCAGTATTGGGATTATCGTAGCTTTTATGGTTTATGTTCGTACCTTCTCACAACCCTTATCACAAATTGCTCAAGGGATTACGAGCTTGCAACAAGCTAGTGCAGCCATGACACGTGTCTTTGAATTCTTGGGTGAAGCGGAGATGGAAGACGAGTCTCATAAGGAGAGACAATTAACCGACATGAAGGGTCAAGTGGTCTTTGACAGAGTTGCCTTTGGCTATACTCCTGAGAAAACAATCATCCATGATTTTTCTGCGACAGCTCATGCAGGGCAAAAGGTTGCCATTGTTGGGCCGACTGGAGCGGGTAAGACTACTATTGTCAACCTCTTGATGAAATTTTATGAGATTGATAAGGGAAGCATTCGCATTGATGGTGTTGATGCCAAGGCTATGAAGCGCTCAGAAGTGCACGATGCCTTTTCAATGGTCCTGCAGGATACATGGCTCTTTGAAGGAACTATTCGAGACAATCTCATCTACAATCAAACAGGTATCAGTGATGAACGTGTGATTGAAGCTGCCAAAGCAGTAGGAATCCACCACTTTATCACAACCTTACCAGATGGCTACGATACTGTTTTGGATGATACAGTGACCTTGTCAGTCGGGCAGAAACAGCTCTTGACCATCGCTCGTGCCCTTCTCAAAGATTCTCCACTCTTGATTCTTGATGAAGCGACATCCTCAGTCGACACACGTACAGAGGAGTTGATTCAGAAAGCCATGGACCGTTTGATGGAGGGACGCACATCCTTTGTCATCGCCCATCGCTTATCAACTATCCGTAATGCTGACTTGATCCTGGTCATGAAAGATGGAAACATCATCGAGCAAGGTAATCATGATGAACTGATGGCTCAAGGTGGTTTCTATGCTGACCTCTACAACAGTCAATTTACAGAAGATGAAGTAGAAGAATAAAACCAAAGAAGGCTTGACGGCCTTCTTTTTCTTCTTTATACTGGTATAATAGAAAGAGGAATGTATGAGTCAGAAATTATACAATATGAAATTTTCTGCGGTCTATCCAGCCTTGATTGCAAAGGTTGAGCGAAAGGGTGGAAGGGCAGAGTCCGTTCACCAAGTGACCAGTTGGCTGACAGGTTATGAAGTGAGTGATATTGTTGCCTGTCTGGATAGGGACCTTACCTACGGAGATTTTTTTCGACAGGCACCGTCTTATGTGCCTGAACGGATTTCAATTACAGGTAAGATTTGTGGTGTTCGTATTGAGGAAATTGACGATCCTCTGATGCAGGAAATCCGCCGTCTGGATAAATTAGTAGACTGGCTTGCTAAAGGGAAAACAGCCCAGCAGGTCCTAGAAAAGTATGAGAAATAGATATGAAAAACTATCAAGAGTGGTACGATAAAAGAAAAGCAAGTCTCCTTCGACACCCACAAGGATTGCAATTGATGCGAGTCTTTAATCGCATGATGACAGTCCTAATGCCAGTAGCCTACTTGACTTTGTTGGGGACAAGTCTTATAACCAAGGGCTTGGGGAACGACTTTTACGCTTATATCTTAGTGCCAGCATTGGGTTTTGTTCTATTGACGCTGGTGCGTAAGTGGATTAATCAACCGCGTCCCTATGAAACTTGGGGAATTGTCCCTCTACTAGACAAGGACAGCTCTGGGAATTCAATGCCTAGTCGCCACGTCTTTTCAGCAACCATTATTTCCATGGCTTGTGTGCATGCAAATCTGCCTGCAGGGTTGATTTTATTGGTCTTATCAGCTCTTCTCGGTCTTGTGCGAGTCTTGGGTGGCGTTCATTATCCCAAGGATGTTCTGGTTGGCTATGCCTGTGGACTCCTCTGGGGAATTCTCTTCTTTATTTTGTAAAAAGCAAAGCAAGTGGGCTTGGCCTCGTAACCACTTACGGGTCAAAAGTGACCACTTGCTTTTTTGCCCTTGTAAAGTCTTCTGGCCTTTGGTATAGTAGATGCAGAAAGGAGATAGGATGAAGTTACGAATCGAGATTGATAGTGAATTAACTGAGACAGAGATTGTCATCAAGGCTGCAGCCCTGACAGATGAAATAGCTGACTTGCAACGACTCTTGCAAGAAACCAAGGCTCCTAGGTTGATTTTTTACAAGGGGACGGGTGAGTACTACTTAGACTTGTCAGAAATTCTCTTTTTTGAGACAGAAGGTAGCAAGATTTACGCCCATACCCAGAAAGAAGCCTACGAGGTTCGGCTCAAGCTTTATGAGCTAGAGTCCATCCTGCCCCGCTATTTCAGTCGGGTATCCAAGTCGACCATTGCCAATATCCGGCAGGTCTACTCGGTGGACAAGTCCTTCTCAGGGACAGGAACTATTTCCTTTTATCAGACCCACAAGGAGGTGCACGTGTCACGACACTACCAATCCCTCCTAAAAGAAAATCTAAGAAACATGAGGTAAGAAGATGAAAAAGAAAGCATTTGGTATTGTGTTGCTAGTATTGGCAGCTTTAGTATTGTTACAGGGGAATTTTGGGATTCCTTCACTTGAAGGGGAAATTTGGCCCTTGATTGGTATTGGATTTTTTGCCTACCAATCAGTTGAGGCTTTGTTGCGTCGTCATTTCACTTCAGCCTCTTTTACAGCCCTAGTAGCCCTCATGATTGCTAATCATTTTTACGACATTTTACCGATTCCCAATCAATCATTGTTCTGGGCAAGTATTTTAATCGTAATGGGTGTCAGCGCACTCACTCATTCTAACAGAACTTGGAATGGAAAAAAATGGTGGTATGACGGTGAAAAGACCATTCTGACAGACAAGGAAGTCGCTTTTGGGGCGGGTACATTTTACAAGCAAGACCAAGAATTGGTAGAAGACGAGTTTGAAGTCGGCTTTGGGAATGCCAAAATCTATTATGACAATGCAGAGATGTTAGGTGATTTTGCTACTCTGAATATCGAAGTCGGTTTTGGGAATGCAGTTATCTACGTGCCTCAACACTGGAGAGTAGATCTAAAGGTAGAGACTTTTTGTGGAGCAGCCAAGGCAGATGCCCCTCTAGGACCAACCAGCAAAACTTTGATTATCCGTGGAGATGTAGCTTTTGGGAAACTAGGAGTTGTTTACGTTAAATAAAAAAATATTCCAATCCCCTTGCCAAAAAAGAGAAAGTGTGATAACATAGTACAGTATGTGGTGCTAGCACATCCGCTATATTAGATCTAATAGGAGGAAAACACAAATGGCTAAAGTATGTTACTTTACAGGTCGTAAGACTGTATCAGGAAACAACCGTTCACACGCGATGAACCAAACAAAACGTGCCGTAAAACCAAACCTTCAAAAAGTTACTGTACTTATCGATGGTAAACCTAAAAAAGTTTGGGCTTCAGCTCGTGCTTTGAAATCAGGTAAAGTAGAACGCGTTTAATAAAGAGTAAAAGGCCATCAGGTCTTTTTCTTTTGCTCTGAGTTCAAAAAGTCTCGTCAAAGGAGCAAATATCCGCCGATACAGTATTCTGCTTTTACACTTGGCTTGAAATATGATAAAATAGAGTATCAACTAGTTGAGGTAGAAAAAATGACTGTAAAAATTAATACAAAAGATGGTCAAATCGAACTAACAGATGAAGTGATTGCTACCGTTGTAGGCGGTGCAGCAACTGAGATTTTTGGTGTGGTCGGTATGGCAAGTAAGAAAGCCCTCAAAGATAATTTCCAAGCCCTCCTTGGGAAGGAAAATTATTCTAAAGGTGTCGTTGTAAAAGCGGCCGAAGATGGTAGCATTGCAGTTGATGTATATACCGTGTTGAGCTACGGAACAAAAATCAGTGAAGTCTCAAAAAATATCCAAGAGCGTGTCCGTTTTAGTTTGGAAAACCAACTTGGCATTACTGCTCAAACTGTGAATGTCTACATTCAAAATATCAAAGTTGTAGGAGAATAATCGTGTCAAATATTACTACAAGCTTATTTCAAGAAATGGTACAGGCTGCATCTACTCGTTTGAACAAGCAAGCCGAATATGTCAACTCATTGAACGTCTTCCCAGTTCCAGATGGAGATACAGGAACAAACATGGGAATGACTATCGAAAATGGTGCTAAAGAAGTAGCAGACAAACCAGCTTCAACTGTTGGTGAGGCTGCAAGTATCTTGGCTAAAGGTCTTTTGATGGGTGCGCGTGGGAACTCTGGAGTTATCACTTCTCAGCTTTTCCGCGGATTTTCGCAAGCCATCAAGACAAAAGAAGAGTTGACAGGGAAAGACCTAGCTCTTGCCTTCCAATCTGGTGTTGAAGTAGCCTACAAGGCCGTTATGAAGCCAGTTGAAGGAACAATCTTGACTGTATCACGTGGTGCTGTTATCGGTGCTAAGAAAAAAGCCGAGCAGACAGACGATGCTATTGAGGTTATGCGCGCTGCCTTAGAAGGAGCTAAAACAGCCCTTGCTAAGACTCCAGACATGCTTCCAGTATTAAAGGAAGTTGGAGTTGTAGACTCAGGTGGTCAAGGTTTGGTCTTTATCTATGAAGGCTTCCTTTCAGCTCTTACTGGTGAATACAGTGCGTCTGAAGACTTTGTTGCCACTCCAGCGAATATGAGTGAAATGATCAATGCTGAACACCACAAGTCTGTAGCTGGACATGTGGCAACAGAAGACATCACCTTTGGTTACTGTACAGAGATCATGGTTGCCCTTAAGCAAGGCCCAACTTATGCAAAAGACTTTGACTACGAAGAATTCCGTAACTACTTGAACGAACTTGGGGATTCACTTCTTGTTGTCAATGACGATGAAATCGTTAAGGTTCACGTCCATACAGAAGATCCAGGTCTTGTTATGCAAGAAGGTCTCAAGTATGGTAGCTTGGTTAAGGTTAAAGTCGATAACATGCGTAACCAACATGAAGCACAAGTGGAAAAAGAAGCTAAAGTCAGCAAACCAGCTGAAGAAAAAGAATATGCTCTTATCGCAGTAGTAGCTGGACAAGGCTTGGCAGACATCTTCCGTGCTCAAGGTGTGGACTATGTTATCGAAGGTGGACAAACCATGAACCCTTCGACAGAAGACTTTATCAAGGCTGTTGAGCAAGTCAATGCTCGCAACATTATCTTCTTGCCAAACAACAAAAACATCTTCATGGCAGCTCAATCTGCTGCAGAAGTCTTAGAACAACCAGCTGTTGTGGTAGAAGCTCGTACAATCCCTCAAGGATTGACTAGTCTTCTTGCCTTTGATCCAAGCAAGTCTATCGAAGAAAACAAAGAACGTATGACTGCAGCTCTTGGTGATGTGGTCAGCGGTAGTGTAACAATAGCCGTTCGTGACACGACTATTGATGGTTTGGAAATTCATGAAAATGACAATCTGGGTATGGTAGACGGTAAGATTCTCGTATCAAACCCTGATATGCACCAAACTCTGACTGAAACTTTGAAACATATGTTGGATGAAGATAGTGAAATCGTAACCTTCTATATTGGTGAAGACGGAAGCGAAGAATTGGCTAACCAAATCGCCCAAGAAATCGCAGAAGAATTCGAAGATGTAGAAGTAGAAATCCACCAAGGTCAACAACCAGTTTACCCATATCTTTTCAGTGTGGAATAAGAATGAAATAGAAAAAGAAAGAGGTCGGGACAAAGGTTCCCGATCTTTTTTGGTTTGCAATGAATTTTGGAGGTAGTAGCTAACTAGATTTTTTATGACATTTGTCATATCTCCTCATGACAGAATCTTCTAGTGACACATGCTTCAAAGAATTATAATAGATGTATCAAATGGAGGAAGAAAAAATGAAACATAAAGTAATTATCGCAATGAGTTTAGTAGCAGCAGGAGTCATGACTTATCTCATGTTTTCAGGATTGGACGAAGGCTTCTATCATTTTCCTTGGGAGCTATTTGCAGGATTTGGAATCATGTCTTGGCTTATCCGAGAAGGTTTGAAATTGGTCTCAGATGTGAAAAAGGAGTTTGAAAAATGAAAAAAGCGATTCTCTATCTCTTTATTGGATTGTCACTAGTGGTATGGTTGGTCGAAATGTTTACAGGTTGGTTTGACCAAGCCTTCCTTCACCAAGTCATCCGCGGTGCTTGGGGGCTAGGATTTATGATTTTTATCGTCTTTCCGATGGGAAAGGAGTGGTTGAAAGGAGAATATCATGAACATGATTAAGGTAGAAATCCTAAATAAAAGCATCAAGGGCAAGGCTATATTGAAGGATATTTCCTTTGAGGTGGCTGAAGGTGAATGTGTCGCCTTAATTGGTCCAAATGGTGCTGGAAAGACAACGCTTTTGGACTGTTTGCTTGGAGACAAACTGGTCACAAGCGGTCAAGTATCCATCCAAGGCTTGCCAGTGACGAGCTCTAAGTTAGACTACACTAGATCCTATCTCCCTCAAGAAAATGTCATCGTTCAGAAATTAAAGGTCAAAGAGTTGATTGCTTTCTTTCAAAGCATTTACCCAAATCCCTTGAGCAATCAGGAAGTCGATCAACTATTGCAGTTTGACCCGCAACAAAAAGAGCAATTTGCAGAAAAACTGTCAGGTGGGCAAAAGCGTCTCTTCTCTTTTGTCTTGACCTTGATTGGCCGACCAAAGCTTGTCTTTTTAGATGAGCCAACTGCTGCCATGGATACTTCAACCCGCCAACGTTTTTGGGAAATTGTTCAGGAGCTAAAAGCGCAGGGAGTTACTATTCTCTATTCGTCCCATTATATTGAGGAAGTAGAGCATACAGCGGACCGGATTTTGGTCTTGAATAAGGGAGAGTTGATTCGTGATACGACACCTCTAGCCATGCGCAGTGAGGAGATTGAAAAGCACTTTATCCTTCCTCTAGCTTACAAGGAAGTCGTTGCGCAGTCTAACTTGGTTGAAAACTGGTCACAAAAACAAGATGCCCTGCAAGTAGTCACACGTGAAGCGGATGCTTTCTGGGAACGGTTAGTCCAGGCAGGCTGTAGGATACAAGAAATTGAAGTCAATAACCGTAGTTTGCTGGATACAATCTTTGAAGAAACACAAAAGGGAGATGACTAATATGAAACGATGGATCGCACTAAACAAGATAGAATTTCTATTGACCAAACGACAATTAGTCTATTATCTATTATCCGTAGGGATGCCGACGGCCTTCTATTTATTCTTTTCAGGCATGTACCAGGATACACCAGATGGGCCAGCAAATTTTATGCGCGACTACCTTATCTCTATGACGGCCTTTTCCATGATATCGACAGCCATGTTTTCATTTCCAGCTGTTTTACATACCGATAAAATCAACAACTGGCAGAAAACATTACGCCATACTCCAGTAAATATGGTAGAATATTATCTATCAAAGATAACAAGTATGATGGTTGATTATCTGGTTTCAATCCTGGTTGTTTTCTCAGTTGGGCACTTGGTCAGAGGTGTGGATATGCCTTTAGGAAGCTGGATTGGGGCTGCGCTCTTGCTGATTGCGGGAAGTATAGCCTTTGTAGCGCTTGGTTTGATCCTGACACTCTTACCGTCTAGTCAGTTGATGTCTGTCGTGGGCAATCTTCTCTATCTAGGCTTGGCTGTTTTAGGCGGACTCTGGATGCCCATCTCTTTATTTCCAGACTGGATGCAAGCAATCGGTAAGTGCCTACCAACCTATCAGTTGATGGAGTTGCTCAAGGCCTTCTTAAACGAGGGTGGCATCAATTTATCAGCCACAGTTTATCTACTTGTTTTTTCAGCAGTTTTGTTTGGTTTGACTATTTACCTTCAAGGTCATAAGGAGAATGCTTAATGCTTGAAAGACTGAAAAGCATAGACTATATGTATTGGGCCAGTTTGATTTTTATGTTTTTTTCCATCATTCCTGTAGTGACTGGGGAGCTTCCTGTCTGGCATTTATTGATTGATATTCTATTTGTAGTGGCATATTTGGGTGTTTTAATAACTAAGAACCAGCGCCTTTCTTGGCTTTTCTGGGGCATCATGCTGGTCTATGTAGCTGGGTATACTGCCTTTGTTGCTGCGAATTATATCTGGTTTTTCTTTTTCCTTTCCAATCTCTTAATTTATCATTTTGGTGTACGTAGTTTAAAGTCTTTACATGTCTGGACTTTTCTCCTTACTCAAGTGCTTGTTGTAGGTCAACTTTTGATTATTCAGAGAATCGAAGTTGAATTTCTAGTCTATCTGCTTGGAATTCTTACTTTTGTGGATTTGATGACTTTTGGTTTGGTTCGGATTCGGATTGTGGAGGATTTGAAAGAAGCTCAGGCTAAGCAAAATGCCCAGATAAATTTATTGCTTGCTGAAAATGAACGTAGTCGTATCGGTCAGGATTTGCATGATAGTCTGGGGCATACCTTTGCTATGCTGAGTGTCAAGACAGATTTAGCCTTGCAGTTATTTCAGATGCAGGCCTATCCACAGGTGGAGAAGGAATTAAAAGAAATTCACCAGATCAGCAAAGATTCCATGAATGAGGTGCGAACCATTGTGGAAAATCTGAAATCACGGACTTTAGCATCAGAGCTTGAGACTGTCAAAAAGATGCTGGAGATTGCTGGAATTGAAGTTGAGGTTGACAATCAATTAGACAAGGCTAGCCTGACCCAGGATGTAGAGTCGACGGCTGCCATGATTTTGCTAGAACTGGCGACCAATATCATCAAGCATGCCAGCGCTGAAAAAGCCTATCTAAAACTAGAACGTACAGATCAGGAATTACTCCTGACAGTCAGAGATGATGGGAAAGGTTTTGCAACTGTAAAAGGAAATGAACTTCATACAGTCCGTGACCGTGCAGCAGCCTTCTCAGGTCAAGTAGAGCTGGTCAGTTTGAAACATCCAACAGAGGTGCGCGTGCATCTGCCTTATAAGGAGAAAAAGTAGATGAAAGTATTAGTCGCAGAAGATCAAAGTATGCTTAGAGACGCTATGTGCCAGCTCTTAAGTTTTCAGCCAGATGTGGAGACTGTTCTGCAGGCGAAAAATGGAGCCGAGGCTATCGAGGTTTTGGAGAAAGAAGCAGTAGATATTGCCATCCTTGATGTCGAAATGCCAGTCAAGACAGGACTCGAAGCACTTGAGTGGATCAAACAAGAAGTGCCTGAAACCAAGGTGGTTATCGTTACGACCTTCAAACGACCAGGTTATTTTGAACGAGCGGTCAAAGCAGGAGTCGATGCCTATGTCTTGAAAGAGCGAAGCATCTCCGAACTCATGCAAACCCTGCATACGGTGTTAGAGGGACGCAAGGAATATTCTCCAGAGCTGATGGAAGTCATGATGACTCATCCAAATCCCTTGACCGAGCAGGAAGTCGCTGTTTTACATGGAGTAGCACAGGGGCTGTCCAACCAAGAAATTGCGGACAAGCTCTACCTCTCAAACGGTACCGTTCGTAATTACATGACCAATATCCTCTCCAAACTAGGTGCCAGCAACCGAACCGAAGCGGCCAAAACCGCCGAAGAAGAAGGCTGGTTGTGAGGGGGAGAAGAAAGAAAAAAATCTCTTAGAAATGAATCTAAGAGATTTTTTGTGTTATGTGGCTATTAGTCCGTCTCGCTCCGTTAGGTGCGAGATAAAAAAACACCCGCTATGCGGGTGCGCGTCGAAGGTTATACTAAAAAACTCCAAACGCGATACAATAAAGGTGTTCAAGCCAATTGTAAAGCGAAAGGAGAAAACCATGGCACAAAAGTCTCATAGTTTATCACACACAAAGTGGATGTGTTCCATCACATTGTGTTCACCCCTAAGTATAGACGAAAAATCATCTATAATCAATATCGAAGTAGTTTAGGCGAAATATTCATCGCTTGTGTAGTTATGAAGGTATTGAAATTATCGACGGACACTTGATGCGTGATTATGTACATATGTTGGTAAGTATTCCACCAAGGATAATTCATGGGTTATTTAAAAGGCAAAAGTGCACTCATGATGTTTGATAAACACGCCAACCTCAAGTATAAGTTTGGAAATCGGTATTTCTGGGCAGAAGGTTATTATGTGAGTACAGTAGGGCTCAATGAAGCCACAATTAAGAAATATATTCAAGATTAAAGAAATTATCCAGTGGATGATTTCTTCACGAGTATGAAAATTTGAGAGCGAGTAAAGCATGATATAGCACTAGATAAATGAAGTGTGAAAGAATATGAGGATCCCTTTAGGGATAGTGGTAAGTAATACTCACGCCTCTTTAAGAGGTAAGTGACGAGTCAGCTTGAACAAGGTGAAAGCCAGCGTCTTTAGGCGCTGGCTGGTAATTTGGGCTTATAGCCCTGGTGCAAACCACCTGTTAGACTAGGGGTGATTGGATTGTTACCTTAAACGGTATACGTTAAAACGCCGTATGCCGAGCGACACATACGGTGGTGTGAGAGGGACTAGAAATCAGCCCTTATTCGAAAGGTAGTATAGAAGTTTAAGCCTTCTCCAACTGTAAGAGAGCTTCAATTTCTGCAAGTGTGCTTGCCTGTGAGATAGCTCCACGAAGTTTAGCTGCACCTGATGTTCCACGGAGGTAGTGAGGAGCGAGTCCACGGAATTCACGGACCGCAACCTTTTCTCCCTTGAGGTTGATTAAGCGTTTCAAATGCTCGTAGGCGATGTTCATCTTATCTTCAAAGGTTAAATCAGGAAGGATTTCTCCAGTTTCAAAGTAGTGATTGATTTGATTGAAGAGGTAAGGATTTCCCATGGCTGCGCGTCCAATCATAACGGCATCAGCACCGACTTCTTCGATGCGTTGTTTGGCTTCTTGGACAGTGCGAATGTCACCGTTAGCGATAAATGGAATTTTTGTCAGAGCTTGTGCAACCTTGTGGAGAGTCTCCAAATCTGCGTGACCAGTGTACATTTGTTCACGGGTACGACCGTGCATAGCAAGTGCAGAGACACCTGCAGCCTCAGCGGCGAGGGCATTTTCCACAGCTAGAGATGGGTCAGACCAGCCCGTACGCATTTTGACAGTGAGAGGGATATCAAGGACTGATTGAACTTTGTTAATGATAGAGTAGATCTTGTCTGGATCCTTGAGCCACATAGCGCCAGCTTCGTTTTTCACGATTTTGTTAACTGGGCAGCCCATGTTGATATCCACGATATCGGTCTTGGTATTTTCTTGGATGAATTCTGCTGCGCGTGCTAGGCTGTCTTCATCGCTTCCGAAAAGTTGGATAGAGACTGGGTTTTCGCCTTCATCGATATGAAGCATGTGAAGAGTTTTTTCGTTGTTGTATTGGATACCTTTATCAGAGACCATTTCCATGACAACGAGTCCAGCTCCGAGTTCTTTAGCAATAGTACGAAAGGCGGAGTTAGTCACGCCGGCCATGGGTGCTAAAACGGTACGATTGGGAATCTCAACATTGCCAATCATAAAAGGTGAATTAAGATTTGTCACGAATGAGTTCCTCCAGATCATTTTCGTTAAAGTTGTAAGTTGTTTGACAGAATTGACAAGTGATTTCTGCGCCATGATCTTGGTCCTTCATTTCCAGCAAGTCTGAGCTTGGAAGACTAGAAAGAGCCTTCATAAAACGTTCTTTGCTGCAGTCACATTGGAAACGAATTTCTTCTTCAGACAAGCGTTTGTATGGCTCGTCACCATAGATGGCTTTAAGAAGAGCTTCGATATGGTCTTCACTCTCGAGAAGTGTTGAAATGGCAGGCATTTCTTGGATGCGTTTTTCAAAACGAGCGATTTCTTCTTCCTTGGCTCCTGGCAAAACTTGAACAAGGAAACCACCTGCTACTTTGACCTTGTCTTCTTCGTCCAAAAGGACATTGAGTCCAACTGCTGACGGAGTTTGTTGGCTTTCTGTCAAGTAGAAGGCAAGATCTTCACCGATTTCTCCAGAGATGAGGGGAGTCATGGAGTTGTAAGGATTTCCAGTGCCGTAGTCTGTGATAACGAGAAATTGACCATTGCCGACAAAAGGTCCGACTAGGACTTCACCAGTTGCAGTCTTTTTGATATCAACACCAGGATTTTGGACGTAGCCTTTGACATTTCCTTTGGTATCTGCGACAGTGATGATGGCACCTAGAGAGCTAGTTCCAAGAACTTTAACCGTTAGCTTGGTATTTCCTTTTTCATTGGCTGCGAGAATCTGGCTAGCAATAAGGGTGCGGCCAAGTGCAACAGTTGAGCTAGCTTGAGTTTGATGTTTTTCTTGAGCAGTGCGGACGGTTTCAGTGCTATCAAGAACATAAGCACGAAAGGCCCCACTTTCTGATATAGTTTTAATAATTTTATCCATAGCTACTATTTTAGCATAAAAATGCCCAAAGGGGGAGTGGGGTGTTTGCTATCGTTTTAAAGTGATCTATTTACATCAGTGAAATTATGAAGAAAGAACTGAAATAGGCTAAAATGTGCTTTCTAAAAATGGTAAACAGTTGAAAATAGAGGGAATAAAGTGGTAAAATGGGAACAAGAAAAAATAGTAATTGTATATTTGCATAAAATTATTGAAAATTTACAAAAAGAAGTTAATTATGGATAAAAAGAAACCAATCTATGTTTTTTTAGGACAAACGGTCCTGTATTTTATTGTTCTACTTGGTTTGCTTTACTTTTTTAGTTACCTAGGACAAAGTCAGGGAAGCTTTATTTACAATGAATTTTAGTTTAAAGGAGAAAAATCATCGTGTCTAATAAGCCGATAAAAGATATGATTGAAGCGATTGAATATTTCGCCCAAACTCAACCTACCTTTCCAGTATACAATGTCTTAGGGCAAGAGCACACTTATGGTGATTTAAAGGCTGATTCAGATAGTTTGGCTGCAACCATTGATCAGCTAGGATTACCTGAAAAATCTCCAGTAGTCGTTTTTGGTGGTCAGGAGTATGAGATGTTGGCTACCTTTGTAGCCTTGACCAAGTCAGGTCATGCCTACATTCCAATTGACAGTCATTCGGCCTTGGAGCGAGTTTCGGCTATATTGGAGGTTGCAGAACCAAGCTTGATTATTGCCATTTCAGACTTTCCATTGGAGCAGGTCTCTACGCCAATGATGACTCTAACTCAGGTTCAAGAAGCCTTTGCTAAGGGGGCAAGCTATGAGATCACGCATCCGGTCAAGGGGGATGATAACTACTACATCATCTTTACTTCAGGGACTACTGGAAAACCTAAAGGAGTGCAAATTTCGCATGATAATTTGCTCAGCTTTACCAACTGGATGATTACGGACAAGGAATTTGCGACGCCAGAGCGTCCACAAATGTTGGCGCAACCACCCTATTCCTTTGACTTGTCTGTCATGTATTGGGCACCGACCTTGGCTCTTGGAGGAACGCTTTTTGCCCTCCCATCGGCCATTACTCAAGACTTTAAGCAACTCTTTGCGACCATCTTTTCACTTCCAATTTCTATCTGGACTTCAACACCATCTTTTGCAGATATGGCCATGTTGTCTGAAGATTTCAATGCTGAAAAGATGCCAGGCATCACCCATTTCTATTTTGATGGGGAAGAGTTGACAGTTAAAACCGCTCAGAAATTGCGCGAGCGTTTCCCACATGCGCGTATCATCAATGCTTATGGGCCGACTGAAGCGACGGTAGCTTTGTCAGCAGTCGCTATTACAGATGAGATGTTAGCAACCTTGAAACGTCTTCCGATTGGCTACACCAAAGAAGATTCTCCAACCTTTATTATCGATGAGGGAGGGAATAAATTACCAAATGGAGAACAAGGGGAGATCATCGTATCTGGTCCAGCTGTTTCAAAAGGCTACATGAACAATCCTGAAAAAACAGCTGAAGCCTTCTTCGAATTTGAAGGTTTGCCAGCCTACCACACTGGAGATGTTGGAACTATGACAGATGAAGGTCTTCTTCTTTACGGTGGACGGATGGACTTCCAGATCAAGTTTAATGGCTATCGTATTGAACTAGAGGATGTCTCTCAAAACTTGAACAAATCTAAGTACGTTGAATCTGCTGTTGCAGTTCCTCGTTACAACAAGGATCACAAGGTCCAAAATCTCTTGGCCTATGTTATCTTAAAAGATGGCGTCAAAGAACAATTTGAGCGCGAAATTGATATCACGAAAGCTATCAAGGAAGACTTGGAAGATATTATAATGTCTTACATGATGCCATCTAAGTTTCTTTACAGAGAGGAATTGCCACTGACTCCAAATGGCAAGATTGATATCAAAGGATTGATTAACGAGGTGAATAATAGATGATGGATTTCCTGAAACAGCTGCCTCATATTGAGCCGTATGGGAATCCGCAGTACTTTTTGTACGTGATTACTGCTACCTTGCCCATCTTTATCGGTCTTTTTTTCAAAAAACGTTTTGCTTGGTATGAAATACTGGTTAGTCTATTCTTTATCGTTACCATGTTGACGGGTGGCAAGACTAATCAAATAGCTGCCTTAGGAATCTATCTAATTTGGCAAATTGTACTGGTTCTTTTTTACAAGCAGTATCGAAAAATTCGAGATGGCAAATGGATTTTCTATCTCGTTAGTCTGTTGTCTTTACTTCCAATTATATTTGTAAAGGCGCAAACAGCCATTAACGGAACACAATCCTTGCTGGGTTTTATCGGAATTTCTTATTTGACATTTCGTTCGGTGGGAATCATCATCGAACTTAGAGATGGAGTCATTAAGGATTTGAAAATGTGGGAGTATTTGCGTTTTCTTCTCTTTATGCCGACATTTTCAAGTGGTCCTATTGATCGTTTCAAACGTTTTAATGAAAATTATCAGACGATACCAGAGCGCGATGAGTTGCTAGATATGCTAGCCGAGTCCGTTCGGTATATCATGTGGGGTTTTCTATATAAATTTATCCTAGCTCATATTTTAGGCGAGATTTTATTGCCACCGCTAAAGAATTTAGCTTTACAAACAGGTGGCTTCTTTAACTACTACGTAGTTGCAGTCATGTACACATTTGGTCTGGAGCTCTTCTTTGACTTTGCGGGTTATTCCATGTTTGCTCTAGCTATTTCAAATCTGATGGGGATTCGTAGTCCGATCAACTTCAACAACCCTTTTTTATCAAGGGATTTGAAGGAGTTTTGGAATCGTTGGCACATGAGTTTATCCTTCTGGTTCCGTGACTTTGTCTTTATGCGCATGGTCATGGTGATGACGAGAAAGAAGCTCTTTAAGAATCGAAATGTGACCTCAAGTGTCGCCTATATCCTGAATATGCTCCTTATGGGGTTCTGGCATGGGATAACTTGGTTTTACATCGCCTACGGACTCTTTCATGGAGTGGGCTTAGTCATTAATGATGCCTGGGTTCGAAAGAAAAGAACGCTCAATAAAGAACGTAAGAAAGCAGGGCGACCTCCCTTGCCTGAGAATCGCTGGGTTCAGTTGCTTGGCATGGTGATAACCTTCCATGTCGTGATGATTTCATTCTTAATCTTCTCTGGGTTTTTGAATGATTTATGGTTTAAAAAATAAAAGGAATTAAAAAATGGATATCAAATCAGAAGTTATTGAAATTATTGATGAATTGTTTATGGAAGATGTTTCTGACATGATGGATGAGGATCTTTTTGATGCAGGTGTCTTGGATAGTATGGGAACCGTTGAATTGATCGTGGAAATCGAAAATCGCTTTGATATTCGTGTCCCAGTTACAGAATTTGGTCGTGATGACTGGAATACAGCTAGTAAAATCGTAGCAGGGATTACGGAGTTAAAGAATGCTTAAACGCTTGTGGCTGATTTTCGGGCCTGTCTTTGTAGCGGGCTTGCTGGTGTGCCTTCTTATCTGTTTCTATCCAAGTAGTCCAAGTCATAATCTTATGGAGGAAAAATACTCTGCCGCTTCGATAAGTGCAGAAAGCTTTAAGGAAAGAAGTCAAAAAGTAAGAGCTCTTACGGATCCTGATATGCGTTTTATACCCTTTTTGGGTTCGAGTGAATGGATTCGTTTTGATAGCATGCATCCAGGAGTATTAGCTGAAAAGTATAATCGCTCCTATCGTCCTTATTTTATGGGGCAGGCAGGAGCAGCTTCTCTTAGTCAGTACTTTGGACTACAACAAATAACATCTGAGCTTGAAAACAAACAAGCGGTATTTGTAATCTCTCCACAATGGTTTACAAAAGAGGAGCACGATGCGCCTACTTTTCAAAGCTTTTTTAATAATGACCAGTTGACGGCCTTTTTGGAAAATCAATCCGGAGATCTGGCTGCTCAATATGCGGCTACTAGACTCTTGAAGAAAAATCCAAGAGTACCGATGAAGGGGATTGTTGAGAAGCTGGCCAAGAATGAACAATTGTCAGACTTTGATCAAACGATGGTTAATCTCTCTGCCGAGTTCAATGAAAGACAAGCTGCTCTTTTTGGTCAATTCTCCATTCATGGTCGATTAAAGTACAAAGATCATATTGAAAAATATTTGAGCAGTCTCCCAGAGCAATTTTCTTATGAAGAATTGGAAAATATTGCTCGTAAGGATGCAGAAGAAAATACGACCAATAATGATTTGGGGATGGATAACCATTTTTATACCACTCAGCTTAAGAAGGACTTAAAAAATTTAGAAGGCTATCAAAAGAATTATAACTTTCTCCAATCAACTGAGTACAATGATTTGCAGCTAGTGCTTGATCAATTTGCCAAGTCTAAGGTCAATGTTCTCTTTGTCTTTCAACCTGTCAATAAAAAATGGATGAACTATACAGGTTTGAACGAGGAAATGTATCAACACTCTATTGAAAAAATTCGTTACCAGTTGGAAAGTCAGGGTTTCACCAATATCGCTGACTTTTCAAAAAATGGTGGAGATCCCTACTTTGTTAAGGATACGATTCATATCGGTTGGTTAGGCTGGTTGGCGTTTGATAAGGTTGTAAATCCCTTTTTGAGCAATCCGACAACAGCACCTACTTACCAAATGAATGACCGTTTCTTTAGCCAGGATTGGGCAAATTACGATGGGAATATTAAAGATTTTCAATAATATAGAAAAGGAGTTTGAACTTTTTGTTCAGACTTTTTTATGAAATGTCAGATAGCTTGCCCTAAAAAAGGTTAAAAGTTTTAAAATGATGCTAAATAGCGTATAATGGTAGAAGAAAGAAGAGAAAGGGATTTCAATATGAATAAACGTTTTTTGTTGCCTGTCCTATCGACAGCCCTATTAGCTCCAGCCTTTTTAGCTGGACAGGTCTATGCTGAAGAAAATACTAGTTCTTCAGAAGCTACAGAAGTTGTAAGCACTACAGAAGCACCAGTAGTGACAGCGACTCCTGAGGTTGTTACAAGTCCGGCAACGCCAGTTGAAGAGGCTGCGCCTCAAAAAGAAGAAGCAGATACTGTTATCTTGCATACCAATGACGTGCATGGTCGTATCGCAGAAGAAAAAGGAGTAATTGGAGATGCCAAACTCGCTACAGTTATTGAGAAGGAGCGCGAAAAGAGCGATCAAACGACTCTAGTAGTAGATGCAGGCGATGCCTTCCAAGGTCTACCGATTTCAAACTCTACAAAGGGTGAAGCTCGTGCCAAAATCCTAAATGAGATGGGTTACGATGCTATGGCTGTAGGAAATCATGAGTTTGATTTTGGACTTGATGAAGTTAAAAAATACAAAGAAATTTTGAACTTCCCATTGCTCAGCTCAAACACTTATGTCAACGGTGCTCGTTTATTTGAAGCAGCAACAATTGTTGATAAGAATAAGGATGTTGCAGGTGATGAATTTGTCGTCATCGGTGTGACAACGCCTGAAACAGCTACCAAGACCCACCCTAAAAATGTCAAAGGCGTAACCTTTACAGAACCTATTGCAGAGGTTAACAAGGTTATCGAAGAAATTCAAGCTAAAGCCTTGGCAGAAGGCAAGGACTACAAACACTATGTTGTCCTTGCTCACTTGGGAGTTGATACAACAACGCCAGTAGAATGGCGCGGTTCAACACTTGCAGAAGCACTTTCAAAAAATCCTCTTTTGAAAGGTAAGCGTGTTACAGTGATTGACGGTCACTCTCATACAGTAGAATCGACTACTTATGGGGACAATGTGACATACAATCAGACAGGAAGCTATCTCCATAACGTTGGTAAAATCACTTATAAATCTCGCCAATTATTAGGGAATCCTTCACTCATTGCAGCTGCAGATGCTAAGAAATTGGAAGCTAATCCAAAAATTGAAAAACTTGTCAAGGATATCAAACAAAAGTATGACGCTGAAAATGCTATAGAAGTTGTTTCAAATAGTCCAGTTGAATTGAACGGTGACCGTGAAAATGTCCGTGTCCGTGAAACCAACCTTGGAAATGTTGTAGCGGATTCTCTCTATCAATACGGTCAAACAGGATTTAGTCATCCAACAGATATCGCTGTAACAAATGGTGGTGGCTTGCGTGAAACGATTGCCAAGGGTAAACCAATTACAAAAGGAAATGTCATTGCGGTTCTACCATTTGGGAACACAATTTCACAAATTCAAGTAACTGGTCAGCAAGTTCTGGATATGTTTGAAAAATCACTCGGCTCTATCTTGCAGGTTGATAAGGCAGGAAAAATTGTCTTGGATGAAAATGGTCAACCATTGCTAGAACCAAGTGGCGGATTCTTACAGATTTCAGGAGCCAAGGTCTACTACGATACAAATCTAGCTGCAGACAAACGTGTCTTGGCTATTCAAGTTAAGAATCGTGCGACTGGTCTTTATGAAAAACTAGATTTGGCTAAAGTCTACTACCTAGCAACCAATGACTTCCTTGCAGCAGGTGGTGACGGTTACACCATGCTTGGTGGTGCCAGAGAAGAAGGCCCTTCAATGGATGCTGCCTTTGAGGATTACCTTAAAACAGCTGATTTGACTCAGTATGAAAAGGTAAATCCAAACTCACGCACGATTTCTGTGGATTCAAAAACATTTACATTGCCTGAAGAAGGAAAAGTGCAAGACCCAGCTAAACCAGAAGAAGACCCAGCAACAAAACCGACTCAACCTTCTACTGTAAAAGTTGATTATAAGGCTGCAGATAAGTTTGCTAACAAGACAGTCGTATCAGAAAAATTACTTCCAAATACAGGTAGTGAGCAATCTATTTTCATGATGCTATTGGGGATGATTCTTGGAGCGACAGCCCTCTGGACTAGCCGTAAACAAGAAAAATAATTCTAAAGGATGAAAACATCTCAGGTGTTTTCATCTTTTTTCTTGACTCCTTGCTTGGATGTGATATACTTAACTAGTAAAGGAATGGTGTGATACTCAATAAAAATCAAAGAGCAAACTAGGAAGCGAGACGCAGGCTGTACTTGAGTACGCCAAGACGAAGCTGACGTGATTTGAATTTGATTTTTGAAGAGTATGAAAACCTTGTATTTATAGAATTCCGTTCTGAGAAAGGAGCAAATCATGAGACAGTTGGCAAAAGATATCGATCGTTTTTTAAATGAGATTATCCTAAAAGCTGAAAATCAGCATGAAATTCTCGTTGGTCATTGTACCAGTGATGTGGCCTTGACCAATACCCAGGAGCATATTCTCATGCTTTTATCAGAGGAGTCGCTAACCAACTCTGAGTTGGCGCGTCGTCTCAATGTTAGTCAAGCTGCCGTTACCAAGGCTATCAAAGCCCTGGTTAAGGAGGGAATGTTAGAAACATCTAAGGATCCCAAGGATGCGCGCGTTATCTTCTATCGATTGACAGACTTAGCACGACCAATTGCTGAGGAACATCACCATCATCATGAGCACACCCTCTCGACTT
Organism: Streptococcus infantis; assembly: GCF_047464615.1. Lineage (GTDB taxonomy): Bacteria > Bacillota > Bacilli > Lactobacillales > Streptococcaceae > Streptococcus > Streptococcus infantis_Y. The sequence goes on from NZ_JASHBO010000011.1 coordinate 57,596, forward strand.
ATGAGCAGGTTGCCACTCAGTTCACACCAAACGAACAAAAAATTATCCAGCGGTTTTTAACTGCTTTAGTAGGAGAAATCAAGTAATGAGATACATCACAGTAGAGGATTTGTCCTTCTATTATGACAAGGAACCTGTGCTTGAGCATATCAACTATAGTGTTGATAGTGGGGAATTTGTCACCCTTACTGGGGAAAATGGAGCAGCCAAGACAACGCTAATCAAGGCTAGTCTTGGAATTCTTCAACCGAGAATTGGGAAAGTAACCATCTCAAAGACAAATATTCATGGGAAAAAATTAAGAATTGCCTATCTTCCTCAGCAGATTGCAAGTTTTAATGCAGGCTTTCCAAGTACTGTTTATGAGTTTGTCAAATCAGGTCGCTACCCAAGAAAGGGCTGGTTCCGTCGTTTGAATGCTCACGATGAAGAACACATCAAGGCTAGTTTAAACTCTGTCGGTATGTGGGAGCATCGGGATAAACGGATTGGTTCTCTCTCTGGTGGGCAAAAGCAAAGAGCTGTTATCGCACGTATGTTTGCTTCAGATCCAGATATCTTTATCTTGGATGAGCCGACAACAGGGATGGATGCTGGCACCAAGAATGAGTTTTATGAGCTTATGCACCATAGTGCCCACCACCATGGCAAGGCTGTTCTGATGATTACTCACGATCCTGAAGAAGTCAAGGATTACGCAGATCGTAATATCCACCTGGTCCGAGACCAAGATTCGCCATGGCGTTGCTTCAACGTCCATGAAAATGATCAGGAGGTGGACCATGCTTAATCTATTTTCTTATGATTTTATGCAGCGGGCCTTTTTGGCAGTTATTGCCATGAGTCTCTTTTCACCAGTTCTTGGGACTTTCCTCATTTTGCGCCGTCAAAGTCTCATGAGTGATACTCTGAGTCACGTCTCACTTTCGGGTGTTGCCTTTGGTTTGGTTTTGGGAATTTCTCCGACCATCTCAACCATTGCCATTGTCTTGATTGCAGCGGTCTTCCTTGAATATCTCCGCACGGTTTATAAAAGCTTTATGGAGATTGGGACAGCTATTCTCATGTCTACAGGACTTGCGGTTTCACTCATTGTGATGAGTAAGGGTAAGAGCTCTAGCTCGATGAGTTTGGACCAATACCTCTTTGGTTCTATCGTGACTATTAGTCAAGAGCAGGTAATTGGGCTCTTTGTCATTGCAGCGGTTGTTTTAATTCTGACCTTCCTCTTTTTGAGACCCATGTACATCTTAACTTTTGACGAGGATACAGCTTTTGTAGATGGTCTTCCAGTGCGTACCATGTCTATTCTCTTTAACATGGTGACGGGTGTGGCTATTGCTCTCATGATCCCAGCTGCGGGAGCACTTTTGGTATCAACTATCATGGTCTTGCCAGCAAGTATTGCTTTGCGTTTAGGGAAGAACTTTAGTTCGGTGATGATTCTTGCCAGCGTTATTGGTTTTCTAGGCATGGTGGCAGGACTTTATATATCCTATTATGCAGAAACACCACCGAGTGCAAGTATTACCATTATCTTTGTAGTTGTCTTCTTGTTAGTCAGCTTACTCAAACGTTTTATCAAATAGGAGAAAAAAATGAAAAAACTAGGCCTACTTTTGGCAAGTCTTGTGACAGTTTTTTTGGTTGCTTGTTCTAATCAAAAACAGGCAGACGGGAAATTAAATATCGTTACAACTTTCTATCCTGTCTACGAATTTACCAAGCAAGTAGCAGGAGATACAGCCAATGTAGAGCTCTTGATTGGAGCAGGGACAGAACCACATGATTATGAACCATCGCCTAAGGCAGTTGCTAAAATCCAAGATGCTAATGCCTTTGTTTATGAGAATGAGAACATGGAAACATGGGTTCCCAAGCTTTTAGATTCACTAGATGCGAAAAAAGTAAAAACAATCAAGGCTACTGGAGATATGTTGCTTCTTCCAGGAAGTGAAGAAGAGGAAGACCATGACCATGGTGAAGAAGGTCATCATCACGAGTATGACCCTCATGTATGGTTGTCTCCTGCGCGTGCGATCAAACTTGTAGAACATATCCGTGACAGTCTTTCAGCTGACTATCCAGATAAGAAGGCGACTTTTGAACAAAATGCAGCAGTCTATATCGAAAAATTGCAAGCCTTGGATAAGGCCTATACTGAAGGACTTTCTAGTGCTAAACAAAAGAGTTTTGTGACTCAACACGCTGCCTTTCGTTATCTTGCCTTGGACTACGGACTCACTCAAGTCTCTATCTCTGGGCTTTCGCCAGATGCGGAGCCTTCAGCAAGCCGCTTGGCAGAATTGACCGAATATATCAAGAAAAACAAGATTTCTTATATCTACTTTGAAGAAAATGCCTCACAAGCCCTAGCTAATACTCTCTCAAAAGAAACAGGAGTTAAGTTAGACGTTCTGAATCCTCTGGAAAGCTTGACCGAAGAGGACATGAAAGCTGGAGAAAACTATATCTCTGTCATGGAGAAAAATCTCAAGGCCCTCAAGCAAACAACTGACCAGGCAGGGGCAGAAATTGAACCAGAAAAAGCAGAGGAAACTAAAACCGTTCAAAATGGTTACTTTGAGGATGCGGATGTTAAGGACCGTACCCTAAGTGACTATGCTGGCAACTGGCAGTCAGTCTATCCTTTCCTTGAAGATGGTACTCTAGACCAAGTCTTTGAATACAAGGCTAAGTTGACTGGTAAGATGACTAAGGATGAATACAAAGCCTACTATCAAAAAGGCTATCAAACGGATGTATCTAAGATTAATATCACGGATAACACTATGGAATTCATCCAAGGTGACCAAAGTAAGAAATATACCTACAAGTATGTCGGCAAGAAAATCTTGACCTATAAGAAAGGGAATCGAGGAGTTCGTTATCTCTTTGAAGCGACAGATGCAGACGCTGGACAATTTAAGTATGTTCAATTCAGCGACCACAATATCGCACCAGTTAAGACCGGACACTTCCATATCTTCTTTGGAGGTACTAGCCAAGAAGCCCTCTTTGAGGAGATGGACAACTGGCCAACTTACTATCCAGAGAATTTATCTGGTCAAGAAATCGCCCAAGAAATGTTGGCTCATTAAGATACGATTCACATGATAAAAGCGAACAGGAAAGTTTTCTGGTTATCAGAATCCTCTCTTGTCCGCTTTTTTGAGTTTTGTCAGTTAAAGAGCTTTGGCACTTCTTTTTGTACTTATGGCCTTATTGAATACCAAGTTTTTATTACTTGTCAAAGCCTTGTAAAGCCTTTTCGCGTTCTTCTACTTGTCCCTTGGCATCTAGTTTATTACCACCGTAAACTGCTGTTTCCCATGATCCATACATTGGATTTGGGAAGATGATGAATTTTTCACCAAATTCTTTTTGCAATTCTTCAAGTTGTTTGTCACGATCAGCTTCAGAAGTCTTAGAAAAATCTGCAAAGTCTACAAGGTTATCACCAAATAGTAACACAAGATTTGTCTTTTCTTGAACCGCTTGTCGACGACCTTCTTTGGATTTTACACCACTTTCTAGGAACATGAGGTGATCACGTCCTTGTACAGGAATACCTTCGCTTTCTAGATTTTTAATGGTAGCATCTACTTGGTCGACTGAACGGTCAGAAATATAGTAGATTTGAACACCGTTTTGATCGGCAAACTGAAGAAAATCTTTAGCGCCTGGGACGGCTTTTGCTGCAGCTTTTTGGACCCAAACATCCCAATTTTCAGGTGTGAATGCTGTTCCATCTTTGACATTTTGAACTTGATAAGGACTGTTATCTAGGACCGTTTCGTCCAAGTCCAAAACAATCGAATAAGGCTTGTCTGATTCTGTTTTCAGTAATTCCTTGAGACGATCTGTAGCAACATTATAACCTTGTAGATACAAGGCTTTTGTTTCGGCCGCTTTTTGATACCAGAGAGTTGACATGGTATTTTCTCTAGACCGTAGTTGGTCGTAAGTCATTGTAATCTGATTGTCAGATGAGTTATTAGCGGATGTTTGTGTTTCTGTGGATTTTGTGGCGCAGCTGGTCAATAAGATGACAGATGCAAGTGCAGAAACGATTGTAACAGTGGTTTTAGCTGTTTTCATAAAATGTCTCCTGTCTATTAATTTCAATAACAGTATAGCATGAGGAAATAGTTAAGGCAAGCGTTTTCCTAAATATGGACTTAGTTTTTCAAAGAAAGATGCTGATAATTAACGGATTTAAGGAAGAGAAAAATCTTTAAAAGACCTTGAAAAATCTAGCTAAATAAGGTATAATATAAATAATCATTTGTCGTAGGTTTTGTCTGAAATATTGTCCGGACAAGGCTCACAGCAGTTAAATCTCCTGAAAAAGTCGGATTTAGCTGCTCTTTTTGTGCTTTTTTTCAGGTTTTTTGGACTTTGTAACAAAGATTTAAAGATTCTGAAAATTAGTCGAGGGGGATAAGTTGATAGGGTTTTTAGAACCATCTAACGATAATTACTAGCTTAGATCACTAAGCTTGGAACTTTATTTAAAAAGGAGAATCATCTTGGCAGGACATGACGTTCAATACGGGAAACATCGTACCCGTCGTAGTTTTTCAAGAATCAAAGAAGTTCTTGACTTACCAAATTTGATTGAAATTCAAACTGATTCATTTAAAGATTTCCTAGACCATGGTCTGAAGGAAGTGTTTGAAGATGTATTGCCAATTTCAAACTTCACAGACACAATGGAGTTGGAATTTGTTGGCTACGAAATCAAAGAACCTAAATATACGCTTGAAGAAGCTCGTATCCACGATGCCAGCTACTCAGCACCTATCTTTGTAACCTTCCGCTTGATTAACAAAGAAACTGGCGAAATCAAGACACAGGAAGTATTCTTTGGTGATTTCCCAATCATGACTGAGATGGGAACCTTTATCATCAATGGTGGTGAACGTATCATCGTATCACAGTTGGTGCGTTCTCCAGGTGTTTACTTTAATGACAAGGTAGACAAAAATGGTAAAGTGGGTTACGGTTCAACTGTTATCCCTAACCGTGGAGCTTGGTTGGAACTTGAAAGCGACTCAAAAGACATCGCCTACACTCGTATCGACCGCACTCGTAAGATTCCATTTACGACCTTGGTTCGTGCGCTTGGTTTCTCAGGTGATGATGAAATCTTTGATATCTTTGGTGACAGTGATCTTGTTCGTAACACTGTTGAAAAAGATATTCACAAGAACCCAATGGACTCTCGTACAGACGAAGCTTTGAAGGAAATCTACGAACGCCTTCGTCCAGGTGAGCCTAAGACTGCTGAAAGCTCACGTAGCTTGCTTGTAGCTCGTTTCTTCGACCCACGTCGTTATGACTTGGCTGCAGTTGGTCGTTACAAGATCAATAAAAAACTCAATGTTAAAACACGTTTGCTTAACCAAACAATTGCTGAACCATTGGTAGACCCTGAAACAGGTGAAATCTTGGTAGAAGCTGGAACAATCATGACTCGTAGCGTGATTGAAAGCATTGAAAGCCATTTGGATGGCGATTTGAACAAGATTGTCTACATTCCAAATGATGCTGCTGTAGTAACAGAGCCAGTTGTTCTTCAAAAATTCAAGGTTGTTGCACCAACTGATCCAGACCGTGTTGTAACTATCATCGGTAATGCAAATCCAGATGACAAGGTTCGTATCGTAACGCCTGCAGATATCTTGGCTGAGATGAGCTACTTCCTCAACTTGGCTGAAGGTATTGGTCGTGTGGATGATATTGACCACCTTGGAAATCGTCGTATCCGTGCTGTTGGTGAATTGCTTGCCAACCAAGTGCGTCTTGGACTTTCACGTATGGAACGTAACGTTCGTGAACGTATGTCTGTTCAAGATAACGAAGTACTAACACCACAACAAATTATCAATATCCGTCCAGTAACTGCAGCAATCAAAGAATTCTTTGGTTCTTCTCAATTGTCACAGTTCATGGACCAACACAACCCGCTTTCTGAGTTGTCACACAAACGTCGTTTGTCTGCCTTAGGACCTGGTGGTTTGACACGTGACCGCGCTGGATATGAAGTGCGTGACGTGCACTACACTCACTATGGTCGTATGTGTCCAATCGAGACACCTGAGGGACCAAACATCGGTTTGATCAACAACTTGTCTTCATACGGACACCTCAACAAGTATGGTTTCATTCAAACACCATACCGCAAGGTTGACCGTGAAACTGGAAAAGTAACTAACGAAATCGTTTGGTTGACTGCTGATGAAGAAGATGAGTACACAGTAGCACAGGCTAACTCTAAATTGAACGCAGATGGCACTTTTGCTGAAAAAGTTGTCATGGGACGTCACCAAGGGGTTAACCAAGAATACCCAGCTTCAAGTGTTGATTATATGGACGTTTCTCCAAAACAGGTAGTTGCCGTTGCGACAGCATGTATTCCTTTCTTGGAAAACGACGACTCCAACCGTGCCCTCATGGGTGCCAACATGCAACGTCAGGCTGTACCATTGATTGATCCAAAAGCACCTTACGTTGGTACTGGTATGGAATATCAAGCAGCCCATGACTCTGGAGCGGCTGTGATTGCTCAGTATGATGGTAAAGTTACTTATGCCGATGCTGACAAGGTAGAAGTTCGTCGTGAAGATGGCTCATTGGATGTTTACCATATCCAAAAATTCCGTCGTTCAAACTCAGGTACTGCCTACAACCAACGTACGCTTGTTAAAGTTGGTGATCTTGTAGAAAAAGGCGACTTTATCGCAGATGGACCTTCTATGGAAAATGGAGAAATGGCGCTTGGACAAAACCCAATCGTTGCCTACATGACATGGGAAGGTTACAACTTCGAGGATGCCGTTATCATGAGCGAACGCTTGGTGAAAGACGATGTCTACACATCTGTCCACCTCGAAGAATACGAATCAGAAACTCGCGATACAAAGCTTGGACCCGAAGAAATTACTCGTGAAATTCCAAACGTTGGTGAAGATGCCCTTAAAGACCTTGACGAAATGGGTATTATCCGTATCGGTGCTGAGGTTAAAGAAGGGGATATCCTTGTAGGTAAAGTAACACCTAAGGGTGAAAAAGACCTTTCAGCTGAAGAACGTCTTTTGCACGCTATCTTCGGAGACAAATCTCGTGAAGTTCGTGACACTTCTCTTCGTGTACCACACGGTGCCGATGGTGTCGTTCGTGATGTTAAGATCTTTACACGTGCAAACGGTGATGAATTGCAATCAGGCGTTAATATGCTGGTTCGTGTTTACATCGCTCAAAAACGTAAGATTAAGGTCGGAGATAAGATGGCCGGACGTCACGGAAACAAAGGGGTTGTTTCTCGTATCGTTCCTGTAGAAGACATGCCTTACCTTCCAGATGGAACTCCAGTTGATATCATGTTGAACCCACTTGGGGTGCCATCACGTATGAATATCGGTCAGGTAATGGAGCTTCACCTTGGTATGGCAGCTCGTACTCTTGGTATCCACATCGCAACACCAGTCTTTGACGGAGCAAGTTCAGAAGATCTTTGGTCAACTGTTAAGGAAGCAGGTATGGATAGCGATGCTAAGACTATCCTTTACGATGGACGTACTGGTGAACCATTTGATAACCGTGTGTCAGTTGGTGTCATGTACATGATCAAACTTCACCACATGGTTGATGATAAATTGCACGCTCGTTCAGTCGGACCATACTCAACCGTTACTCAACAACCACTCGGAGGTAAAGCTCAGTTTGGTGGACAACGTTTCGGTGAGATGGAGGTTTGGGCGCTTGAAGCCTATGGTGCATCAAATGTCCTTCAAGAAATCTTGACTTACAAGTCTGACGATATCAACGGACGTTTGAAAGCTTATGAAGCTATTACAAAAGGAAAACCAATTCCAAAACCAGGTGTTCCAGAATCCTTCCGAGTTCTTGTTAAAGAATTGCAATCACTTGGTCTTGACATGCGTGTCCTTGACGAAGATGATCAAGAAGTTGAACTTCGTGATCTTGATGAGGGCATGGACGAAGATGTCATCCACGTAGATGACCTTGAAAAAGCACGTAAAAAAGCTGCTGAAGAAGCAAAAGCTGCTTTTGAAGCTGAAGAAGGTGCAAAAGCGGAAGCAACAGAAGAAGCTACTGAACAAGAATAAGTAGCTCACTTAGAATAGAAAGGGAAGAAATAGTGGTTGACGTAAATCGTTTTAAAAGTATGCAAATCACACTAGCTTCTCCAAGTAAAGTCCGTTCATGGTCTTATGGAGAAGTCAAAAAACCTGAAACAATCAATTACCGTACGTTGAAACCAGAACGTGAAGGACTATTCGACGAAGTCATCTTTGGTCCTACAAAAGACTGGGAATGTGCTTGTGGTAAGTACAAACGCATTCGTTACAGAGGGATTGTTTGTGACCGTTGTGGTGTTGAAGTAACGCGTACAAAAGTTCGTCGTGAACGTATGGGACACATCGAGTTGAAAGCTCCTGTATCTCATATCTGGTATTTCAAGGGGATTCCAAGCCGTATGGGCTTGACCCTTGATATGAGCCCTCGTGCCCTCGAGGAAGTAATCTACTTTGCTGCTTACGTGGTGATTGATCCAAAGGATACACCACTTGAGCACAAATCTATCATGACAGAGCGTGAATATCGTGAGCGCTTGCGTGAATATGGCTACGGATCATTCGTTGCTAAAATGGGTGCCGAAGCTATCCAAGACCTCTTGAAACAAGTAGATCTTGAAAAAGAAATTGCTGAACTTAAAGAAGAATTGAAGACAGCAACTGGACAAAAACGTATCAAAGCCATCCGTCGTTTGGATGTTTTGGATGCCTTTTACAAGTCTGGAAATAAACCTGAATGGATGATTCTTAACATCCTTCCGGTTATTCCACCAGATCTTCGTCCAATGTTGCAGTTGGATGGTGGTCGTTTTGCCTCATCTGACTTGAACGACCTTTACCGTCGTGTTATCAACCGTAACAACCGTTTGGCTCGTTTGCTTGAGTTGAATGCACCAGGTATCATCGTTCAAAATGAGAAGCGTATGCTTCAAGAAGCGGTTGACGCTTTGATTGACAATGGTCGTCGTGGTCGTCCAATCACAGGACCAGGTAGCCGTCCACTTAAATCATTGAGCCACATGCTCAAAGGTAAACAAGGACGCTTCCGTCAAAACTTGCTCGGTAAACGTGTTGACTTCTCAGGACGTTCCGTTATCGCCGTTGGTCCAACTCTTAAGATGTACCAATGTGGTGTGCCACGTGAAATGGCTATCGAGCTCTTTAAACCATTTGTCATGCGTGAAATCGTAGCTCGCGATATTGTGCAAAACGTTAAAGCGGCTAAACGCTTGGTAGAACGTGGAGATGAGCGTATCTGGGATATCCTTGAAGAAGTGATCAAAGAACACCCAGTACTTTTGAACCGCGCACCTACCCTTCACCGTTTGGGTATCCAAGCCTTCGAGCCAGTCTTGATTGATGGTAAGGCCCTTCGCTTGCACCCACTTGTCTGTGAAGCCTACAATGCCGACTTTGACGGGGACCAAATGGCCATCCACGTACCGCTTTCAGAAGAAGCTCAAGCAGAAGCTCGTATCCTCATGCTCGCTGCTGAGCACATCTTGAACCCGAAAGATGGTAAACCAGTTGTTACTCCATCACAGGATATGGTTTTGGGTAACTACTACTTGACCATGGAAGAAGCTGGTCGTGAAGGTGAAGGAATGGTCTTCAAAGACCGTGACGAAGCGGTTATGGCTTACCGCAATGGTTATGTTCACCTCCACTCACGTGTTGGTATTGCAACAGACAGCCTCAACAAACCATGGACAGAAGAGCAAAAACACAAGGTCTTGCTTACAACAGTTGGTAAAATCCTCTTCAACGACATCATGCCAGAGGGTCTACCATACTTGCAAGAACCAAACAATGCCAACTTGACAGAAGGCGTTCCAGCTAAATACTTCTTGCCACTTGGTGGAGATATCAAGGAAGCAATCAGCAAACTTGAACTCAACCCTCCATTCAAGAAGAAAAACCTTGGAAATATCATCGCTGAAATCTTCAAACGTTTCCGTACGACAGAAACTTCTGCCCTACTTGACCGTATGAAGAACCTCGGTTACCACCACTCAACTCTTGCAGGATTGACAGTGGGTATTGCCGATATCCCAGTCGTTGATGACAAGGCTGAAATCATTGAAGAATCACACAAACGTGTAGAACAAATTACTAAACAATTCCGTCGTGGTATGATCACAGACGACGAGCGTTACAATGCCGTTACGGCTGAATGGCGTGCTGCCCGTGAAAAACTTGAAAAACGTTTGATTGCTAACCAAGATCCTAAGAACCCTATCGTTATGATGATGGACTCTGGAGCCCGTGGTAACATCTCAAACTTCTCACAGCTTGCCGGTATGCGTGGTCTGATGGCGGCTCCGAACGGTCGTATCATGGAATTGCCAATCCTTTCAAACTTCCGTGAAGGTTTGTCAGTACTCGAAATGTTCTTCTCAACTCACGGTGCCCGTAAAGGTATGACTGATACGGCCCTTAAGACAGCCGACTCAGGTTACTTGACTCGTCGTTTGGTTGACGTTGCCCAAGACGTTATCATCCGTGAGGACGACTGTGGAACAGATCGTGGTCTCTTGATCCGCTCTATCGCAGAAGGAAAAGAGATGATCGAGTCTCTTGAAGAGCGTCTCAATGGTCGTTACACTAAGAAAACTGTTAAACATCCAGAAACTGGTGCAATTATCATTGGTCCAAATGAATTGATCACAGAAGATAAGGCGCGTGAAATTGTCAATGCTGGTGTGGAAGAAGTGACTATCCGCTCTGTATTTACATGTAACACTCGTCACGGTGTCTGCCGTCACTGTTACGGTATCAACTTGGCGACTGGTGATGCGGTCGAAGTCGGTGAAGCAGTTGGTACAATCGCTGCCCAATCTATCGGGGAACCTGGTACACAGCTTACAATGCGTACCTTCCACACGGGTGGGGTTGCCTCAAATACCGATATCACTCAGGGTCTTCCTCGTGTCCAAGAAATCTTTGAAGCCCGCAATCCTAAAGGGGAAGCGGTTATCACAGAGGTCAAAGGACAAGTTACTGCTATCGAAGAAGATGCATCAACTCGTACTAAGAAAGTCTTTGTTAAGGGTGAAACTGGCGAAGGCGAATACGTGGTACCATTTACAGCACGTATGCGTGTCGAAGTTGGAGACCAAGTCTCTCGCGGTGCAGCATTGACAGAAGGTTCTATCCAACCGAAACGTCTCCTTGCTGTACGTGATGTCTTGTCAGTTGAAACCTACCTTCTCGGTGAAGTACAAAAAGTTTACCGTAGCCAAGGGGTAGAAATCGGTGACAAACACATCGAGGTAATGGTTCGTCAAATGATCCGTAAAGTTCGTGTTATGGATCCAGGAGACACAGATCTTCTCATGGGAACACTTATGGACATCAACGACTTTACAGATGCTAACAAGGATGTTCTTATCGCAGGTGGAGTGCCAGCGACTGGTCGTCCAGTCCTTATGGGAATCACCAAAGCCTCACTTGAAACAAATAGTTTCTTGTCAGCAGCTTCCTTCCAGGAAACAACTCGTGTCCTTACAGACGCAGCTATCCGTGGTAAGAAAGACCATCTCCTTGGTCTTAAGGAAAATGTTATCATCGGTAAGATTATCCCAGCTGGTACAGGTATGGCACGTTACCGTAACCTTGAACCACAAGCAGTCAACGAAGAGTCTTACTTAGCATCTTCACAAGAAGAAGCTCCAGTTGATACGACTGTAGAAGAAGTCGTTGAAACTGTTGAAGTAAGCGAATAAGTAGATGTTACTTAAGATCTGAGATGAAAAGATTAATCATTCACTATAGATTCTTAAGAAGGATCCACTAGATAAAAAAGCGAACAAGGCAGAATTCTGATTGTCAGAAAACTGGCTTTGCTCGCTTTTTTTATTTAAGGCTAGACTTGTGTTTTATAGTAGATTGAATCTAGAAGAGTACACTACAACTGCTAAAAATATTTCTAGAAATTAGTTTGACTTTTCTAATCTCTCTGTTCATATCTTATTTCAATCCACTATATAAACATTTTTTCAATTTTAAATTTATAGTAGATCAAATACAAAACAGTACACTGTGAATTCTAAAAAATGCTAGAAATTGACTTAACTACTCTGGTAAATTTGTTCAGATTCTATTTCATTTCACTATAACTTGCTCGAAATTTAAAACTATGCTACAATCATCTAAAACAAGCAAGAAAGAAATAACATGAAAACAGAATATCAAAAAATGATCGCGGGAGAACCATACCACCCATTCGACCCAGACCTCCGTTCTCTAGCACAAACAGCGCGACAAAAGCAAGCCGCTTTTAATGAAGAGGTGGATCCAGTAAAAGGTATGGAAATCATCAAAGGATGGTTTGGTTCTACTGGTGAAAATCTCTACATCAACCCTCGCTTGATGGTAGATTACGGGGTCAATATTCATCTGGGAGAAAATTTTTATTCCAATTGGAATTTGACCATGTTGGACGTATGTCCGATTACTATTGGTGATAATGCCATGATTGGTCCTAATTGTCAGTTTTTGACACCTCTTCATCCGCTGGATCCCGATGAACGAAACTCGGGACTAGAATTTGGCAAACCCATCACGATTGGTAAGAACTTTTGGGCAGGGGGAGGAGTTATCGTCCTTCCGGGTGTTACTTTAGGGGATAATGTCGTTGCAGGAGCAGGAGCGGTCATTACAAAATCCTTTGGTGACAACGTAGTTCTAGCAGGAAATCCAGCACGAGTTATCAAAGAGATTCCAGTTAAAGGAAATTAAAGGTTGTAGAAAGAGAAAGTGAAGTCTTTTTCAAAAGAGCTCTTTGAAATCGAAAAGCCTAACCAGTCTCAGTATCAAAAACTTATTGCTAGCAAAAAACGAGGTCGGAATTTTTATCCCAGCCTCGTTTTTCGTTTTTAGAGATTTTTTCTCTTTTTAGCTTTTTTAGTCAATGCCACATCGCATTGATCAATATTTTGTGTAAGATAGCTAGTCACTTGGAAATCATCGACCTCTGTTTTTAGCTCGACTTCATAGACAATGCTAAGGTTGTCCCCTGCATTTGTGCTATTGATCGTAATCATGTCAATTTCTGAGCAGAATTGGTCAAGAGCAGATTGGATAGCATCTTGAATCTTCTCGTGATTAGCTACCGTGATTGTTAAAAGTCTACGGCGTTGATTGTCAGTTTTGACCTGTTGATTTTCCAAAAGGAACCAAACACCCAAGATAAAGAGGGTGAAGAGAATAGCCAAGAAGAGATAGCCTGTTCCACAAGCCAAACCGATAATCATGGCAAGGAAAATAGCAATCAGTTCTCTTGAACCACTCGTTGCAGAACGGAAACGAATCAAACTAAAGGTTCCGGCTACAGCAATTGACGTACCCAAGCTCCCATTGACCAGAAAAATAACCAAGGTCATAAGGCAGGGAAGCAGAGTCAAGCTGATAGCAAATTCTCTGGTGTAGAGGGTCCGATATTTGTAGGCCCAAGTAAGGGCCAAACCGAGGACTAGACTGACTAGAAGTGCCAGCAGTAGTTGGAAGGGATCTGCACTTGCAGTGGCGTTGTTGAAAATGGAATTAAATAGATTAAGCATAAGCGGTACCTGCGCTTTCTATACTGGGACGTGGTGCATAAGGAAGCCCTTGAGATTTGTGGTAAGCACAACTGTATTTTGAAAATTTGTGCTCCATCAAACCATACTTGTCTAGAATGTCTTGTAACCACGGAGGTTTGTTTCCAGGAGCTTTAATCTCCATAATCACAGTGTTGTTATCTAAGAGAGGAGCCCCGTGATTTCCCGCAAAGAGACTGACAGTTTCATCTCTATAGACTAGATTTTGGTCAATGGTGATACGAATTTTATTATAGTTGTAGCCCTCGATGTATTTTTTTTCTTTTAATGAATAACGATCGTAGTAGATGTACATACGAGGCTTGATAGCCTGTTTGTAATCCTGATGAAGTTTTTTCACTTTTTCAATGACGATTGTATCAGTAATACTAGCATCCAAGTGCCCTTTGGTCATGAAATTAAGGATAGAAATAGGAGTTGAGAGTAGTCTAAATTTGCGGCCAACCCCTTCTTGGTCCTTGGTTTTGATTTCTAAAAATACTTGACTATCTGCTTTAGGTTGGCTGAGATAGGTCCGCATCCGAACCTTTTCTTTTCGCTTATTTCCAAAATCATCATCTTGGAGCACAGCAAAGTCTTCCGTATCAAAGTAGATATTTGAAATAGTTGAAATTGGATAGTCGTCTTCTACTAGATATTCCTTTAAATCTTGAATCAGTTTGTCTAGTTTATCTTTGGAGACAATATATTTGGTTTCAATCCGCTTAAAAGTTGTTTCTAATGGTTTCATAAGTCTTTCTCCTCTTGCTTTCAGTTATACTATTTTTAAACAAGGTGAACTTGTTTGTCGACAATTCTAGAGGGGAATTCTAAAACTTTTGTTAAATTTAACTTAATTGAAACTAAACTTAAGAAAACTTTCAGAAAAAGTTTAGGCTTCTTTTAGGAAAGACCCGTAGACTAAGAGCATGTAAAATGAAAGACGAGGAAACGAGCATGAAAGCAAAAAAATGGACATTCCTATTAACAAGTATAACAACTCTAGCACTGGTAACAGCATGTACCCAGTCAACCTCAAATACAACAGCTAGCAATAGTACTGCAACGACAACAGTAACTACCAATAAGAAAACATTTAGTTACTTTACAGATAAGGACTATGATACTTCTTATGATGAAAAAACAGCTGCAACTGTAACTTTGTCAGGATCAACGGCGACGGTATCAGGTGACGGAGTGGCCGTATCAGGTTCTACCGTTACAATCTCTAAGTCAGGAACTTATGTAATTTCTGGTCAATCCGACGGAGTTCAAATCAAGATTGAAGCTGGAAGTTCAGATGACGTACACATCATCCTAAACGGTGTCACCATAACTAATACCAATGCAGCTATTTCAGCAACATCAGCTGGACACGTCTACCTAACCCTAGCAGACGGCACCACAAATAGCCTGTCAGATTCAGCTTCAAACAGTGATGACAAGGCTGACGCGGCTCTCTTCTCTAAAGTGGACTTAACCATCAACGGGAAAGGAACTCTCAATGTAGATGGCAAGAAAAACAATGCTATCAAGGCTAACGATACACTTCATATCACAGGTGGAACTTACAATATCACAGCAGTTGGAGACGCCTTTAATGTTAATGATGAACTCAACATCACTGGAACAACCATGACCATCGATGCCAAGGAAGACGGAGTCAAGGTCGATAATGATGATGATACATCTGTTGGAACCATGTATCTCTCTGATAATACTATTACTGTTACTGCTGGCGATGATGGTATCCACGCTTCAGGTGATTTGGTCATCGATAGTGGTACCTATACTGTTAAGAATTCTACCGAAGGGCTTGAAGGTAAGTCAATCACTATTAACGGCGGGGATATTACCATCTATTCAACGGACGATGGTGTCAATGCAGCCAACAAAAATGCTCAACAAAGTGAAATTTTCTTCACCATGAATGGTGGGAACTTGACAGTTGAAGTTGGCCAAGGGGATACAGATCCAATTGACTCAAATGGGAATATCACAGTTAATGGAGGAACCATCAAAATGACTGGTCAATCTGGTTTTGACTTTGACGGAACAGCGACCTACACAGGTGGAGATATCTACCTCAATGGTGAAAAACAAACTGAAATCGTCAATTCTATGCCTGGAGGCGGAGGAGCACCTGGCGGTGACCCTCAAGGAAATGGTGGCCCTGGTGGTGGTGCACCTGGTGGACGACCGTAAAAGAAAATCTCCTTTCTCGAAAGAGAAGGGAGATTTTTTTATGTTGTTAGAACGAGAAAGAATTACTCTTCGTCTTTTTTAAAGATGTTTTTTACACCAGCTACTGCACCTTCGACAACTTCTTTTGCATCTTCAGCAACTTCTTTAGCTTTTGAAGCTACTTTTTCTGCAGCTCCTTCTGCTTGAGTTTTTGTATCGCCAGTTAGTTTACCAAAACCTTCTTTAACAGAACCTTTAGCTTGGTTGAATTTTTCTTCGATTGACATGGGGGATACCTCCGTTAATTTTTTGTATTATCTAAATTACATCAGATATTAATTTAAGTATATACCCTTTTATGCTAAAAAGCAAAAAACTGATACGAAAAGCATCAGTTTATTTTTTAATAGGTTACAACATTCAATTGACCTTTATCATATTCAGCAATAAAGATATTTGAGACTTCTTCGAAACCTTCTTCTTTCAATTTCTCAGTTAGCCACTCCTCGGATTTGCCAATGGTTTCTAGGATTTCAACTTGGACAACACCGTCGGTAATAATTGGATACTTAGGATTTTCATCGCCCATTCTTACGACAATCAGCTGTCCATTTTGCTCAATCACAGCTCTCTTGACGTCCTTGAGTTGGAAGATTCCTTGAGAACGTAATTTAAGAGCTACATCTGCAGCTGCAAGACCTTTTGAGCGACAAGCTTCGGGATCTAATTTACCATTTTTAATGATAATAGTAGGTTTTCCGTCAATCAAGTGTTTGAAAAAGGAAATATTGGTATTCAACCATTTAAGGAGTAAAATGAGAATAGTCCAAATAATGAGGATAACAATGTATTGGATGATGGTAATAGAACTATTGTAGATAACCCCACCGATAATACCCCCGAGAACAAAGTTCTGGATTTGGTCCACTGCAGAACTTGGTGCTAGATTTCCTTTACCTGTTACGTTAATAACAAAAACAAGAGAAAGAAGCCCCAAGGCTAATTTAATCGCAATTGTAGCAAAAAAGCTTATCATTTTTCAACCTCCACGAGTTCAACATCTGATTTATAGAGTTCCATTTTTTCTAATAAATAGCTATCTTGGTCAGTCCCGCTAATGGCACGATAAAAATGTTCGCCAACCTTAATAATAGCTCCATCAGTTACTGCTGAGGTATTGACATAGACCTCTTTTTTATCTACACCTAATTCTTTTGAAACGACTTCGATAAAGTTTAGGGAAGAGCGGAATTGATTATCATTGGATTGACTGTTTTGAAGATTCGTAATGCTTATCAAAACGAATGCGATTAAGGTCAAAATAGAAATGAGCGATAATTCACGGAACTTGCTCCCTTTTTTATCTTTGAAAGCTTTAAATGCAAAAAATCCAGTCACGATAAGCAGTAAAGCTGATACGATAATCATGACCCAATTCTGTTGACTAATCTGACTGAGCACATAGTCATAGGAATAGAATTTCATAAAACTCCCTCACTTTTTTAAATTCAATCTATTATAAAATAATTCCTAAGCTATAGCAAGTTTATTATGACGAAAAAAGCATTTAATTGTTGTTTCCTACTTAAGGTAGGTTTTTTCTGATTTGACTTAGGCTTCCGTCTTGACTTTCGTTTTGCTTTTGTTATAATAGTACAAATTTAGAGGAGGTACTCTATGATTCAAAAACATGCCATTCCTATTTTAGAGTTTGATGATAATCCTCAGGCAGTCATCATGCCAAATCACGAAGGATTAGATTTACAGTTGCCAAAGAAGTGCATCTATGCATTTTTGGAAGAAGAGATTGACCGCTATGCTCAGGAAGTAGAAGCAGAGTGCGTAGGGGAGTTTGTTTCTGCCACTAAAACCTATCCTGTCTATGTCATGAGTTACAAGGGTGAGGAAGTATGTCTGGCTCAGGCTCCTGTTGGTTCTGCCCCTGCGGCTCAGTTTATGGATTGGTTGCTTGGCTACGGTGTAGAGAAAATCATCTCCACGGGAACCTGCGGGGTGCTGAGTAATATAGAAGAAAATGCCTTTCTGGTTCCAGTCAGAGCATTGCGTGATGAAGGAGCTAGCTACCATTATGCACCTCCTTCTCGTTATATGGATGTTCATGTAGAAGCTGTTTCTGCCATTGAGCAAGTCTTGGAACAACTAGGTGTCCCTTACGAAGAAGTCATGACTTGGTCGACAGACGGATTTTACCGAGAAACCGCTGAAAAAGTTGCCTATCGCAAGGAAGAAGGCTGTGCAGTTGTAGAGATGGAGTGTGCAGCTCTAGCGGCAGTGGCTCAACTTCGTGGAGTTATTTGGGGTGAGTTGCTGTTTACAGCAGATTCTTTGGCAGATCTTGATAACTATGACCAGCGCGATTGGGGTGCGGAAGCTTTTGAAAAGGCGCTAGAACTCTGTCTTGAGATCGTTAGTCATATGTGAGTATTCTCAGCTTTTTGTGGTACAATGTAGCTATGTTATTAAAATCAATTGTTGAAAAAATAAATACCACTTTGGGGCGTTTATCACCTGCTCGGCGAATCTTTTTAAGCTTTGCTTTGGTTATTTTTCTAGGTTCCCTCCTGTTGAGTCTACCACTCGTACAAGCTCCAACATCTCATGCCGGTTATTTTGATCATTTATTTACAGCCGTATCCATGGTCTGTGTGACAGGACTATTTACCTTACCTGTCGCTTCTACCTACAATGTTTGGGGGCAGTTGATTTGTATGGTCTTGATTCAGATTGGTGGTTTGGGGCTCATAACCTTTATAGGGGTCTTCTATATTCAAAGCAAGCAAAAGCTAAGTCTTCGAGGTCGTGAAACGATTCTGGAGAGTTTTAGTTTTGAAGAAACTCAGTCTTTGAAGGATTTTCTACGTTCCATCTTTTTGACGACTTTTTTAGTAGAAGGTTTAGGAGCCTTTCTGCTGAGTTTTCGTTTTATCCCCGAGTTTGGCTGGGGACGAGGTATTTTAACGTCTATCTTCTTGGCGATTTCTGCTTTCTGTAATGCTGGATTTGATAATTTTGGAAGTACGAGTTTGCTAGCCTTTCAGACAGATCCTTTGGTTAATCTAGTGATTGCTGGCTTGATTATTACAGGCGGTCTAGGTTTCATGGTCTGGTTTGATCTAGCCACTCAATTGGGAAAGAAGAAAAAACGCCGTCTTCGTTTCCATACTAAGCTAGTCCTCTTCTTAACAGCGGGGATTTTATTTGCTGGAACAGTTTCAACCCTCTTGATAGAGTGGAACAATTCGGGAACGATTGGAAATCTAAGTTTCCCTGATAAATTGCTGGTTAGCTTCTTCCAAACTGTCAGCATGAGAACAGCAGGTTTTGCTTCTATTGATTACACTCAAGCTAGACCTGTCACATTACTGATTTATATCTTACAAATGTTTCTCGGTGGAGCACCTGGAGGAACAGCAGGAGGACTTAAAATCACAACCTTCTTTGTTTTGTTGGTATTCGCACGCAGTGAGTTTTTAGGCTTACCTCATGCCAATGTAGCACAGAGAACGATTGAACCTCGGACAGTCCAAAAATCATTCAGTGTCTTCATTATTTTCTTATTGACTTTTCTGGTTGGCTTGATTTTACTAGGAATAACAGCGGAAGGGAATCCGAAATTTATCTACCTGATGTTTGAAACTATTTCAGCGCTTGCTACGGTTGGAGTAACTGCTAATTTGACACCAGAATTAGGCAAATTAGCTCTCAGCATCGTCATGCTACTGATGTTTATCGGACGAATTGGGCCACTGACGCTATTAGTCAGTTTGGCTGAGTATCGGCCAGATAAGAAAGATATGATTCACTATATGAAAGCAGATATAACCATAGGATAAGAAAGGATAAGCTATGTCAGATCGGACAATTGGAATTTTAGGTTTGGGTATTTTTGGGAGTAGTGTTCTCGCCGCTCTTGCTAAGCATGATGTAAATATCATAGCCATTGATGACCATGAGGAACGAATCAATCAATTTGAACCAGTCTTGGCGCGTGGCGTTGTTGGAGATATCACAGATGAGGACCTCTTGCTATCAGCTGGAATTGATACCTGCGATACCGTAGTCGTCGCAACGGGTGAAAATTTAGAGTCCAGTGTTCTAGCAGTCATGCATTGCAAGAGTCTGGGTGTACCGACTGTTATTGCTAAGGTCAAAAGTCATACAGCAAAAAAAGTCCTTGAAAAAATAGGTGCAGATTCAGTCATTTCACCAGAGTATGAGATGGGTCGTTCGTTGGCACAGACGATTCTCTTTAATAACAGTGTAGATGTCTTTCAGTTAGACAAGAACGTCTCCATTGTCGAGATGAAAATTCCTGCATCTTGGGTAGGAAAGAGCCTTAGCCAATTAAATCTTAGAGGACGGTACAATCTCAATATCCTCGGTTTTCGTGACTACGAAAATGCTCCCTTGGATGTTCAATTTGGACCGAATGATCTATTGAAAGCTGACTCCTATATCATGGCAGTGATCAATAACCAATATTTGGATACCCTAGCAAGCCTCAGTGAGTAGAGGAGGAATGACTATTCTTTTTTTCAACGACTATTGAGTCAATATAAGTATTTTATAAGAGGGATTTAAGAAAAATTTTAACTTTTTCTTAATCCTTTTTAATTTTAGGAGATTATACTAGAGTCATCAAATAAAGAAAAACTCTAAGGAGAATCCTATGAAATTCAATCCAAATCAAAGATATACTCGTTGGTCTATTCGCCGTCTTAGTGTCGGTGTTGCCTCAGTTGTTGTGGCTAGTGGCTTCTTTGTCCTAGTTGGCCAACCAAGTTCGGTGCGTGCCGATGTGGTCAATCCAACCCCTGCTCAAGTCGTACCAGACGCTGCCTCAGTGAGTGAAAAGAGTGACTTACCGGCAGAACTTCTCAAAGAAGCAGTCGATACAGCTCTTCCTTCAGACCAGGCAGACTCAGCACCCAAAGAAGAAGTGCAAGCAAAACCAGAATCTAAGAAACAAACAGAAGATACGGTTAAACCTGCGACAAATCCTGCTCCTGCAGTTACTGGACAAGACCATGAAGCAAATGAAGCTCAACCAGCAACCACTCCAGCTGAAGTTCAAAAAGGCGTGGCTGACAATACCAAAGACACAGTAGACGTTCCAGCTACATACTTGGATAAAGCCAACTTCCCTGGCCCATTCACAGCTGGTGTCAACCAAGTTATTCCATACGAATTCTTCGCCGGAGACGGCATGTTAACACGCCTTATCTTGAAAGCATCCGATAAGGCCCCATGGTCAGACAACGGTTCAGCCAAAAATCCGGCCCTCCCACCAGTAGAAAAATTGGGCAAAGGTCTCTACTTCTATGAAGTGGATTTGGCCGGCACTCAAGGTAAATCAGATAAAGAGCTGCTTGACTTGTTAAAACAAAACGGCACTCAAAGCTATAAAGCTACAATTAAGGTGTATGGTGCGAAAGATGGCAAAGCAGATTTGAGTAACCTCGTAGCGACTAAGGATTTGGATGTCAACTTGAACGGCTTAACCACCCCAGCTGAAGTGCAAAAAGGTGTGGCTGATAACACCAAAGACACAGTTGATGTTCTAGCTTCTTACTTGGACAAGGCTAACTTCCCTGGCCCATTCACAGCCGGTGTTAACCAAGTGATTCCATATGAATTCTTCGCTGGTGACGGTATGTTGACTCGCCTTATCTTGAAAGCATCTGACAAGTCCCCATGGTCAGACAACGGTTCAGCCAAAAATCCTGCTCTCCCACCAGTAGAAAAATTAGGCAAAGGTCTCTACTTCTATGAAGTAGATTTGGCAGGTACTCAAGGTAAATCAGATAAAGACCTTCTTGACCTCTTGAAACAAAATGGCACTCAAAGTTATAAAGCTACTATTAAAGTGTATGGTGCGAAAGATGGCAAAGCAGATTTGAGCAACCTTGTAGCGACTAAAGAATTGGATGTCAACTTGAACGGCTTGACTACTCCAGCTGAAGTACAAAAAGGTGTAGCCGATAATACCAAAGACACAGTAGATGTCCCAGCCACTTACTTGGACAAAGCCAATTTCCCAGGCCCATTCACAGCAGGTGTCAACCAAGTTATTCCATATGAATTCTTCGCTGGTGACGGTATGTTGACTCGTCTTATCTTGAAAGCTTCTGACAAAGCTCCATGGTCAGACAACGGTTCAGCTAAAAATCCAGCTCTTCCACCAGTAGAAAACTTGGGCAAAGGTCTCTACTTCTACGAAGTGGATTTGGCCGGCACTCAAGGTAAATCAGATAAAGACCTTCTTGACCTCTTGAAACAAAATGGCACTCAAAGTTATAAAGCCACCATCAAAGTGTACGGTGCTAAAGATGGCAAGGCAGACTTGAGTAATCTCGTAGCGACTAAGGATTTGGATGTCAACTTGAACGGCTTGACCACTCCAGCTGAAGTACAAAAAGGTGTGGCTGATAATACCAAAGACACAGTAGATGTCCCAGCCACTTATTTGGACAAAGCCAACTTCCCAGGCCCATTCACAGCCGGAGTCAACCAAGTCATTCCATACGAATTCTTCGCTGGTGACGGTATGTTGACTCGCCTTATCTTGAAAGCATCTGACAAGTCCCCATGGTCAGACAACGGTTCAGCAAAAAATCCAGCTCTCCCACCAGTAGAAAAATTAGGCAAAGGTCTCTACTTCTATGAAGTGGATTTGGCAGGTACCCAAGGTAAATCAGATAAAGATTTGTTAGAGTTGTTGAAACAAAACGGTACACATAGCTATAAAGCTACCATCAAAGTGTACGGTGCAAAAGACGGCAAGCCTGACTTAACTAATCTTGTAGCGACTAAAGATTTGACTGTTAATTTGAAGGGGTATAAGTCTCTCAATCCGATGAAATCGCAAATGCCAGCTGCTAGCCAGGATAAGATGATGCCTAACAAAGAGCAGGACAAAACCATGAATGCTAGCCAGCCTATGGTAACCTCAAGCAAAATGTCTGATGAAGGTAAGATGGCATCTAATAACAAGGCGTCAAATCCAATGATGGCTGATCACATGAAAGAACAAAAAGACATGCTTCCATATACCGGTGAAGCCCAAACATCAATGGCTACTCTTGGATTCTTTGGATTAGCTTTGGCCGGACTTCTAGGTGGACTCGGTTTGAAAGCTAAAAAAGAGGATAATGACTAGTCTAGCTACAGACTTTCTATCTAGGATTTAAAAAATCCAGATAGCGATTAGAATGTTCGTAAAGAGATTAAAATAGTGTTATACTATTGTGGTATAGCACTGTTTTTTTCAAAGGAGAGACAGATGGGAAAGACAATTTTACTCGTTGACGACGAGGTAGAAATCACAGATATTCATCAACGCTATCTGGTTCAGGCAGGATATCAGGTTTTGGTAGCTCATGATGGAGTAGAGGCCTTGGAAATCTTCAAGCGAAAACCGATTGATTTGATTATTACAGATATCATGATGCCTCGGATGGATGGTTATGATTTGATTAGTGAGGTCCAGTATCAATCTCAAGATCAGCCTTTTCTCTTTATCACAGCTAAGACTAGCGAGCAGGACAAGATTTATGGCCTGAGCTTAGGGGCAGATGACTTTATTGCCAAGCCCTTTAGCCCTCGTGAGCTGGTTTTGCGTGTCCACAATATCTTGCGTCGCCTTCATCGTGGAGGTGAGACAGAAGTCGTCAGTCTCGGGGATTTACGGATGAATCACGGTAGTCATGAGGTCCAAGTCGGAGATGTAGCACTTGATTTGACAGTCAAATCCTTCGAGCTTTTATGGCTTTTAGCCAGCAATCCAAAGCGGGTTTTCTCTAAGACAGATCTCTATGAAAAGGTCTGGCAAGAAGACTATGTGGATGATACCAATACCTTGAATGTTCATATTCATGCATTGAGGCAGGAGTTGGCTAAATATGCCAGTGCAGAAACGCCCACCATCAAAACCGTCTGGGGTTTGGGCTACAAAATTGAGAAAGCACGAGGTAGTCAATGAAATTAAAAAATTATATTCTAGTAGGTTATATCATTTCAACACTCCTAACGATTATCGTGGTTTTTGGGGCCGTCCAGCGAATGTTAATTGACGAAAGAGAGATTTATTTCCTAGTGGGTATGACTCTCATGGCAAGTTTTGTTGGTGCTGGGATTAGTCTCTTTCTCCTATCGCCTGTCTTTACATCATTGGCCAAACTTAAGGAACATGCAAAGCGAGTAGCGGACAAGGACTTCCCTGCAAATCTGGAGGTTCAAGGGCCTGCAGAATTTCAGCAGTTAGGGCAAGCTTTCAATGAAATGTCCCATGATTTGCAAGCGACCTTTGATTCCTTGGAAGAAAGCGAACGAGAAAAGGGCTTGATGATTGCCCAGCTTTCGCATGATATCAAGACTCCCATCACCTCTATCCAAGCGACGGTAGAAGGAATTTTGGACGGAGTTATCAAGGAAGGAGAACAAGCCCATTATCTAGCAACCATTGGACGCCAGACCGAAAGGCTTAATAAACTGGTTGAAGAGTTGAATTTTTTGACCCTAAACACAGCTAGAAATCAGGCAGAGACGACTAGTAAAGACAGCATTTTTCTGGATCAGCTCTTGATTGAGTGTATGAGTGAATTTCAGTTCTTGATTGAGCAGGAGGAGCGAGATGTCCACTTACAGGTGATTCCAGAGTCTGCCCGGATTGAAGGAGATTATGCCAAACTTTCTCGCATCTTGGTGAATCTGGTCAATAACGCTTTTAAATACTCAGCTCCAGGAACCAAGCTGGAAGTGGTGGCTAAGCTGGAGAAGAACCAGCTTTCAATCAGTGTGACCGATGAAGGGCAGGGCATTGCCCCAGAGGATTTGGAGAATATTTTCAAACGCCTTTATCGTGTCGAAACTTCGCGCAATATGAAAACAGGTGGTCATGGCTTAGGTCTTGCGATTGCGCGTGAATTAGCCCATCAATTAGGTGGAGAAATCACAGTTACCAGCCAGTACGGCCTAGGAAGCACCTTTACCCTCCTTCTCAACCTTTCTGGTAGTGAAAATAAAGCTTAACCCCCCTTTACAAATCCAGCGATCCATGGTAAAATGGATTTTGTGTGAAATATCAGCAGGAAAGCATGAAGCTCGTCAACAGGTGTCTTATAATAAGTAACCTTGGCTGTTTAGGCGAAGGGCATCTGCACGAATCAGGGCTTTCTAAGTGACTATTTCCACCGAAATATTATTTATATCAGGAGGACATTCACATGTCACGTTATACAGGACCATCTTGGAAACAAGCTCGTCGCCTTGGCCTTTCACTTACAGGTACAGGTAAAGAATTGGCACGTCGTAACTACGTACCAGGACAACACGGACCAAACAACCGTTCTAAATTGTCAGAATACGGTTTGCAATTGGCTGAAAAACAAAAACTTCGTTTCACTTACGGTGTAGGTGAAAAACAATTCCGTAACTTGTTCGTACAAGCTACAAAAATCAAAGGTGGAATCCTTGGTTTCAACTTCATGCTTCTTTTGGAACGTCGTTTGGATAACGTTGTTTACCGTCTTGGTCTTGCGACTACTCGTCGTCAAGCTCGTCAATTCGTAAACCACGGTCACATCCTTGTTGACGGAAAACGCGTTGATATCCCATCATACCGTGTAACTCCAGGTCAAGTAATCTCAGTTCGTGAAAAATCATTGAAAGTTCCAGCTATCCTTGAAGCAGTAGAAGCTACTCTTGGACGCCCAGCATTCGTATCATTCGACGCTGAAAAATTGGAAGGTTCATTGACTCGCTTGCCAGAACGCGACGAAATCAACCCAGAAATCAACGAAGCACTTGTCGTTGAATTCTACAACAAAATGCTTTAATTTTAAGAAATATCTTACAGAAAGCCTACAACAGTGGGCTTTTTGCTTTACCTGAAAATTAGACTGTGAAAAACTAGTCACCTTTATGTGAATTACAAACTTATAATCCATAACATTACAGACTTGAAAAAACACAAGATAGGAAAGACGGGCCCTCTTTCCCCCTTTCTCTGCTATACTACAAGCAGAGAAAGGGGGAAAGCAAATGCTTGAAAAGTATTATGATAAGGTAAAGGGAATTGTTCATAGATGTAGAAAAGACTACTATCTCCACCTGTGGGAGAAAGAGGATTGGGACCAAGAAGGCAT
>NZ_JASHBO010000012.1:0-74947 GCF_047464615.1 Streptococcus infantis
CTCCTTGAAGCTTTGACCTTGCTTTCTAAGTTCATAGATCTGAACTTTATCATCATAAGTTAATTTCATAATAAAAATACCCCAAAAGTTAGTTTTTTTCTGTCTAACTTTTGGGGTGCAGTTCAAATTCGCGATTTTTTTATAATTTCTCGTTAACAAATCGAACAAATTGATTCCACCAAACTTTTAAGAAGAAGGCTTTTTCGACATTTTTTTCTGCGACCATCTCAAAACTAGGTTTGTCAGTTGTAATGTATCCTTGACCAACTAGATCCTTGTCTTCATAAGTCAAATGTCCAACGACAGTTCCTGCCTCTAGTGGAGCAGTGTGTTCAGTCGTGTCCGCTGTGTAAGTAATAGTTGATTGTGTACGACTACCAAGACGTTGTACGATTTTTATATCTTCTTTAGCAACTGCTGTAACCGTATCTTGCTTTCCGTCATAAACTGGAGATTTGCTATCTTGGTAGCTTTCTCCTTGATTGACGATTGTTTGGAGAGCAAAATTGGATGAGATATAATCTAGAAGAGCTGAAGTTGCAGTAAAACGAGCATATGGATTGGTATCTTGGTTGTCAGCATTAAGAACAACTGTAATGACACGCATTCCTTTTTCAACTGTAGTACCTACAAAGGATGCTCCAGCCTTATCAGTTGTACCAGTTTTAAGTCCATCAACACCACCACGATAGGCAGGCATTCCTTCCAACATATAGTTTGTTGAATTAATGGTCATTCCTGCGAAAGTAGATGAAGGTTTCTTGGTAATTTCTAAGACCTGAGGATATTTGAGAATCAGATTACGAGCTACGACAGCAACATCATAAGCGCTCAATTTGTTTTCATCATCTTTCTTTGAACCAGGATAGATATTAGTGCCAAGAGTTTCATTATTGAGCCCAGTTGTGTTGACGAGTGTAGCATCTTGAATTCCCCATTCTTGTAGTTTGGCCTTCATCATATCTACAAAGTCCTTCTCAGAACCGGCAATTTTTTCAGCTAAAGCGATAGCAGCACTGTTCGCACTAGATACTAAAGTAGCTTCTAATAACTCTTCAACAGTGTAATTTCTAGCTTCCATGGGAACGTTACTCGCTTCAGAATTGGTAGTGAGCTGGTAGGGATAATCTGAGATTTCTACAGGAGTAGAAAGGGTGATTTTCCCTTGTTCCAAGGCTTCATAGACTAGATAAACAGTGAGGATTTTACTGATAGAAGCTATTTCAACAGGTTGAGTAGCATCTTTTTCATATAAAATCTTTCCACTGTTAGCCTCAACAGCAATAGCATGTTTTGCAGCTACATCAAAATCCTGGGCCGAAACAGTTGTAGCCGAACCGAATAAAAATAATGTGATTAAGGTTAAAAATAATTTCTTCATAGTAACTTTATTCTATCACAAAGACAAAAGATATTCTTGTTTTTGTGATGAAAGTTATCAATCTTTTTCGAAATATGGTAAAATAGGGAAAAGAGGAGGTGGCCTATGTTTCGGAGAAACAAACTATTCTTCTGGACAACTGAAATTCTACTAATAACCTTAATTTTCTATCTATGGAAAGAAATGGGTGCTATTATCACACCCTTTGTAAGTGTGCTGAATACAATTATGATTCCTTTTTTATTGGGAGGATTTTTGTATTATCTAACTAACCCAATTGTTATCTTTTTAGAGAAGGAATGCAAAATCAATCGCATCATTGGGATTTTGTTAACCCTTTGTGCCTTAATTTGTGCAATCGTACTTAGTTTTGTCTATCTGCTACCGATTTTGATTAATCAGTTGAGTAGCCTAATCTACTCGAGTCAAAACATTTATGGTCGTCTTCAAGATTTAGTCATTGAGTTATCAAAACATCCAGCCCTGCAAAATCTAGATATTCAACAAACTATTCAGCAACTGAATCTCTCATATGTTGATATTTTGCAAAATATCTTGAACAGTGTGACAAATAGTGTTGGAAGTGTTCTATCTGCGCTCGTAAGCACTGTATTGATTATCATCATGACACCAGTTTTCTTGATTTACTTCCTACTTGATGGGCATAAATTTTTACCCATGCTAGAAAGAACTGTATTAAAACGGGATAAATTAAACATATCTGGTTTATTGACAAACCTAAATACAACTATTTCTCGTTACATTAGTGGAGTGTCAATAGATGCAGTTATTATTGGATGTTTAGCTTTTATCGGTTATAGTGTGATTGGTCTAAGATATGCCTTGGTCTTCGCCATTTTTTCTGGATTGGCTAATTTGATTCCATATGTAGGACCAAGCATTGGCTTGATTCCAATGATTATTTCAAATCTCTTCACAGATCCTCATAAAATGATTATTGCTGTCATTTATATGTTGATTATTCAGCAAGTTGACGGAAATATTTTATATCCACGTATTGTGGGTGGGGTTATGAAGGTTCACCCGATTACTATTTTAGTCTTGCTTTTATTATCAAGTAATATTTATGGTGTGATTGGGATGATTGTTGCTGTTCCAACCTATTCCATTTTAAAAGAGATTGCTAAATTCTTAGCTCGATTGTATGAAAATCACAAGGAAGCAAAAGAAGAAGAGAAGCACTTATCAGAATGAAAGAACTAGATCCGCTCTGGTTCTTTTTTCTAAAAATAAGCCTAGTTATAGATATTTTAAATAAATTGGTAGAGGAAGTAGAGTGAGAATAAGAATAATTCACAAAAACTTTGTAAAACACTTGCAATTTAGCTGAAATTTGATAAAATAGTAAGGAAAGTTAGACTGTATTGCCTACTGTCTATCTATAAAATATATTTTATTGGAGGCTTTTACTCAAATGGCAAAAGAAAAATACGATCGTAGTAAACCACACGTTAACATTGGTACTATCGGACACGTTGACCACGGTAAAACTACCCTAACTGCAGCTATCACAACTGTTTTGGCACGTCGCTTGCCTTCAGCAGTTAACCAACCTAAAGACTATGCGTCTATCGATGCTGCTCCAGAAGAACGCGAACGCGGTATCACAATCAACACTGCGCACGTTGAGTACGAAACTGAAAAACGTCACTACGCTCACATCGACGCTCCAGGACACGCGGACTACGTTAAAAACATGATCACTGGTGCCGCTCAAATGGACGGAGCTATCCTTGTAGTAGCTTCAACTGACGGACCAATGCCACAAACTCGTGAGCACATCCTTCTTTCACGTCAGGTTGGTGTTAAACACCTTATCGTCTTCATGAACAAGATCGACTTGGTTGACGACGAAGAATTGCTTGAATTGGTTGAAATGGAAATCCGTGACCTTCTTTCAGAATACGACTTCCCAGGTGACGATCTTCCAGTTATCCAAGGTTCAGCTCTTAAAGCTCTTGAAGGTGACTCTAAATACGAAGACATCATCATGGAATTGATGAACACTGTTGATGAGTACATTCCAGAACCAGAACGTGACACTGACAAACCATTGCTTCTTCCAGTCGAAGACGTATTCTCAATCACTGGACGTGGTACAGTTGCTTCAGGACGTATCGACCGTGGTACTGTTCGTGTCAACGACGAAATCGAAATCGTTGGTATCAAAGAAGAAACTAAAAAAGCAGTTGTTACTGGTGTTGAAATGTTCCGTAAACAACTTGACGAAGGTCTTGCAGGAGACAACGTAGGTGTCCTTCTTCGTGGTGTTCAACGTGACGAAATCGAACGTGGACAAGTTATCGCTAAACCAGGTTCAATCAACCCACACACTAAATTCAAAGGTGAAGTTTACATCCTTACTAAAGAAGAAGGTGGACGTCACACTCCATTCTTCAACAACTACCGTCCACAATTCTACTTCCGTACTACTGACGTTACAGGTTCAATCGAACTTCCAGCAGGTACTGAAATGGTAATGCCAGGTGATAACGTGACAATCGACGTTGAGTTGATCCACCCAATCGCCGTAGAACAAGGTACTACATTCTCTATCCGTGAGGGTGGACGTACTGTTGGTTCAGGTATGGTTACAGAAATCGAAGCTTAATTCGATTTAGTTCCCAGAAGAACAATTATTTAAGTCAGACACTAAAAGAATCTTGCTATGCAAGGTTCTTTTTTTGCGATCAAAAGTGAGAGAGTTACTTTTTTACAATTTCATAAAATCATGGTAAAATGGTTAAATATTAAATTTGGAGAAAAATATGAAGTATAAGCGTATCGTATTTAAAGTGGGAACTTCATCCCTGACACATAAAGATGGAAGTTTATCTCGCAGTAAAGTAAAAGCTATCACACAACAGCTTGCAATGCTGCATGAAGCAGGTCATGAGCTTATTTTGGTGTCTTCTGGGGCTGTTGCAGCAGGTTTCGGAGCCTTAGGATTTAAAAAACGACCAACAAAGATTGCGGATAAGCAAGCTTCAGCGGCGGTTGGTCAAGGATTGCTTCTGGAAGAATATACAACCAATTTGCTCTTAAGACAGATTGTTTCAGCGCAAATCTTGCTAACTCAGGATGATTTTGTCGATAAGCGACGTTATAAAAATGCCCATCAAGCTTTATCTGTTCTTCTCAATCGTGGCGCGATTCCGATTATCAATGAAAATGACAGTGTCGTTATTGATGAGCTCAAGGTCGGGGATAATGATACGCTCAGTGCTCAGGTAGCTGCAATGGTGCAGGCAGATCTTTTGGTCCTCTTAACAGATGTAGACGGTCTTTATACTGGTAATCCTAACTCGGATCCAAGAGCTAAACGTCTGGAGAGAATTGAGACCATCAATCGAAAAATTATAGATATGGCTGGTGGAGCAGGATCATCTAATGGAACTGGTGGCATGCTAACTAAGATAAAGGCAGCGACCATTGCGACAGAGTCAGGTGTTCCCGTTTATATCTGTTCTTCCTTGAAAGCTGATGCTATGATAGAGGCAGCAGAGAAGACTTTGGATGGTTCCTACTTTGTTGCTCAGGAGAAGGGGCTCCGTACCCAGAAACAATGGCTAGCCTTTTATGCCAAAAGTCAGGGAGCAATTTGGGTTGATAAAGGGGCGGCAGAAGCCCTCTCTCAACATGGAAAGAGTCTCCTTTTATCAGGGGTTGTAGATGTTGAGAGCAATTTTTCTTATGGTGATATTGTAACGGTATTTGATAAGGAAACTGGAAAATCACTTGGAAAAGGTAGAGTGCAACTAGGTGCATCGGGGCTCAAAGATGTCCTTCGTTCTCAAAAAGCCAAGGGAGTCCTGATTCATCGTGATGACTGGATTTCTATCACTCCTGAAATCCAACTACTCTTTACAGAATTTTAGAGGTAAACTATGGTAAGTACACAAGAACAATTTGAACTGGTACAGGCAGTTAAAAAAACCATCAATACTGCTAGTGAAACAGTAAAAAACCAAGCCTTGCTAGCTATGGCCGATCACTTATTGGCAGCTACTGAAGAGATTTTATCAGCTAATGTTCGTGATATGGAAGCTGCTAAGGGGAAAATCTCAGATGTTATGTTGGATCGTCTTTATTTGGATGCAGGGCGTATAGAAGCAATGGCAACTGGGATTCGTGAAGTGGTTGCTTTACCAGATCCAATCGGTGAAGTCTTAGAAAGAAGTCAGCTTGAAAATGGTTTGGTCATTACTAAGAAGCGTGTGGCTATGGGTGTTATCGGTATTATCTATGAAAGCCGTCCAAATGTGACATCTGATGCAGCTGCCCTTGCTCTCAAGAGTGGAAATGCGGTTGTTCTTCGGAGCGGTAAGGATGCCTACCAAACAGCTCATGCCATTGTCACAGCCTTGAAGAAGGGCTTGGAGACAACGACCATTCATCCAGATGTCATTCAATTAGTAGAAGATACTAGCCGTGAAAGTAGTTATGCCATGATGAAGGCTAAGGGTTATCTAGATCTTCTTATTCCTCGCGGAGGTGCCGGGTTAATTAATGCTGTCGTTGAGAATGCAATTGTGCCAGTTATCGAAACAGGTACAGGGATTGTTCATGTCTACGTTGACAAAGATGCGGATGAAGACAAGGCACTGTCTATTATCAATAACGCTAAAACTAGTCGTCCTTCAGTCTGCAATGCCATGGAAGTGCTGCTTGTTCATGAAGACAAGGTAGCGGATTTCCTTCCTCGTTTGGAGCAAGTTCTGGTTGTCGATCGAAAAGAAGATGGACTTGAACCGATTCAATTGCGTCTAGATGAGAAAGCTAGTCAATTTATTTCTGGGATAGCAGCGGAGCCACAAGATTTTGACACTGAGTTTTTAGACTATGTCCTAGCTATAAAAGTAGTTTCTAGTCTTGAGGAAGCTGTAGAGCATATAGAAGTCCATAGCACCCATCATTCGGATGCGATTGTGACTGAAAATGCTGATGCTATAGCTTACTTTACAGATCAAGTAGACTCGGCAGCGGTTTATGTCAATGCTTCGACTCGTTTCACAGATGGAGGCCAATTTGGTCTTGGTTGTGAAATGGGGATTTCTACTCAGAAATTACATGCGCGTGGTCCAATGGGCTTGAAGGAATTGACTAGCTACAAATATGTGGTTACTGGTGATGGACAGATAAGGGAGTAAAGAGATGAAGATTGGATTTATCGGCTTGGGGAATATGGGAGCTAGTTTGGCTAAGGCTGTCTTGCAGGCAAAAATGAGTCATCAGATTCTCCTTGCTAATCGTAGTCAAGCTAAGGTGGATGCTTTTATTGCCAATTATGGTGGTCAGGCTTCTAGCAATGACGAAATCTTTGCAGAAGCAGATGTGATTTTTCTAGGAGTAAAGCCAGCACAGTTCTCAGAACTGCTTACTCAATATCAGTCAATCCTTGAGAAACGAGAAAGTCTTCTTTTGATTTCCATCGCAGCTGGTTTGACCTTGGAAAAACTTGCTAGTCTTCTTCCAAGTCACCATAGGATTATTCGCATCATGCCTAATACACCTGTTGCTATTGGGCAAGGAGTGATTAGTTATGCCTTGTCTGCAAATTGTCATCCAGAAGACAATGAACTATTTTGTCAACTGTTAGCCAAGGCTGGCCAGTTAGTTGAATTAAGCGATGGTTTAATAGATGCGGCAACAGGGCTTGCCGGTTGTGGTCCTGCCTTTGTCTATCTTTTCATCGAAGCCTTGGCGGATGCAGGTGTTCAGACAGGATTGCCACGAGAAATGGCTCTGAAAATGGCGGCTAAAACAGTAGTTGGTGCAGGTCAAATGGTCCTAGAAAGTCAGCAACATCCTGGAGTTTTGAAAGACCAAGTTTGCAGTCCAGGAGGTTCGACCATTGTTGGTGTAGCAAGTCTAGAAGAACATGCTTTTAGAGGAACCGTTATGGACGCTGTCAACCAAGCCTACAAAAGAACTCAAGAATTAGGCAAATAAGAGGTGAGTGTTAAAACTCAACCTCTTTTTTATTACAAAGAGCGAAATGAAAAAAGCTTTTCACAAATCCCTATTTTTTTGATAGAATAGAAGAGAGAAAAATAGAAATGAGTCAGACATGTCAAAAGGATTTTTAGTCTCTCTTGAGGGACCAGAGGGAGCGGGAAAGACAAGCGTTCTTGAAGCCCTAATCCCTATATTAGAGGATAGGGGAATAGAAGTTTTAAGCACTCGTGAACCAGGCGGGGTCTTAATTGGAGAAAAGATTCGAGAAGTGATTCTAGATCCTAGTCATACTGAAATGGATCCTAAGACGGAGCTTCTCCTCTATATTGCCAGTCGTCGACAACACCTGGTGGAAAAGGTCTTACCAGCACTTGCAACTGGAAAACTGGTTATTATGGACCGCTTTATTGACAGTTCAGTTGCCTATCAGGGATTTGGGCGTGGTTTAGATATAGAAGCGATTGATTGGCTTAATGAGTTTGCGACAGATGGACTGAAACCTGATTTGACTCTTTATTTTGATATTGAGGTCGAAGAGGGGCTGGCACGTATTGCTGCCAACAGTGATCGGGAGATCAATCGTTTGGACATGGAAGGTCTGGACCTACACCGAAAAGTCCGTCAGGGTTATCTATCTCTTTGGGAAAAGGAAGCAGACCGCATTGTAAAAATTGATGCTAGTCTACCACTTGATCAAGTGATTGCGAACACGCAGCAACTACTTTTTGACAGGATGGGATTAAGGAGATGAAACAAGAGCAATTAAGAGCTAGTCAACCTTTACAATTTGAACGATTTGTTCATATCTTAGAGCAAGGGCAGCTCAATCACGCCTATCTCTTTTCAGGTAATTTTGGAAGTTTAGAGATGGCCCTTTTCTTGTCTAAAAGTCTCTTTTGTAGTGAGAAAACTGGTATTTTTCCCTGTGAAAAATGTCGAAATTGTAAATTGATCGAGCAGGAAGAGCTTCCTGATGTGACTATAATTAAACCTTTGAATCAAGTCATTAAGACGGAGCGTATTCGAGAATTAGTTGGACAATTTGCCCAGTCTGGTATTGAAAACCAACGGCAGGTCTTTATTATCGAACAAGCAGAAAAAATGCATGTGAACGCTGCAAATTCACTCTTGAAGGTTATTGAAGAACCACAGAGCGAAATCTACATATTCTTTTTGACTGATGATGAGGAACAGATGTTACCAACGATTCGAAGTCGGACACAGATTTTCCAATTTAAGAAGCAAGTCTCTACTTTAATGTCACAGCTTGAAGAGGCTGGTTTAGTAAAAAATAAAGCTAAACTATTGGCCCAATTCAGTCAGTCTCAGACCGAGGCTGATAAGCTTGTCCATCAAGCAGGATTTTGGGCACTAGTAGATGAAAGTGAACGCCTTTTTGCTTGGCTTTTAGCCCATAAAAAAGAATCCTATTTGCAGGTTGCAAAATTAACGAGTTTGGCTGATGATAAAGAAAAGCAAGATCAGGTGCTCAGGATTTTAGAGGTATTAGCCGGTCAGGAGATTTTCAACATTTCAGCTCGGAACATTTTGCAACATCTCATTCAAGCTCGAAAAATGTGGCGGGCAAATGTCAGCTTTCAAAACGCTTTGGAATACCTGGTTTTACAAAAAAATTAAAGCAATGATAAATTAAAGAAAGGGCTGTAATGAATAAAAAAGAATTATTTGATGCTTTAGATGACTTTTCACAGCAATTGTTGGTAACCTTGGCAGACGTCGAAGCTATCAAGAAAAATCTCAAGAGTTTGGTAGAGGAAAATACAGCTCTTCGTTTAGAAAATGATAAACTGAGAGAACGATTGGGAGAAGTTGAGGAGACAACTCCATCCAAAACGAAACATGTGAGGGAAAATGTTCGTCGCATTTATGAGGACGGTTTTCATGTTTGCCGTGACTTTTATGGCCAACGTCGAGAGCAGGATGCAGAATGTATGTTTTGTGATGAGTTGTTATTTAGGGAGTAAGTATGCAGATTCAAAAGAGTTTTAAGGGACAATCTCCCTATGGAAAGCTTTATCTAGTCGCAACGCCGATCGGTAATCTAGAAGATATAACTTTCCGCGCCATTCAGACCTTGAAGGAGGTCGACTGGATTGCGGCTGAGGACACGCGCAATACTGGACTTTTGCTCAAGCATTTTGAAATTTCAACCAAACAAATCAGTTTTCATGAGCATAATGTCAAGGAAAAAATTCCTGATTTGATTGAATTGTTGAAGCAAGGTCAAAATCTTGCTCAAGTATCTGATGCGGGGTTGCCTAGTATTTCTGACCCAGGTCATGATTTGGTCAAGGCTGCCATTGAAGAAGATATCGCGGTTGTCACAGTTCCAGGAGCTAGTGCTGGGATTTCTGCCTTGATTGCTAGTGGTTTATCACCCCAACCACACACTTTTTATGGTTTCTTACCACGAAAATCAGGTCAGCAAAAGCAATTTTTCGAAGCAAAAAAAGCTTATCCTGAAACTCAGATCTTCTATGAATCACCTCACCGTGTTGCAGATACGCTAGAAAATATGCTAGAAGTCTACGGTGATCGCTCGGTGGTCTTGGTTAGAGAATTGACTAAAATCTTTGAAGAATACCAACGTGGAAAAATTTCAGAATTACTGGAAAGCATCGCTGAAACACCGCTCAAAGGCGAATGCCTTCTCATTGTAGAAGGTGCTAGTCAGGAGGTAGAGGATAAGGATGAAAAGGATTTATTCTCTGAGATACAGGACCGCATTCAGCAAGGTATTAAGAAAAATCATGCCATTAAGGAAGTTGCAAAGATTTACCAATGGAACAAAAGCCAGCTCTATGCTGCCTACCACGAATGGGAAGAACATCAGGAAAACAACTAGACAGGGAAGTTTGCCTTCTTCCCTTTTTTTGTTATACTAGAAGAAGAAAAAAATAGAAAGATTTGTGGGTGTCAAACAGTCTAGTGACTTGTTCTGGAATGGATTTAAGTTTCACCCAAAGAGGTATTAGTGTCGTGTCTCAATCTTATATCAATGTTATAGGTGCTGGTTTGGCAGGTTCTGAAGCAGCCTACCAAATCGCAGAGCGTGATATTCCAGTTAAACTTTATGAAATGCGTGGTGTCAAGTCAACACCTCAGCATAAAACTGACAATTTTGCCGAGTTAGTTTGCTCAAATTCCTTGCGTGGGGATGCTCTTACAAATGCCGTAGGTCTCCTCAAGGAGGAAATGCGCCGCCTAGGTTCTCTTATCTTGGAATCTGCTGAAGCAACCCGTGTTCCTGCAGGTGGTGCCCTTGCGGTTGACCGCGATGGTTTCTCTCAAATGGTTACTGAAAAGATTGCCAACCATCCCTTGATTGAAGTGGTACGTGACGAAATTACAGAATTGCCAACGGATGCTATTACAGTTGTTGCGACTGGTCCTTTGACTAGTGATGCTCTTGCTGAGAAAATTCATGCTCTTAATGGCGGTGACGGTTTTTATTTCTACGATGCTGCAGCGCCTATTGTGGATGTCAACACCATTGATATGAGCAAGGTTTATCTCAAATCTCGTTATGATAAGGGAGAAGCAGCCTATCTCAATGCTCCGATGACCAAGCAAGAGTTTATGGATTTCCATGAAGCTTTGGTTAATGCAGAAGAAGCACCTCTTAACTCTTTTGAAAAAGAAAAATACTTTGAAGGCTGTATGCCAATCGAAGTCATGGCTAAACGAGGCATCAAAACCATGCTCTATGGACCCATGAAGCCAGTTGGTTTGGAGTATCCAGACGATTACACAGGTCCTCGTGATGGAGAATTTAAAACTCCTTATGCGGTCGTTCAGCTTCGTCAGGACAATGCTGCAGGTAGTCTTTATAACATCGTTGGTTTCCAAACTCACCTTAAATGGGGAGAACAAAAGCGTGTCTTCCAAATGATTCCAGGTCTTGAAAATGCGGAGTTTGTTCGTTATGGGGTCATGCACCGCAATTCTTATATGGATTCACCAAATCTTCTTGAACAGACCTACCGTTCTAAGAAACAACCAAACCTCTTCTTTGCTGGTCAAATGACGGGTGTGGAAGGCTATGTTGAATCAGCAGCATCAGGCTTAGTTGCTGGGGTTAACGCTGCTCGTCTTTTCAAGGGTGAAAGTGAAGCTATCTTCCCAGAGACCACAGCGATTGGAAGTCTGGCTCATTATATCACTCACGCTGATAGCAAACATTTTCAACCAATGAATGTCAATTTTGGGATTATCAAAGAGTTGGAAGGCGAGCGTATCCGTGATAAGAAGGCTCGTTATGAAAAAATTGCAGAGCGTGCCCTTAACGATTTAGAGGAATTTTTAACGGTCTAATTTTTTTGAAAGAATTGCTCATGATACTATAAA
This sequence comes from Streptococcus infantis, assembly GCF_047464615.1. GTDB lineage: Bacteria > Bacillota > Bacilli > Lactobacillales > Streptococcaceae > Streptococcus > Streptococcus infantis_Y. The sequence continues at coordinate 11,729 of NZ_JASHBO010000012.1, forward strand.
AATCTTAGAAATTGTGATAAAATAGGTAGGATAAAAAAAGGAGAGTGAAAATGGCGAATCCCAAGTATAAACGTATTTTAATTAAGTTATCAGGTGAAGCCCTTGCCGGTGAACGTGGCGTAGGGATTGATATCCAAACAGTTCAAACAATCGCAAAAGAGATTCAAGAAGTTCATAGCTTAGGTATCGAAATTGCCCTTGTTATCGGTGGAGGAAATCTCTGGCGTGGAGAACCTGCTGCAGAAGCAGGTATGGACCGTGTTCAGGCAGATTACACTGGAATGCTTGGGACTGTTATGAATGCTCTTGTGATGGCAGATTCATTGCAACAAGTCGGTGTTGATACACGTGTACAAACAGCTATTGCTATGCAACAAGTAGCAGAGCCTTATGTACGTGGACGTGCCCTTCGTCACCTTGAAAAAGGCCGTATCGTTATCTTTGGTGCTGGAATTGGTTCACCATACTTCTCAACAGATACAACAGCGGCCCTTCGTGCAGCTGAAATCGAAGCAGATGCCATCCTTATGGCTAAAAATGGTGTCGACGGTGTTTACAATGCCGATCCTAAGAAAGATAAGACAGCCGTTAAGTTTGAAGAATTGACCCACCGTGACGTTATCAACAAAGGTCTTCGTATCATGGACTCAACAGCTTCAACCCTCTCAATGGACAACGACATTGACTTGGTTGTCTTCAATATGAACCAACCAGGCAACATCAAACGTGTTGTATTTGGTGAAAATATCGGAACTACAGTTTCAAATAATATCGAAGAAAAGGAATAAGAAATCATTATGGCAAACGCAATCGTAGAAAAAGCAAAAGAGAGAATGACCCAATCTCACCACTCACTTGCTCGTGAGTTTGGAAGTATTCGTGCTGGACGTGCTAATGCTAGCTTGCTTGACCGCATCCACGTTGAGTACTATGGTGTTGAAACACCACTTAACCAAATTGCTTCTATCACAATCCCAGAAGCGCGTGTCTTGTTGGTAACACCATTTGACAAATCATCTTTGAAAGATATCGAACGTGCTTTGAATGCTTCAGACCTAGGTATCACACCAGCTAACGATGGTTCTGTTATTCGCTTGGTAATCCCAGCTCTTACAGAAGAAACTCGTCGCGACCTTGCTAAAGAAGTGAAAAAAGTGGGTGAGAATGCTAAAGTTGCTATCCGTAATATCCGTCGTGATGCTATGGACGAAGCTAAGAAACAAGAAAAAGCAAAAGAAATCACTGAAGACGAATTGAAGACTCTTGAAAAAGATATTCAAAAAGCAACAGACGATGCTGTTAAACACATCGATGAAATGACTGCCAACAAAGAAAAAGAAATCTTGGAAGTCTAAGAAATAAACAGAAAAACTCAGTTGGCATTGCTGGCTGAGTTTTATTCGAAAGAAGGAAATATGAATACAAATCTTGCAAGTTTTATCGTTGGACTCATCATCGATGAAAATGACCGTTTTTACTTTGTTCAAAAGGATGGTCAAACATATGCCCTAGCTAAAGAAGAAGGTCAGCATACAGTTGGTGATACGGTCAAAGGTTTTGCTTACACAGATATGAAGCAAAAATTGCGTCTCACTACTACAGAAGTGACTGCAACTCAGGAACAATTTGGTTGGGGAACAGTAACAGAGGTTCGTAAGGACCTTGGGGTTTTTGTTGATACAGGATTACCAGACAAGGAAATCGTTGTGTCACTAGATATTCTTCCTGAACTTAAAGAGCTCTGGCCTAAGAAGGGTGATCGACTTTATATTCGTCTAGAAGTGGATAAGAAGGACCGTATCTGGGGAATCTTAGCTTATCAGGAAGATTTCCAACGATTGGCACGTCCTGCCTACAATAACATGCAGAATCAAAATTGGCCTGCAATTGTATACCGTCTCAAATTATCAGGAACCTTTGTCTATTTACCTGAGAACAACATGCTTGGATTTATCCATCCTAGCGAGCGCTACGCAGAGCCACGTTTGGGACAAGTTCTAGATGCGCGTGTCATTGGATTCCGTGAGGTTGACCGAACTCTTAATCTCTCTTTAAAACCACGCTCTTTTGAAATGTTGGAAAATGATGCCCAGATGATTTTGACCTACTTGGAAAGCAATGGGGGGGTCATGACTTTAAATGATAAGTCATCTCCAGACGACATCAAGGCAACCTTTGGTATTTCTAAAGGTCAGTTCAAGAAAGCACTTGGTGGCTTGATGAAGGCTGGTAAAATCAAGCAAGACCAGTTCGGCACAGAGTTGATTTAGGAGGCTTATGAGAAAATCATTTTATACTTGGCTCATGACCGAGCGCAACCCTAAAAGCAATAGTCCCAAAGCAATTTTAGCGGATCTGGCTTTTGAGGAGTCCGTCTTTCCGAAACATACAGATGATTTCGATCAAGTGAGTCGTTTTTTAGAGGAACATGCTAGCTTTTCCTTTAATATGGGAGACTTCGATCGAATTTGGCAAGAATATCTAGAACATTAAGACCACTAGATGGGGTTGGGGATAGTAATTTCTCAGCCTCTTTGCTATAATATAGTCATTCAGTTTAACTTTTATGAGAAATTTTCCCATTATTTGGCAACTAGCTTTGTCTGTGACCTATTGTCAAGATGGTGGGGACTTGAAGACTAGTTCACCTAAAAGAAAACAAAATGATAAAACGAAATTAAAGAGTTAGAGAGGTTCTTTATTTGAAGGAACATTCAATAGATATTCAACTGAGTCATCCAGATGATTTGTTTCATCTTTTTGGTTCTAATGAGCGCCATCTTCGTTTGATGGAGGATGAGTTAGATGTCATCATCCATGCTCGTACAGAGATTGTACAAGTCTTGGGGGAGGAGTCAGCTTGTGAGGAAGCCCGACAAGTTATTCAAGCCCTGATGGTTTTGGTCAATCGTGGAATGACCGTTGGAACTCCGGATGTAGTGACAGCTATTACCATGGTTAAGAATAATGAAATCGATAAGTTTGTCGCCCTCTATGAAGAAGAAATTATCAAGGATAATACAGGCAAGCCTATCCGTGTTAAAACCTTGGGTCAAAAGCTTTATGTGGATAGTGTCAAACAACACGATGTGACCTTTGGTATTGGGCCGGCAGGGACAGGTAAAACCTTCCTAGCAGTGACCTTAGCCGTAACAGCTCTCAAGCGTGGGCAAGTCAAGCGTATCATTTTGACACGTCCTGCGGTAGAAGCAGGGGAGAGCTTAGGATTTCTTCCAGGAGATCTTAAGGAAAAGGTAGATCCTTATTTACGACCAGTTTATGACGCCTTGTACCAGATTCTTGGGAAGGATCAAACAACCCGTCTCATGGAACGTGAAATTATTGAAATTGCTCCTCTAGCCTATATGCGTGGGCGTACCTTGGATGATGCCTTTGTCATTCTCGATGAGGCGCAAAATACGACCATCATGCAGATGAAGATGTTCTTGACACGTCTTGGATTTAATTCTAAGATGATTGTCAATGGGGATATTAGTCAGATTGACTTGCCGCGGAACGTTAAGTCAGGTTTGATTGATGCCCAGGAAAAACTCAAGAACATTCACCAGATCGACTTTGTACACTTCTCAGCCAAGGATGTGGTTCGCCATCCAGTCGTTGCTCAGATTATCAGAGCCTATGAACCTCGACCTGTCAAAGCTGAAGAAAGTGAAGAAGAAAGAGAATAAGGAAAAAGAACCTAGGCAAAAACTAGCTCTCCAATAAAACCACACAGTGATTCCAGTCTTGAATATAATCAAGCTGAAAGAAACACTGTGTGGTTTTTGAATAGTTGATGTTTTAGAGGCTAGATTCTTTGCCAATTTGGTGAGATTCATGCTCATGAAGATGAATGCTATCTCTGTTGCGACAGCTTGTTTACCTCTGACATGCACTCTGCGCACGCCGAAAACTACCAAAAACGGGTTCAACATCAATTTTCCGTTTGGCATAAATTTGAGAGCCTTCTTCACTATGTAATGTTTGCGTAAGGAGTTCCTTAAAGTAATTCCAAGTTGGATTATAATGGATTTGTTTCTGATTTCCACTATCTGTTTTAGCCAACTGTTCTAACTCTGGAGTATCTTGAACTTTATCCGCCTCATAAATCTTGAAATCACGTTGAAAGCCATACTTATCAGTTCGACTAGAGTAGTTCTTAAAGGAATAAACTAGGCCATCGGGCTTTATAAACTGGTCCGTGTCCTCAAGATATTCCCAGTTCATTGGGTTATCTGTGCTCGTTTAGTACTTTTTAGTCAATTTCGATTAGGTTGTTGGCATGTTTACTGGAGCGGAAATTATTAATCGTTTTATAGCTAACATAGGTATCTTGGCTGAACCATTTCATGGGAATGATTTCTTCGTTCAATTGAACGATTTTACGTCCCAAGAACACTTGACGACCATAAGCGAATATGGTCATCTTCATGAGCATGGTTGGACGAAAGGCAGGGCGACCAGTGTGAGAGGTCTATTTCAGTAATATTTGACTAGGGATATTGTCAACAAATAGGCTAATCATTCTCGCTTCGTGAGTTGATGGAATATCGTAGGGATGATTTACTTCCAAACTTAAATGATTTTAGTGATTCAACTTGATTGCTACTATTTTTGATAGTGTGAATGTGCCTATAATGTATCTCAGTTAACTACGAAAGTTTTGGATTCTATGAAATTAACATACGTTAATAAAAAAATTAACCTGTGTTAATTTTTTCTTGACTTAAAAATTTTTAATTGATATACTATTTTTCAGAGAGCTAACAATTATATATAAATGTACTACTCTATTTCCTAGATAATACTTAGTAAAACTTTTTATAACAAAGGCTAGCAAAGTTAAAGTTTTCTATCTATTGGAAGTTAAATAAATATGTAAGGAATTAAAATGAAAAAAAGTACAGTATTGTCATTAACTGCAGCTGCAGTTATTTTAGCAGCCTATGTCCCTAATGAGGTAGTCTTAGCAGACACATCTAGCTCCGAAGATGCTGTAACTATCTCTGATAAAGAAAAAGTAGCAGTAGATAAGGAGACAGAAAATAAAGAGACAGAAAATAAAGAGAAACATGAAGATATCCATAGTGCTAAGGAAACTTCACCGGATTTTAAAGAGAAGAAAACAACAGTTATTGAGGAAAAAGAAGTTGTTAGTAAAGAATCTGTGATAGATAACAAAACTAGCAATGAAGAAGCAACAATCAAAGAAGATTCCAATCAATCCCAAGAAGATAAAGTGGACTCGTCTGCAAGTAAAGACCCAGAAATTCCAAAAAAAGAGGATAAACTTGTCTATATTGCTGAATTTAAAGATAAAGAATCTGGAGAAAAAGCAATCAAGGAACTAGCCAATCTTAAGGATACAAAAGTTTTATATACTTATGATACAGTTTTTAACGGTAGTGCAATAGAAACAACTCCAGATAATCTGGATAAAATTAAACAAATAGAAGGTATTTCATCGGTTGAAAGGGCACAAAAAGTCCAACCTATGATGAATCATGCTAGAAAGGAAATTGGAGTTGAGGAAGCTATTGATTACCTAAAATCTATCAATGCACCATTTGGTAAAAACTTTGATGGTAGAGGTATGGTCATTTCAAATATCGATACCGGGACAGATTATAGGCATAAGGCCATGAGGATTGATGATGATGCTAAAGGCTCAATGAGATTCAAAAAAGAAGACTTAAAAGGTACTGATAAAAATTTCTGGTTGAGTGATAAAATCCCTCATGCTTTTAATTATTATAATGGTGGTAAAATTACTGTGGAAAAAGCTGATGATGGGAGCGATTATTTTGATCCACATGGGATGCATATTGCAGGGATTCTTGCGGGGAATGATACTGAAAAAGACATCAAGAACTTTAACGGAATAGATGGAATTGCTCCTAATGCACAGATCTTCTCTTATAAAATGTACTCTGACGCAGGATCTGGCTTCGCAGGAGATGAGACAATGTTTCATGCTATTGAAGATTCCATCAAACACAATGTCGATGTTGTTTCGGTATCATCTGGCTTTACAGGAACAGGTCTTGTAGGTGAGAAATATTGGGAGGCTATTAGAGCATTAAGAAAAGCAGGCATTCCAATGGTTGTAGCTACGGGTAACTATGCGACTTCTGCTTCAAGTTCTTCATGGGATTTGGTGGCAAATAATAATCTGAAAATGACCGACACTGGAAATGTAACACGAACTGCAGCACATGAAGATGCGATAGCGGTCGCTTCTGCTAAAAATCAGACAGTTGAGTTTGATAAAGTCAACATAGGTGGAGAAAATTTTAAATACAGAAATATAGGGGCCTTTTTCGATAAGAATAAAATCACAACAAATGAAGATGGTTCAAAAGCTCCTAGTAAATTGAAATTTGTATATATAGGCAAGGGTCAAGACCAAGATTTGATAGGTTTGGATCTTAAGGGCAAAATTGCAGTAATGGATAGAATTTATACAAAGGATTTAAAAAATTCTTTTAAAAGAGCTACGGATAAGGGCGCACGCGCCATTATGGTTGTAAATACTGTAAATTACTACAATAGAGATAATTGGACAGAGCTTCCAGCTATGGGATATGAGGAGGATGAAGGAACTACTAGTCAAGTGTTTTCAATTTCAGGAGATGATGGTGTAAAGCTATGGAACATGATTAACCCTGATAAAAAAACTGAAGTCAAAAGAAATAATAAGGAAGATTTTAAAAATAAATTGGAGCAATACTATCCAATTGATATGGCCAGCTATAATTCTAATAAACCGAATGTAGGTGACGAAAAAGAGATTGACTTTAAGTTTGCACCTGACACAGACAAAGAACTCTATAAAGAAGATATCATAGTTCCAGCAGGATCCACATCTTGGGGACCGAGAACAGATTTACTTTTAAAGCCTGATGTCTCAGCACCTGGTAAAAATATTAAATCTACTCTTAATGTCATTAATGGGAAATCAACTTATGGTTATATGTCAGGGACTAGTATGGCAACTCCTATCGTGGCAGCTTCTACTGTTTTGATTAGACCAAAGTTAAAGGAAATGCTTGAAAGACCTGTGTTGAAAAATCTTAAGGGAGATGACAAAATAGATCTTACAAGTCTTACAAAAATAGCCCTACAAAATACTGCACGACCTATGATGGATGCGACTTCTTGGAAAGAAAAAAGTCAATACTTTGCATCACCTAGACAACAGGGGGCAGGGCTAATTAATGTTGCCAATGCTTTGAGAAATGAAGTTGTAGCGACTTTCAAAAACACGGATTCTAAAGGTTTGGTAAACTCTTATGGTTCTATTTCTCTTAAAGAAATAAAAGGAGATAAAAAATACTTTACAATTAAGCTTCACAATACATCAAACAGACCTTTAACCTTTAAAGTTTCAGCATCAGCGATAACTACAGATGCTCTAACTGATAGACTAAAACTGGATGAAACATACAAAGATGAAAAATCTCCAGATGGGAAGCAAATTGTTCCAGAAATTCATCCAGAGAAAGTAAAAGATGCAAATATTACATTTGAGCATGACACTTTCACTATAGCCCCAAATTCTAGTTTTGATTTAAATGCGGTTATAAACGTTGGAGAGGCTAAAAATAAAAATAAATTTGTAGAATCATTTATTCATTTTGAGTCAGTGGAAGAAATGGAAGCTCTAAACTCCAATGGGAAGAAAACAAATTTCCAACCTTCTTTATCGATGCCTCTAATGGGATTTGCTGGAGATTGGAACAAAGAACCAATCCTTGATAAATGGGCCTGGGAAGAAGGTTCAAAATCAAAAACAATGGAAGGTTATGATGATGATGGTAAACCAAAAATTCCAGGAACCTTAAATAAGGGAATTGGTGGAGAACATGGTATAGATAAATTTAATCCAGCAGGAGTTATACAAAATAGAAAAGATAAAAATACAACATCCCTAGATCAAAATCCAGAATTATTTGCTTTCAATAACGAAGGGATCAACGCACCATCATCAAGTGGTTCTAATATTGCTAAAATTTATCCTTTAGATTCAAACGGAAATCCTCAAGATGCTCAACTTGAGAGAGGATTAACACCTTCTCCACTTGTATTAAGAAGTGCAGAAGAAGGAATGATTTCAATAGTAAATACAAATAAAGAGGGAGAAAATCAAAGAGACTTAAAAGTCATTTCGAGAGAACACTTTGTTAAAGGAATTTTAAACTCTAAAAGAAATGATGCAAAGGGAATCAAATCTTCTAAGCTAAAAGTTTGGGGCGACTTGAAATGGGATGGACTCATCTATAATCCTAGAGGGAAAGAAGAAAATGCACCAGAAAGCAAGGATACCAAAGATCCAGCTACTAGGATAAGAGGTCAATTTGAACCGATTGCGGAAGGTCAATATTTCTATAAATTTAAATATAGATTAACTAAAGATTACCCATGGCAGGTTTCCTATATTCCTGTAAAAATTGATAACACAGCTCCTAAGATTGTTTCGGTTGATTTTTCAAATCCTGAAAAAATTAAGCTGATTACAAAGGATACTTATCACAAGGTAAAAGATCAATACAAGAATGAAACTCTATTTGCGAGAGATCAAAAAGAACATCCTGAAAAATTTGACGAGATTGCAAACGAAGTTTGGTATGCTGGCGCCGCTCTGGTTAATGAAGATGGAGAGGTTGAGAAAAATCTTGAAGTAACTTATGCAGGTGAGGGTCAAGGACGAAATAGGAAACTTGACAAAGACGGAAATACCATTTATGAAATTAATGGTGCAGGAGATTTAAGAGGAAAAATCATTGAAGTCATTGCACTAGATGGCTCTAGCAATTTCACAAAGATTCATAGAATTAAATTTGCTGATCATGCTGATGAAAAGGGGATGATTTCCTATTATCTAGTAGATCCTGATCAAGATTCATCTAAATACCAAAAGCTTGGCGAGATTGCCGAATCTAAATTTAAAAATTTAGAAAATAGAAAAGAGGATAGTCTTAAAAAAGATACAACTGAAGTAGAACATCATCAAGAAAATGAAGAGTCTATTGAAGAAAAATCTAGCTTGACTATTCATAAAACTATTTCAACAATTAGAGATTTTGAAAGTAAAGACTTAAAGAAACTCATTAAAAAGAAATTTAGAGAAGTTGATGACTTTACAAGTGAAACTGGTAAGAGGACAGAAGAATACGATTATAAATACGATGATAAGGGAAATATCATTGCTTATGACGATGGTAGCGCCTTAGAATATGAAACTGAAAAACTTGACGAAATCAAATCAAAAATTTATGGTGTTCTAAGCCCGTCTAAAGATGGACACTTTGAAATTCTTGGAAAGATAAGTAATGTTTCTAAAAATGCCAAGGTATATTATGGTAATAACTATAAATCGATAGAAATCAAAACGACCAAGTATGATTCCCACTCAAAAACGATGACATTTGATTTATACGCTAATATTAATGATATTGTGGATGGATTAGCTTTTTCAGGAGATATGAGATTCTTTGTTAAAGATGATGATCAGATAAAAGCTGAAACTAAAATTAGAATGCCTGAAAAAAATAAGGAAACTAAGACAGAATATCCCTATGCATCAAGTTATGGGAATGTAATAGAATTAGGAGAAGGAGATCTTTCAAAAAACAAACCAAACAATTTAACGGACATGGAATCTGGTAAAATCTATTCTGATTCAGAAAAACAACAATATCTGTTAAAAGATAACATTATTCTAAGAAAAGGCTATGCACTAAAAGTGACTACCTATAATCCTGGAAAAACGGATATGTTAGAAGGAAATGGAGTCTATAACAAGGAAGATATAGCAAAAATCCAAAAGACCAATCCTAATCTAAGAGTCCTTTCAGAAAAAATAATTTATGCTGATAGTAGAAATGTTGAAGATGGAAGAAGTACTCAATCAGTATTAATGTCGGCTTTAGACGGCTTTAACATTGTAAAATATCAAGTGTTTACCTTTAAAATGAACGATAAAGGGGAGGCAATCGATAAAGATGGAAATCTTGTAACAGATCCTTCTAAACTGGTATTATTTGGTAAGGATGGTAAAGAGTACACTGGAGAGGATAAGTCCAATGTAGAAGCTATAAAAGAAGATGGCTCTACGTTATTTATTGATGCAAAACCAGTAAACCTTTCAATGGACAAGAACTACTTTAATCCATCTAAATCTAATAAAATTTATGTACGAAATCCAGAATTCTATTTAAGAGGTAAGATTTCTGATAAGGGTGGTTTTAACTGGGAGTTGAGAGTTAATGAATCGGTTGTAGATAATTATTTAATCTATGGAGATTTACACATTGATAACACTAGAGATTTTAACATTAAGCTTAATGTTAAAGACGGTGACATCATGGACTGGGGAATGAAAGACTATAAAGCAAACGGATTCCCAGATAAGGTAACAGATATGGATGGAAATGTTTATCTTCAAACTGGCTATAGCGATTTGAATGCGAAAGCGGTTGGAGTACACTATCAATTTTTATATGATAATGTTAAACCAGAAGTAAAGATTGATCCTAAGGGAAATACTAGTATTGAATATGCTGACGGAAAATCTGTTGTCTTTAACATCAATGATAAAAGAAATAATGGATTCGATGGTGAGATTCAAGACAAACATATTTATGTAAATGGAAAAGAATACAAATCATTTGATGATATTAAACAACTAACAGATAAGACACTAAATATTAAGATTCTTGTAAAAGATTTCGCAAGAAATACGACCGTAAAAGAATTCATTTTAAACAAAGATACGGGAGAGGTTAGCGAATTAAAACCTCAGATGGTAACTGTGACCATTCAAAATGGAAAAGAAATGAGTTCTAAGATAGTGTCGGAAGAAGATTTCATTTTACCTGTCTATGAGGGTGAATTAGAAAAAGGATATCAATTTGATGGCTGGGAAATTTCTGGTTTCGAAGGGAAAAAAGATGTTGGCTATGTTATTAATGTATCAAAAGATACCCTTATAAAACCTGTATTCAAGAAAATAGAGGAGAAAAAGGAGGAGGAAAATAAACCTACTTTTGATGTATCCAAAAAGAAAGAAAAAACACAATCTGATTTAACTAATGATGTAAGCAGTATTGTTCCTGATAAAAACTTTGAAAATAAGAAGGAAGTTTATCTTAATGAACAAGACAGCATAGCTAATAAACCTACCGATATCGATAGTAAATCAACTACTAACAATTCTGATAGGTTGCCAAAAACTGGGACAGTTAGAGAAGTCTTCACGTTATTAGTTGCCGGAATAATATTTACCGTAGGTGCATTTCTTGGATTGAAGAAGAAAGATCAAGATTAAGACAAAAGCTATAGAAAAAAAGGTTTATGTACTGAGATTAGCTAGTGTGATGATGAAACAGTTTTGTGAAAATAGCCATTTTTAACTCAATTAGTTAGTTTGCTTTGATATTGATACCCTTTTTGGATTTATGAATGGACTTAGTTTAGGTAAGTAATGAATTGATTGAAAGGGTTAGTGTTGACAAATATGGATCACGTTGATTAGAAAATAGAGTCTACCAAAATTTAAATTATAAACCATGACATCAGAAAACGAGCATCTCCAAGAACGGAAATGCTCGTTTTTGAGATTTAGAAGCTAGTTTTTACGTAGCATTCTATTTTTGTAGTTTAAATTTATAAATTATTTTAGACAAGTTCACTGATTGAAGTGAAGTCACGATCCAAGCCTTCTGCAACTGGTTGGCTGGTGAGGTATCCTTGATAGGTTGTTACACCTTCAAGCAAGCCTGCGTCTTCAAGGATAGCTTTCTTAAATCCTTTACCTGCCAAGGCTTCGATATAAGGAAGAGTCACATTTGTAAGGGCAATCGTAGATGTGCGAGCAACAGCTCCAGGAATGTTAGCAACGGCATAGTGAAGAACACCGTGTTTTTCATAGACTGGTTCATCGTGAGTTGTCACACGGTCAGCTGTTGCGATAACACCACCTTGGTCAACAGCAACGTCAACAATGACAGAACCAGGACGCATTTGTTGAACCATGTCATCTGTCACTAATTTTGGTGCTTTGGCACCAGGAATCAATACTGCACCGATAACAACGTCTGCTTCACGCACACTTGCTTCAATATTAAATGGGTTAGACATCAGAGTTTGGATTTGGTGACCAAAGACGTCTTCTAGGACTGCTAGGCGTTTGGCGCTGATATCAAGAATGGTTACTTGAGCTCCCAAACCTAGCGCAATGCGAGCTGCGTGTGTACCAACGACACCACCACCGATAATGGTTACTTTTCCTTTAGGAACACCAGGAACACCACCGAGTAGAACTCCTGAACCGCCAGCTTGTTTCGTCAAGAAGTGGGCTCCGATTTGGACAGCCATACGACCTGCAACCTCACTCATTGGAACTAATAAAGGAAGTTGTCCTTGAGTATCACGGACTGTCTCATAAGCAACACCCGTTGTTTTAGCTGCAAGCATAGCATCAGCCAATTCTGGAGCAGCCGCCATGTGCAAGTAGGTGAAGAGAAGTAAGTCTTCACGCAAGAATTGATATTCACTAGCAAGCGGTTCCTTGACTTTAACAACCAATTCTGCAGCCCAGGATTCAGCAGCTGTTGCTACAATCTCAGCTCCTTGCTTTTCATAGTCAGCATCAGTAAAACCAGATCCAAGTCCAGCATTTGTTTCGATGAGGACACGGTGGCCACGACCAACGAGACTTTGTACACCAGCAGGTGTCAGAGCAACACGATTTTCATTATTTTTAATTTCCTTTGGAATTCCAATTAGCATAGGATAACTCACTTTCTATTACGCTGTTTCAATTTATGTATCACATCATTCTTCAGAGTTTTTGTGATGACTTTATTGTATATGAAACCGCTTTAAAAGGCAAGGGAAATTATTGATTTGTATTGTATTTTTTGTTAAGCTTTTAGAAAATAAACTTAATTTAGTGAGGGAAAAGCTGCGTGATTATTTATGAAGATGCCAATATAGATTCTTCTCTTATTCACTTTACATCCGCATTTAATATCTATGCGGGACGATGGGAGATTATTGGCGACTATAGAAGAAGGGAGGAGTATTTACAGTATTTGATTTCGCAATTATATGATTATTCAACTAAAAATAAATTTAATCTATATTTAGTATTAGGAGATGATTGCTTTAATGATAATACTAGAATATCCCAATATTATAAACTTTGGAAATTGCTAAAAAAGCAACACCTGGAAGTTAGAAATGCAATTTATTCTGATGAGATTATGATTACGAAAAATCATAAAGTGAAATTTTTTGGTGGAATTCAAATATTAGGTAGAGAGTCTGTTCCAGATATTGTTTCAATCTTACTAGCAAAACAAACGGCTCATTTATTATTGTTGCCAGAGGGACTTAAAGTTACAACTTTTTTACAGTCAGGTTTTTCAAAGATAATAGCTGAAAGTAGTGAGTATATTGAGAATGTGGTTGGTAGTGGTGGAATAGTTTTATTTCGTGAAGGTTATTTTGACGATAGGAACACAGGCTTTATAGTTTTTGGAGGATTCCCCTTAATTATTAAAGATTTATTTGGAAAATAGGTAACAATAATTGGAAGTTTATGAGTGAAACTATGAGAGTAACATTTTTATAATGAGAAAATATCTTTGAAAGAAGTGTTTTTTCATTGTTCACATGAAAAACTTGTAAACCTATTTCTTTTATGTTATTCTTTTAGCAATCTATTTTGAGAGGTGCAATCATGGAATCACTATTTATCAAACTAGCGAAGTATCCAATTATCGAAACAGAACGCTTAGTACTTAGACCTGTAACACTTGATGATGCAGAAGCCATGTTTGAATATGCTTCAAACCAGAAAAATACGCGCTATACTTTTCCAACCAATCAAAGTCTAGAGGAAACTAAGAACAATATTGCCCAGTTTTATCTAGCCAATCCCTTGGGCCGATGGGGAATTGAACTTAAAAGTACTGGAGAGTTTATCGGAACTATTGACCTGCACAAGATGGACACTGTTCTTAAGAAGGCAGCCATTGGCTATATTATCCATCAAAAATCTTGGAATCAAGGTTTGACAACTGAAGCCAATCGAGCTGTAATTGAACTGGCTTTTGAAAAGATAGGAATGAATAAGTTAGATGCCTTCCATGATAAGGATAATCCCGCATCAGGAAAGGTCATGGAGAAATCAGGAATGCACTTCTCCCACGAAGAACCATATGCTAGAATGGACTATAAAGAACCAGGACGAATTGTAACACGTGTACATTACATTTTAACCAAGGAAGATTATTTTGCAAATAAGTAAGCAGTTGAAAAGATTTTTCAGCTGTTTTTTCTTTCTCTTACGAATAAGCTAAGAGAGGAGAAAATATGGAAGAACTTATTGAGAAAATCAAAGAATATAAAATCATTGTTATCTGTGCTATTTTGGGTTTAGTCTTGGGTGGATTTTTCCTCCTAAAGCCAGTCGCTCAAACACCTGCCAAGGAAAGTAATTTGCAAACGGAAGTTGCAGTTATTTCTAAGGATTCGACGGATGAAAAGGAAGATAAAAATCAGAAGGAAGAAGTGGTGGAGCAAAATTTGATTACTGTAGATGTCAAAGGTGCTGTCAAAACACCAGGGATTTACGATTTACCAGTGGGAAGTCGGGTCAATGATGCTGTCCAGAAAGCTGGTGGCTTGATAGACAATGCTGATAGTAAGTCTATCAACCTTGCCCAGAAGATTAGTGATGAAGCGCTGGTCTATGTCCCTACTAAGGAAGAAGCGGCTAACCAAGAGTATTATTCAAATGCTACTGGAAATAAGGAAAGCAAGAAGGTTAATCTCAATAAAGCCAGTCTTGAAGAGTTAAAACAAGTCAAAGGATTAGGTGCTAAACGTGCTCAAGATATTATCGACCATCGTGATTCCAACGGTAAGTTTAAGTCAGTTGATGAGCTCAAAAAGGTTTCTGGTATTGGTACAAAAACGATAGAAAAGTTAAAAGAGTATGTTACAGTGGATTAGTCGCTTTCCTTTCCCAAAAATCTATCTCAGTTTTCTTTTGCTATGGCTCTACTATGCAATTTTTTCTGCAAGCTTTCTAGCACTCTTGGACCTTGTCTTTTTACTAGTCTGCCTCTTTTTCCAATTTCCATGGAAGACTGTGACCAAGGTCCTCTTGATTTGTGGACTTTTTGGGAGTTGGTTTATTTTTCAAAAATGGCAGCAAGACGAAGTCAGTCTGAATCTTGTAGACACGGTTGATACAGTGCGAATATTACCGGATACCATCAAGGTAAATGGAGATAGCTTATCTTTTCGTGGCAAGGCTGAGGGCAGACTCTTTCAGGTCTATTATAAACTCCAGTCAGAAGCTGAAAAGGAAAAATTTCAAGAGTTGTCTGAACTACATGAGATTGTAATGAAAGGAAAGCTAGCTAGTCCTCAAGGTGCCAGTAATTTTGCGGGTTTTGATTATCGAAACTATCTCAAAACACAAGGAATTTATCAGACCTTGACTATATCCGAAATTGTGGAATTAAAGCAAATTTCCAGTTGGGATATTGGAGAAAATCTATCAAGTTTGCGGAGAAAAGCAGTTGCCTGGATAAAAAGGAATTTTCCCGATCCCATGCGCAATTATATGACAGGCCTTTTATTGGGACATTTAGATACAGACTTTGAGGAAATGAATGAACTTTATTCCAGCCTAGGGATTATTCATCTTTTTGCTTTGTCTGGAATGCAGGTCGGATTTTTCATGAATGCTTTTAAAAAGTCACTCTTGCGATTGGGCTTGACACAAGAGAAGTTCAAATGGCTAGCTTATCCCTTTTCTTTGTTTTATGCAGGCTTGACAGGATTTTCAGCTTCAGTTATTCGTAGTCTTCTACAAAAGCTATTGGCTCAGCATGACTTTAAGTCACTGGATAATTTTGCTTTAACGATTCTTATTCTATTTCTTATCATGCCGAACTTTTTCTTAACAGCTGGAGGGGTTCTTTCCTGTGCTTATGCCTTTATCCTGACAATGACTGGTGAGGAAGTAGCAGGGATAAAAGGTTTGGTTAGAGAGAGTTGCATTATTACCTTGGGAATTCTGCCAATTTTATCTTTTTACTTTTCTGAATTTCAACCGTGGTCCATTCTCTTGACCTTTGCTTTTTCATTCTTATTTGATATGGTTCTGTTACCACTCTTATCGATTATCTTCTGTCTGTCATTTATATATCCCATCACCCAGTTCAACTTTCTCTTTGAATGGCTAGAAAATATCATACGCTATATTTCTCAGCTATCTACGAGGCCACTTGTTTTTGGACAGCCGAGTCTTTGGATTTTAATCCTTCTTTTGATTACTTTAGCTCTCATCTATGACTATCGAAAGAATTTGAAAAAAATATCTATGCTTGTCATAGTTGCCATCTCATTCTTTTTAGTAACCAAGCATCCACTAGAAAATGAAATCACAGTCCTAGATATGGAACAGGGACGAAGTATTTTCCTAAGAGACATGACTGGAAAGACCATACTACTGGATGTCGGAGAAAAATCTGAACGTGACAAGAAAGAAGTCTGGCAGGAGAAAGTTATTACCAGTAATGCCAAACGTGGTTTAATTCCTTATCTGAAAAGTCGAGGAGTGGCCAAGATTGATCAGTTGGTTCTGACGACTAGTGATACTAAGCAGTTAGATCATGTGTTAGAAATCAGTAAAGCCTTCCAGCTTAGAGAGATTCTAGTAACTGAAGAAACTCTATCACAGAGAGAATTCATGGATAAGTTGAAGGAAAGCAAAGTCAAGATAGTTGCCATCAAAACTGGACAGCAGTTACCTATTTTTGGGAGTAATTTGGAAGTAATCACAACTCAAAATAAGGATAAAAGTGATTCAATTACAATGTATGGAAAGTTACTAAACCAAACCTTTCTAGTTACTGGAAATACAGAGGAAAAGTTCTTGACGAGTCATTCCTCAAAACACCAAGCAGATGTAGTAATAACTCATCAGCAAGCATCGAAGAAAAAGACAGATATCGAAATCTTCAAAAATGTACACCCTAAAATCACTGTTATTTCAATAGACAAGAAAAAATCATTTAAAGTTAAAAATGGGGAGAATAACCAAGAAGATAAAGAACTTGAGAATTTGGTATTAAAAACTGACAAAAAGGGCGCCATTCGTTTCAAGGGATGGACTACTTGGAATGTTGAAACTGTTCAATAACGTTTTCAGAGAAAACTAAACATTAAAATTGTCTAAACAATCATTCAAGGCTTGATTTTGAATCCTGTTTACTATAAAATAGTTAAGATTGGTGTCAAACTTTTATATTGCAAATAGGAGAAAAAATGACAAAAACTTTAAAACGTCCTGAGGTTTTATCACCTGCAGGAACTTTAGAAAAACTAAAAGTAGCTGTTCAATATGGAGCAGATGCAGTCTTTATCGGTGGTCAGGCCTATGGTCTACGTAGCCGTGCGGGAAACTTCACTTTCGAACAAATGGAAGAAGGAGTTCAGTTCGCGGCTAAGTATGGAGCTAAGGTATATGTGGCTGCTAATATGGTTATGCACGAAGGAAATGAAGAAGGTGCAGGAGAATGGTTCCGTAAGTTGCGTGATATTGGTATTGCAGCGGTTATCGTTTCTGACCCTGCCTTAATCATGATTGCAGCAACAGAAGCACCAGGACTTGAAATCCACCTTTCAACACAAGCTAGTGCGACCAACTATGAAACTCTTGAATTCTGGAAAGAACTTGGATTGACTCGCGTTGTTTTGGCGCGTGAGGTTTCTATGGAAGAATTGGCAGAAATTCGCAAACGTACAGACGTAGAGATTGAAGCCTTCGTACATGGTGCGATGTGTATTTCATACTCTGGTCGTTGTACCCTTTCTAACCATATGAGTATGCGTGACGCCAACCGTGGTGGATGTTCACAATCTTGCCGTTGGAAATATGACCTTTACGATATGCCATTTGGTAAAGAACGTAAGAGTCTCAAGGGAGAAATTCCTGAAGAATTTTCAATGTCAGCTGTTGATATGTCTATGATTGACCATATCCCAGATATGATTGAAAATGGTGTGGATAGTTTGAAGATTGAAGGTCGTATGAAGTCTATCCACTATGTTTCAACGGTGACAAACTGCTACAAGGCTGCGGTTGATGCCTACCTTGAAAGTCCTGAAAAGTTTGAAGCTATCAAGCAAGACTTGATTGATGAAATGTGGAAGGTTGCCCAACGTGAATTGGCTACAGGTTTCTACTACGGGACACCATCTGAAAATGAACAATTGTTTGGTGCTCGTCGTAAGATTCCAGAATACAAGTTTGTTGCTGAAGTAGTAGCTTATGATGATGCAACACAAACAGCAACTATTCGCCAACGTAACGTTATCAACGAAGGAGACCAAGTTGAGTTTTATGGCCCAGGTTTCCGCCATTTTGAAACTTATATCGAAGACCTTCACGATGCCAAAGGTAATAAGATTGACCGTGCACCAAATCCAATGGAACTTTTAACCATCAAGGTTCCACAACCAGTACAAGCAGGTGATATGGTCCGTGCTTTGAAAGAAGGCTTGATCAATCTTTACAAAGAAGATGGAACAAGCGTCACAGTTCGTGCATAGATAAGGAAAGTCAATGGTTCAAGCTCATGGATTACTAGTAGATAATGAAAGCAGATGTGTTCATTACCATAGTGATAAAGATATCGTAGCGCTCCAGTGTTATGAGTGTAAGAAATACTATGCCTGTTATCAGTGTCACAATGCGCTAGAGGAGCACACATTTTCTCCCTACCCTTTAAGACTTAAAGAGAATAAACCTATCTTATGTGGTTCCTGTAAGAAGATACTAACTTATGAGGAATACACAGAGAAAGGCAGCTGTCCTTATTGTAAAGCTACATTTAATCCAGCTTGCCAGAGTCACCATTCTTATTATTTTAAATAAGAAACGATAAATCCAGGTTGTAAAACTTGGATTTTTGTTTTCAGAAAAATAGGAAAGATAAGGAAAATAACCTGAAAAGACATTAAAATTTTCTATATAATTGTCTTGAAAATCATAAAAATAGAAATAAATGATTAGAAACGCTTTCAATGCTAGTAAAGAGTTGACAAAAGCAAATTTTAGGACTAAACTAGGGAAGTAAATTTAATTTAAAAAAGGAGAATTCGTCATGAATTTAACATTTTTCGGTCTATGTCTTGCCTGTATGGGTGTATCTCTTGCAGAAGGATTTTTGATGAACGGTTTGTTCAAATCTGCAGCACGCCAACCAGATATCATCCCTCAATTGCGTAGTTTGATGATCATGGGGATTGCCTTTATCGAAGGAACATTCTTTGTAACTCTCGTATTTTCATTTATCATCAAATAAAGAGAAGTATAAAATGGAAAAGGGAGGATTCTAGATGGAAGAAAGTATCAATCCAACCATCAATATTGGTCCTGTTACCTTTGATTTAACCTTGACAGCATTGACTTTGTTGTCGGTGGCACTTATTTTTGGCTTTATCTATTGGGCAAGTCGCAATATGACTGTAAAACCCAAAGGAAAGCAAAATGTACTCGAGTATCTCTATGACTTTGTTGTCGGATTTACAGAACCTAACGTAGGTTCACGGTACATGAAAGATTACTCACTCTTTTACTTGTGTTTATTTCTTTTTATGGTTATCGCAAATAATCTTGGTTTGATGGCGAAACTTCAAACTACAGATGGGACAAACCTTTGGACATCGCCAACAGCAAATCTCCAGTTTGACTTGGCCTTGTCATTCGGAATTATCCTGATGACCCATATTGAAGGAATTCGTCGTCGCGGTGTTAAAAAATATCTAAAAGGTTTTGTAACCCCAGGTTTCATGACACCGATGAATCTCCTTGAAGAAGTCACGAATTTCCTTTCACTTGCTTTGCGGGTGTTCGGGAATATCTTTGCCGGAGAAGTGATGGCAAGCCTGCTTATTACTCTCTCTCATCAGGCACTTTATTGGTATCCAGTCGCATTTGTTACCAATCTTGTCTGGACGGCATTTTCTGTGTTTATTTCCTGTGTTCAGGCCTATGTATTCACAGTCTTGTCTTCTATGTATCTAGGAAATAAAATTAATGATGAAGAGTAGAAAGGAGTAAATGATGCACGTAACAGTAGGTGAATTGATTGGTAACTTTATTTTAATTGCTGGCTCTTTTATCCTTTTGATCGTCTTAGTCAAAAAATTCGCATGGTCAAACTTGACAACTGTCTTCGAAGAACGCGCTGAAAAGATCGCTGCTGATATTGATGGTGCTGAACAAGCTCGTCAAAAAGCAGAAACTCTTGCTCAAAAGCGTGAAGATGAATTAGCAGGTAGCCGAAGCGAAGCTAAAACTATCATCGAGAATGCCAAGGAGACAGCTGAAAAGAGCAAATCAGATATTCTAGCTGAAGCTAAGCTAGAAGCTGGTCGCTTGAAAGAAAAAGCTAACCAAGAAATTGCGCAAAACAAAGCTGAGGCTTTACAAAGCGTTAAAGGTGAGGTAGCAGATTTGACAGTTAGTCTAGCTGGGAAAATCATCTCACAAAACCTTGACGGTCATGCCCATAAAGAACTCATTGATCAGTATATCGATCAGCTAGGAGAAGCTTAATGGACAAAAAGACAGTAAAGGTAATTGAAAAATACAGCATGCCTTTTGTCCAATTGGTGATTGAAAAAGGAGAAGAAGATTCTATCTTCTCAGACTTGACCCAGATTAAGCAAGTCGCTGAAGAAACAGACTTGCCTTCTTTTTTGGCTCAGGTGGATGTGGATGAGTCTGACAAGGAAAAAACAGTCAGTTATTTCCAAGATTCTGCATCGCCATTATTACAAAACTTCATTCAAGTTCTGTTGTACAATCATCGATCAAATCTTTTTTATGATGTGATTGTAGATTGTTTAAACCGTCTTGAGAGAGAAACCAATCGTTTTGAAGTAACGATTATGTCTGCTCATCCTCTAACGGATGAACAAAAAGAACGTTTGCTTCCAATTATAGAGAAAAAGATGTCTTTAAAAGTGCGTAGCATTAAAGAAGAAATCGACGATAGTTTAATCGGTGGTTTTGTTATTATCGCCAATCACAAGACAATTGATGTTAGTATTAAACAACAACTTAAAGTTGTTAAGGAAAATTTGAAATAGAAAGTGGTGTTCTTTTGGCAATTAACGCACAAGAAATCAGCGCTTTAATTAAGCAACAAATTGAAAATTTCAAACCCAATTTTGATGTGACTGAAACTGGTGTTGTAACCTACATCGGGGACGGAATTGCGCGTGCTCATGGCCTTGAAAATGCCATGAGTGGAGAGTTGTTGATTTTTGAAAACGGCTCTTATGGTATGGCGCAAAACTTAGAATCAACAGATGTTGGTATTATCATCCTTGGAGACTTTACAGATATCCGCGAAGGCGACACCATTCGTCGTACAGGAAAAATCATGGAAGTTCCAGTTGGTGATAGCTTGATTGGACGTGTCGTGGATCCACTTGGTCGTCCTGTAGACGGACTTGGTCCAATCGACACAAACAAGACTCGTCCAGTTGAAGCACCAGCACCTGGGGTAATGCAACGTAAATCAGTATCAGAACCATTGCAAACTGGTTTGAAAGCTATTGATGCCCTTGTTCCAATCGGTCGTGGTCAACGTGAGTTGATTATCGGTGACCGTCAAACAGGGAAAACCACCATCGCTATCGATGCAATCTTGAACCAAAAAGGTCAAGATATGATCTGTATCTATGTAGCGATTGGTCAAAAAGAATCAACAGTTCGTACACAAGTAGAAACACTTCGCCAGTATGGAGCCTTGGATTACACAATTGTCGTGACAGCGTCAGCTTCACAACCTTCACCATTGCTTTTCCTTGCACCTTATGCAGGGGTTGCTATGGCCGAAGAATTTATGTACCAAGGTAAGCATGTCTTGATCGTTTATGATGACTTATCTAAACAAGCGGTAGCTTATCGTGAACTTTCTCTCTTGCTCCGTCGTCCACCAGGTCGTGAAGCCTTCCCAGGGGATGTCTTCTATCTTCACAGTCGTCTACTTGAGCGTTCTGCTAAAGTTTCGGATGAATTGGGTGGTGGATCTATCACAGCTCTTCCATTTATCGAGACGCAAGCAGGAGATATCTCAGCCTATATCGCCACAAACGTAATCTCTATTACGGATGGACAAATCTTCCTTGGCGATGGACTCTTTAACGCGGGTATTCGTCCGGCCATTGATGCGGGTTCTTCTGTATCGCGTGTTGGTGGTTCTGCACAGATTAAAGCCATGAAGAAAGTTGCTGGTACACTCCGTATTGACCTTGCTTCATACCGTGAGTTGGAAGCCTTCACTAAATTTGGTTCTGACTTGGATGCGGCTACTCAGGCTAAATTGAACCGTGGTCGTCGTACTGTAGAAGTATTGAAACAACCTGTTCACAAACCATTACCTGTTGAGAAACAAGTTACTATTCTCTATGCTTTAACACATGGTTTCTTGGATACAATTCCTGTAGACGATATCGTTCGTTTCGAAGAAGAGTTCCATATGTTCTTTGATGCTCAACATCCTGAAATTTTGGAAACCATTCGTGAAACAAAAGACTTGCCAGATGAAGCAGTCTTGGATGCTGCGATTACTGAGTTTCTCAATCAATCAAGCTTCCAATAAGAATAGAGGTGTCAGATGGCAGTATCTCTAAATGATATTAAAACAAAAATCGCCTCAACAAAAAATACTAGTCAAATCACTAACGCAATGCAGATGGTTTCTGCAGCTAAGTTAGGTCGTTCTGAAGAAGCAGCACGTAACTTCCAAGTTTATGCACAAAAAGTACGTAAACTGGTTACAGATATCCTTCACGGAGATGGCGCTGGCGGATCAACAAACCCAATGTTGATTAGTCGCCCCGTCAAAAAAACAGGCTATATCGTCATTACATCTGACCGTGGTCTTGTTGGAGGATATAATTCTTCAATCTTAAAAGCTGTCATGGAAATCCAGCAAGAATACCATCCTTCAGGTGATGATTTTGAAGTCATCTGTATTGGTGGTATGGGAGCCGATTTCTTCAAATCACGCGGTATTCAACCAATCTATGAATTGCGTGGACTTGCAAGCCAACCAAGTTTTGATGAAGTTCGTAAGATTATCACAAAAACGATTGAAATGTATCAAAACGAACTTTTCGATGAGCTCTACGTTTGCTACAACCACCACGTGAATACATTGACAAGTCAAATGCGTGTAGAACAGATGCTTCCAATCGTGGACTTGGATCCAAATGAAGCAGATGATAACTATAGCTTGACCTTTGACCTTGAAACAAGTCGTGAAGAAATCTTGGATCAATTGCTACCACAGTTTGCAGAAAGTATGATTTATGGTGCTATTATTGATGCCAAGACAGCTGAAAATGCTGCAGGTATGACAGCCATGCAAACAGCGACTGATAATGCAAAAAAAGTGATTAATGATTTGACAATCCAGTATAACCGTGCTAGACAGGCGGCGATTACACAAGAAATCACAGAAATCGTGGCAGGAGCTAGCGCTTTAGAATAAAGCCATCCTGCTCATATCAATGAACTTAGGACCTAGCAAAACTAGGAACCGACAGTATCTTATATAGAATAGGAGAAGGAGATGAGTTCAGGTAAAATTGCTCAGATTATCGGACCCGTTGTAGACGTTTTGTTTGCAGCAGGGGAAAAACTTCCTGAGATTAACAATGCACTTGTCGTCTACAAAAATGACGAAAAGAAAACAAAAATCGTCCTTGAAGTAGCCTTAGAGTTGGGGGATGGTATGATTCGTACCATCGCCATGGAATCAACAGATGGTTTGACTCGTGGAATGGAAGTATTGGACACAGGTCGCCCAATCTCTGTACCAGTAGGTAAAGAAACCTTGGGACGTGTCTTCAACGTTTTGGGAGACACTATTGACTTGGAAGCTCCTTTTGGAGAAGATGCAGAGCGTCAGCCAATTCATAAAAAAGCACCTACTTTTGATGAGTTGTCTACCTCTTCAGAAATTTTAGAAACAGGGATTAAGGTTATCGACCTTCTTGCCCCATATCTTAAAGGTGGTAAGGTCGGACTCTTCGGTGGTGCCGGAGTTGGTAAGACTGTCTTGATCCAAGAATTGATTCACAACATTGCCCAAGAACACGGTGGTATCTCAGTATTTACTGGTGTTGGGGAACGTACTCGTGAAGGGAATGACCTTTACTGGGAAATGAAAGAATCAGGCGTTATCGAAAAAACAGCCATGGTATTTGGTCAGATGAATGAGCCACCAGGGGCACGTATGCGTGTTGCCCTTACTGGTTTGACAATCGCTGAATACTTCCGTGATGTAGAAGGTCAAGATGTTCTTCTCTTTATTGACAACATTTTCCGTTTCACACAAGCTGGTTCAGAAGTATCTGCCCTTTTGGGTCGTATGCCATCAGCCGTTGGTTACCAACCAACCCTCGCAACAGAAATGGGTCAATTGCAAGAACGTATCACTTCAACTAAGAAAGGTTCTGTAACCTCTATCCAGGCTATCTACGTGCCAGCGGATGACTATACTGACCCAGCGCCAGCAACAGCTTTCGCCCACTTGGATTCTACAACCAACTTGGAACGTAAATTGGTTCAATTGGGTATCTATCCAGCCGTTGATCCACTTGCTTCGAGCTCTCGTGCTTTAGCGCCTGAAATCGTTGGAGAAGAGCATTATGCAGTAGCTGCTGAAGTTAAACGTGTCCTTCAACGTTACCATGAATTGCAAGATATCATTGCTATCCTTGGTATGGATGAACTTTCTGATGAAGAAAAAACTTTGGTTGCTCGTGCCCGTCGTATTCAGTTCTTCCTTTCACAAAACTTCAACGTTGCGGAACAATTTACTGGTCAACCAGGTTCTTATGTTCCAGTAGCGGAAACAGTTCGTGGATTTAAGGAAATTCTTGATGGAAAACACGATCATCTCCCAGAAGATGCCTTCCGTGGAGTAGGTTCAATCGAAGATGTTATTGCTAAGGCTGAAAAAATGGGATTTTAAGAGGTGATCTATGGCTCAGTTAACTGTCCAGATCGTGACACCAGATGGCCTCGTCTATGATCACCATGCCAGCTTTGTATCAGTTCGAACTCTGGATGGTGAGATGGGGATCTTGCCACGACATCAAAATATGATTGCGGTATTAGCAGTTGATGAAGTTAAAGTCAAACGTATTGATGATGATTCTCATGTCAACTGGATAGCAGTAAATGGAGGAATCATCGAGATTGCAAATGATGTGATTACTATCATTGCAGACTCAGCTGAGCGTGCTCGTGATATCGATATTAGCCGTGCAGAACGTGCCAAACTTCGTGCAGAACGTGAAATTGAAGAAGCACAAGACAAACACTTGATTGACCAAGAGCGTCGTGCTAAGATTGCATTACAACGTGCTATTAACCGAATCAATGTCGGAAATAAACTATAAAAAAATGAGGTTGGGACAAAAAGATCCCGACCTCATTTTTTATTAGCAATCAAACTTTGACGCGGTAGCTGATTGAACTTTTTGTTCGTCTTTTAGACTCCAAAAAGCTCCTAATCATCCTCGCGGGGCTGGGACTACAAAATCGAGACTTTGTCTATCGATTTCTGTCCCACCGCCATTTTTCTATGTTTAAAAAGTGACGCAAACCGCTTCAGGTACGTGAAAGTCATTGGAAAGTTCTGCAAGACGACCAGTCTCTGGATTACGTTTAAAGACAGTTGCATTATCAGAATCCTGATGAACAGCGATGAGAAATTCTTGGTCTGGTGAGAGAATAAAATCTCGAGGAGTTTTTCCGTTTGTAGGAACGAATTCCAACAATTCTAAACTACCATCAGCTAGAATAGTGTAAACTACAATAGAATCATGACCACGGTTTGATGCGTACAGGTATTTTCCATCTTGTGAGAGACGAATAGCAGCAGTTCCATTAAAGTCATTAAATCCTTCAGGAAGGGTAGAAATAACTTGCATTTTTTCAAATGCACCAACACCATCATAAATCAATACTTCAATTGTACTATTGAGTTCACAGATGAGATAAGCAATCTTGTAGTGGTTGTGAAAAACAAGGTGACGTGCACCAGCACCAGGACTGCAATTGTAGGTAATTATCTTATTTAGTTTTCCTTCTGGATTGACATCATAAGTAGTAACCTCATCAGTACCTAAGTCGCAAGTCACTAAATACTGATCTGGTGTTAAATCTGTAAAGTGTACATGTGGAGAAGTTTGATTTTCATGAGGACCATGACCGCTATGCTGAACTGTATCAGCCAATTCTAGACTACCATCTTCTTTACGTTTATAGACCAAAACTTGTCCCTTGTGATAGTTAGCCCCATATACTAGGCTACGTTTCTCGTCAACTGCAACATAACAGTGAGGAGCACCTTCTGTCACAACATGGTTTAGCAAAGTACCATCTGTTTGATAGGCAGCAATTCCACCTTGTCCATCTTTGCTACCGACAGTGTAGAGGTGATTTTCTTGATCAAAGGCAAGATAGGTGGGACTTGGCTCAGCTGCAAATAGTTTAAGATTGGATAGTTGCCCAGTTTCTGTATCAAAATCAGCTTGATAAATCCCTTGGGATAAACGACGTGTGTAAGTTCCGAAATAAATTGTTTCAATCATAGCTATACCTCTAAATAAAGATGTTTCTATTATATCATAAATTAGGAGGCCTGAAGAAAATAGTGAAAAAAGTATGAAACATCTAAGTATAAAATTAGTAAAATGCAAGGTAGCTTTGTTAAAGTTCTCAATCGTCACCTCAACACTTTAAAAACAGTTTATTCCCTATAAAAATGGTATAATGAAAGGACAAAGGAAAGGAAGTAGATATGGAACAAAAAGAGAAACATTTTAATTTATCTTGGTTTTTTAAATGGTTTTTAGATAATAAGGCTGTTACAGTTTTTTTGGTAGCCTTGTTACTAGGTCTGAATATTTTTATTTTAAGTAAGATTAGTTTTTTATTTATCCCTGTCGTTGATTTTTTATCAGTTGTCATGTTACCTGTTATTTTATCAGGATTGCTTTTTTATTTGTTAAATCCACTGGTAGATTTGATGGAGAAGTACAAGATAAATCGTGTCTTAGCAATTAGTATTATCTTTGTCATTATTGCCATACTCTTGATTATTGGTCTGGCAGTTGCGATTCCAAATCTTCAACGTCAAGTAGTTATTTTTGCGCAAAATGTACCAAATTATCTCGAAGATGCTGACAGAGTTATTGATGATCTTGTAACTAAGCGGTTACCAGATGACTTTAGACCTCAACTAGAACAGGTTCTGGCTCAATTCTCAACACAAGCAACTGCTTGGGCAAGTAATATTTCATCAAAAGCTGTGAACTGGGTGAGTGCTCTTATTAGTGGAACGTCACAAGTCATTGTTGCTTTGATTATCATGCCCTTTATGCTCTTTTATCTCCTTAGAGATGGAAAAGGTTTGAGAGATCATATCACACAATTCTTACCTAATAAATTGAGAGAACCAGTAGGTAAGGTTCTAACGGATGTGAACCAACAACTTTCTAACTATGTGAGAGGACAAATTACTGTTGCTGTTATCGTAGCGATTATGTTTATCATCTTCTTTAAAATTATTGGTTTGAGATATGCGGTGACTCTTGGTATTACTGCTGGGGTCTTAAATCTTATCCCTTATCTTGGAAGTTTCCTTGCTATGATACCAGCTCTGGTCTTAGGGTTAATTGCTGGACCAGTTATGCTCTTGAAAGTTATTATCGTTTTTATCGTAGAGCAGACAATTGAAGGTCGTTTTGTGTCTCCATTGATTTTAGGTAGTCAGCTAAACATCCATCCAATCACTATTCTATTCGTTTTGTTGACGTCTGGTTCTATGTTTGGTGTTTGGGGAGTCCTATTGGGAATTCCTGTTTATGCTTCAGCCAAAGTTGTTATTTCAGCGATTTTTGAATGGTATAAAAAAGTTAGTGGTCTGTATGAGTTAGAAGAGGAGGTTGAAGGTGAGCAATAGTCAAGAAATGCTTGAAGCTTTGGATCAGCAAGATTTAACAAGAGCTGATTACTATTTTCAAAAAGCATTGGTAGAAGACTCTGATGATCTTGTTCTGGAACTGGCTTATTATCTAGAAGGTATTGGTTTTTATCCACAAGCTCGTCAAATCTATGAAAAACTAGCTCCAATATTTCCAGAAGTAAATCTCAATCTAGCTAGTATCGCAAGTGAAGACGGACAAATCGAAGAAGCTTTTGCTTATCTGGAAGAAATTCAACCCAATAGCGATTCTTATGTATCTGCTCTTGTTTTAAAGGCTGATTTCTATCAAATGGAAGGATTGACGGATGTAGCTCGCGACAAGCTATTAGAAGCTCTTAATTACTCTGATGATCCTTTATTGATTTTTGGGCTAGCAGAGTTAGATAGTGAACTTGGAAATGATTTAGAAGCGATTAAGGGCTATGCTCAACTGGATAATCGTGAAATATATGAGCAGACAGGGATTTCGACCTATCAACGAATTGGAACTGCCTATGCTCGACTTGGAAAGTTTGAATCAGCCATAGAGTTTTTAGAAAAAGCTTTAGAGTTAGATTATGAAGATCAGACTGCATTTGAATTAGCAAGTCTTTACTTTGATCAAGAGGAATATCAAAAGGCAGTTTTATATTTTAAACAGCTGGATACTATTTCTCCAGATTTTGAAGGGTATGAGTATGGTTATAGTCAGGCTCTACATAAGGAACACCAGACTGAGCAAGCCTTACTGATAGCTCAACAAGGTTTGGAAAAAAATCCATTTGAAACACGTTTACTACTCCTTGCTTCACAATTATCTTACGAATTGCATCAACCTGAGCAGGCGGAAGCTTATCTTCTTCAAGCTCAAGAAGATGCGGAAGACCAAGAAGAAATCCTCTTGCGACTAGCAACCATGTATCAGGAGCAAGAACGGTATGAGGATATTCTAGCCTTAGAAGTATATGGGCCAGAAAATCTCTTGACTAAGTGGATGATTGCACGGAGTTACCAAGAAACTGAAGATTTGGATGTTGCCTATGAATCTTATCAGGCATTGGTTTCAGAACTCAAGGAAAATCCTGAGTTTTTAGAGCAATACATTCATCTATTACGCGAACTTGGAAGGTTTGAAGAAGCAAAAGAACAGGTCCAACACTATCTCAAGTTGGTTCCTGATGACATACAGATGCAAGATTTGTATGAACGTTTATGATGATACCAAAATAGTCGTCTTAGCAGGCGACTATTTTTATAAAATGAAAGATTTAAAAATATATAATTTCTATCATAAAAATGAATAGATACAGTATGAATTTTTAGCTTTTTTTTGATATAATTGTTATAGTTAAATTGAAAAAACTCACTCAAAAAGTGAAACATAGAAAGATTTGAATTATGACACAAGTAAAAATCGTAACAGATTCGTCAGTTACCATTGAACCAGAAGTGGTCAAAGAATTAAATATTACCGTCGTTCCGCTCTCTGTAATGATTGATAGTGTTCTTTATTCGGATGCTGATCTTGAAGAAGGGGAATTTCTTCGCTTGATGAAAGAGAGTAAAAATCTGCCTAAAACAAGTCAACCTCCAGTTGGACTCTTTGCTGAGATTTTTGATGAGTTAAGTAAAGACGGTAGTCAAATTTTAGCCATTCATATGTCTCATGCCTTATCAGGAACTGTCGAAGCAGCTCGTCAGGGTGCAAGTTTGTCAACGGCTAATGTGACCGTATTGGATAGTTCCTTTACAGACCAAGCCCTAAAGTTTCAAGTGGTTGAAGCAGCTAAGTTAGCTCAAGAAGGACAAAACATAGAAACAATTGTGGCTCATGTTGAAGAAGTCAAGAAAAACACAGAGCTCTACATCGGTGTTTCTACCTTGGAAAACCTTGTTAAAGGTGGCCGTATTGGCCGAGTGACAGGTCTTTTAAGCTCTCTATTAAATATCCGCGTAGTCATGCAGATGAAAGATGATGAATTGCAACCAATCGTTAAAGGACGTGGAGCAAAAACCTTTAAGAAATGGTTGGATGAACTAGTTTCAACACTGTCAGAGCGTTCTGTTTCTGAGATTGGTATTTCCTATTCTGGAACTAGGGACTGGGCAGAAGAGATGAAAGAAATCCTACAACCATTCGTTGAAAAACCAATCTCTGTACTTGAAACAGGTTCTATTATTCAGACCCATACAGGTGAAAATGCTTGGGCTATTTTGGTCAGATACGAGTCCTAAAAAAATAAAGAAAATAGCAAGAAATAGCGTTTTTGACTTGACCTACAAGAGAATTTAGGATATGATTGTAATTGTTAATTAGAAAATATTTGGAGGAATTATTAACATGGCAAACAAACAAGATTTGATCGCTAAAGTAGCAGAAGCTACAGAATTGACAAAGAAAGACTCAGCAGCAGCAGTTGATGCTGTATTTGCAGCAGTAGCTGATTACCTTGCAGCTGGTGAAAAAGTTCAATTGATTGGTTTTGGTAATTTCGAAGTTCGTGAGCGTGCAGCACGTAAAGGTCGCAACCCACAAACTGGTAAAGAAATCACTATCGCAGCTTCAAAAGTTCCAGCATTCAAAGCTGGTAAAGCTCTTAAAGACGCTGTTAAATAATGAATTTAGAAAAAGCCTATTGTATCAAGCTTTCTAGCTTGGTCGATAGGCTTTTTTGTAGTTTTGGGGCAAAAAGGGGGCAGGAGAGAACAGTATTTTCTATACCAGTCATAGATTTTAAGCTCTACTATTGGTAAGAATAGTGAGGCTGAGAAGCCTATCTCAAGTTAGGCTTGCAAAGAAAAGATTTAGGTCACCATCCATACAATTGGCACTAAATAGAGAGCAAACAAGGATGGTGAGAAGAGTTTCCTTTCAAGTATTGAGCCCCTTATAGTATTTATTGACAGAGTTAGTGAAAGGGTTTACAATTATATAAAAGAAGTTAGGAGGAAAGGAAGATGATTATTTCAACTACGGGAATTGAAGGGAAAAAAATCCTAGCCTACAAAGGAATTGTCTTTGGTGAAGTAGTTGCTGGAGTTAATATGTTCAAAGATATGGCTGCTGGCTTCCGTAATGTTTTTGGAGGTCGAGCGAGTAGTTATGAAGGTGAATTGACTCAAGCAAGAGAAGAAGCTATAGCAGAAATGATGGAGCGTGCAAGTGAACGTGGAGCAAATGCTATTATAGGTATAAAAATGGACTATGAAACCTTAGGTGCTGAAAATGGTATGCTGATGGTCACCTGTAGTGGAACAGCAGTGGTGGTTGACTTTTAATTTGAGGAACAAAAAAAGAACAGTCGGAACTGTTCTTTTTATGATTATTTGAGACCGTATTTTTTGTTGAAACGATCCACGCGTCCATCTGCTTGAGTGAACTTTTGACGTCCAGTGTAGAATGGGTGTGAGTCTGATGAAATTTCCACACGGATCAATGGGTAAGTTTCGCCTTCGAACTCAACAGTTTCGTTTGTGCGTTTTGTTGAACCGCTAAGGAATTGGTAACCAGTAGTTGTGTCCATGAAGACAACTGGGCGATATTCTGGATGGATATCTTTTTTCATTTTGCAATATTTCCTTTCTGCCATGGTCTCTTTGCGAGCCATAGATTGTTACCATACTAGTCTAACAGATTATGCTAAGTTTGGCAAGCTTTTTATCTATTTTTTCAGTAAGTTTTTTAATTTTTGGTAGATGACTTCATTTTCCTCTAGGCTATAGGAGTTAGCCCCACTTGCAAGTGGGTGACCTCCACCATCATGTTCTTTTGCAACACCATTGATTGGAACGAATTTACTGCGAAGTCGAACGCGATAGTGGCCATCTGCTTGTTCCACAAATATTCCCCAAAGGTTAACAGTATCAATACGACCTGGAGCACCAACAATGGCTGCTGTTTCTGCGTCTGTTACTTGATATGTTTTTAGAATTTCTTGAGTTAGAATGACACGTGCGACACCATTTTCATCAACTTCTAGGTGATCATAGACATAACCTTGAAGTTTAGCGATTTTAAAGCTCATGGTATCCATTTTACGTGTTAATTCAGCATAGTCAAAGTTATGTTCTCTTAGTTTACTAGCAATTCGAAGGGTACGAGCAGAAGTAGACGGATAAAGGAAACGGCCTGTATCGCCAATAATTCCAGCGCATAGCATTTTAGCTGCATAGTCAGACAATTCAAGATTAGTTGCTTCAGCAAAGAGAGCAATCATCTCACTGGCACTGCTCGAGTTGGTATCTACCCAAACAAGATCTCCGTATACTTCATCATTTGGATGGTGGTCAATTTTAATAATGGTTTCAGCATTGATATAACGTTTATCATCGATACGAGCAGTATTTGCTGTATCACAAATGATAGCAAGTGCTCCTTGATAATCTTTGTCTTCTACCTGATCCATCTTTGTAAGCCATGTTAGGGTCGGTTCATCATAACCGACTACCTTGATTTTTTTTTCTGGGAAATGATGTTCCAGAAGTGCTTTGAGTCCAACCTGACTTCCTAAGGCATCAGGATCGGGTTTCATGTGACGGTGAATGACAATGGTATCGTAGGCTTTAATTTTTTCTAAAATTTGATGGCAAATTTCCATAAGTAACCTCAATTCTTTCTTATTTCATTGTAGCACAAGAGTTTTTATTTTTAAAATGAAAAAGATGTGATATAATGGAGGAAGATAAATTGAGGAGGATGATATGGCATTAGCAAAAATTGTATTTGCCAGTATGACCGGTAATACCGAAGAAATTGCAGATATTGTAGCAGATAAATTGCGTGAGTTGGGCTTAGAGGTAGATGTTGATGAGTGTACAACTGTTGATGCATCTGACTTTCTTGAAGCAGATATCGCAATCGTTGCAACCTACACTTATGGTGATGGAGAGTTACCAGATGAGATGATGGACTTCTACGAAGACCTAGCAGATCTTAATTTGAGTGGCAAGATCTACGGTGTGGTAGGATCAGGCGATACTTTCTACGATGAGTTCTGTAAAGCTGTTGATGACTTTGATCGTGTATTTGTGGCAACAGGAGCTGAAAAGGGATCAGAGTGCGTCAAAGTGGATCTCTCTGCAGAAGAAGAAGATATCGAACGCTTGGAACAATTTGCAGAAGAATTGGCTGCTAAAGTAGGATAAGCATGAAGTTGCACTGATGAAAGTTGTCAGTGCAGTTTTTGTTAGTTGTCCCTAGGAATGAACTAGCCCATTTAGAAGCTTTTTATAAATTGATTCAAATTATGAAGGAGGATCTATGGATTTAGATATTATTAGACAAGAAATCGATCAAATTGATGACCAAATCGTCAAACTCTTAGAAGAAAGAATGCATCTAGTTGAGGGTGTAGTGGCTTATAAAAAAGCTTCAGGAAAAGCTATTCTAGATACTAAAAGAGAAGAAGCTATCTTTGAGAAGGTCAGAAGTCATGTCAGCAATAAAAAATACGAAGAGACAATAGTTGATAATTTTTCAGATATTCTCAAACGTTCGCGCGATTATCAGGATAAAAACATCAAATGAAAAAAGAACAATTTTACCCATTAGGAATCTTTCTAGCTGCCATGCTAGGAGGACTTATCCGATATCAGATTTCGAGATGGTTGCCAGCTAGTCCAGACTTTCCATGGGGAACTCTCTTTGCTAACTATCTAGGAATTTTCTGCTTAGTCTATCTTGTCAAAGGTTATTTGGTTTATAAGGGAAGCAGTAAAGGTGTCATTTTAGCGCTTGGAACAGGCTTCTGTGGAGGATTAACGACTTTTTCAAGCCTCATGTTAGATGGCGTGAAATTGCTGGATACAGGTTCTTACCTAAGTCTAGTAATCTATCTAGTTCTGAGCATTGGTGGTGGACTTTTATTGGCTTATTGTTTAGGGAGGAAGAAATGGTAGTATTATATCTAGCGCTTGCTTGTGGACTAGGTGCCCTCGTGCGTTATTTCTTTTCACGTTATAATCAGGGTTCAGTACTGCCTCTAGGAACTCTCATAGCTAATCTACTGGGCTGTTTTTTGATCGGATTATTTTACAATCATGTGGAGTCTAAAGAAGTCTATCTTATCCTTGCCACAGGATTTTGTGGAGGTCTAACCACTTTTTCAACCTTGAATGATGAGCTCCAAAAACTCTTGGCTGATAAGAAGGTCTTTTACAGTTATTTTCTCTTGACCTACTTAGGTGGTTTGCTTGTTATTTTTTTAGGAATTTTACTGTAAATTTCTTTACTTTTTCTAGGAAATTTGGTAAACTGTATCTTGTGTGTAATGGACGCACAAGAATACAGTTTATCCGCTGAGGAAGCTTCCTCAAGATTGACAAAGATAGGAGAATAAAATGAATCCATTAATCCAAAGCTTGACAGAAGGTCAACTTCGTACTGATATCCCATCATTCCGTCCTGGTGACACTGTTCGTGTACACGCGAAAGTTGTCGAAGGTAATCGTGAACGTATCCAGATTTTTGAAGGTGTTGTTATTGCACGTAAAGGTGCTGGCATCTCAGAAAACTACACAGTTCGTAAAATCTCTAACGGTGTAGGTGTTGAACGTATCTTCCCAATCCACACTCCACGTGTTGAGAAGATCGAAGTTGTTCGTTACGGTAAAGTACGTCGTGCGAAATTGTACTACTTGCGTGCTCTTCAAGGTAAAGCAGCTCGTATCAAAGAAATCCGTCGTTAATTCGACCAAAAAACTCTGCTCATTCGGCAGAGTTTTTCTCTAGCTCCCTTAGTTCAATGGATATAACAACTCCCTCCTAAGGAGTAGTTGCAGGTTCGATTCCTGCAGGGGGCATTTTTAGAAATGTAAACAAATACAAAGAATATTCAAAGTGTTTACTTAATGGCTATTTCTACAATTTTATTTTTAAAAATAATTTAGTATTTTTTGTCTTTTTGACCAAATTATGACCAAATTTTGACCAAAAATTATATTTTGGTCAATGACTACAGAACAAAGTGGATCTGCATAGTAACTTTGACATCTATTAATTAAAAAATAAGGCCTTCCTTTATTAGAACGTTCTTATTTTTATTAGGAATGGACATAAGATGATAAGGTTCAGATCTATGAACTTAGAAAGTAAGTACAAAGCTTTAAACAGCTTTCAAAAAGATTTGGTGTGGATTTTTTGGGATAAGGTATGTGACAAAATGAATTGATTGTTATGAAATAGAGAGCCTAAAAAATGGGGAAAATCGTTATTATTCCCCTGAACTTGATATGTTGTAAAAGACTATTTCTTGTCTGTTAAATATATCAATAACAAAATCTAAACATGATAGTCTAATATCTAATCCATTTCAAGTGAATAAGTTTATCAATCGTGTGAGTAAGAAAATTTCAAAAGAAGGAGAGATGGGTTTTCAAAAATAACCTATCTAGTCATTGTTTATATATAATTTGTATCTTTTGGTTTGTTAATTTGTATTTAAAATTTAATCATGTTACAATTAAAATTGAAATCGAATAGAAAAGGAAAATGCAAACGTGGGCACACTATTAGCAACAAGATTAAAAAATAGACGAAAAGAATTAAAAATGTCTCAGCGAGAATTGGCTGAGGGGATATGTAAACAGGGACAAATTAGTCGATTAGAGAATGGAGAATTTACTCCAGGAGCAGACTTTTTATATGCTCTGTCTAAGAAGTTAAAAGTTAGTATAGATTATTTTTTTAATGAGCAGATTGTAGAAGAGATTGATGAACTATCAGAGTTTAAGAAGTTAGCTCAGACATTTATCACAAATCGAAATTATGAGTCTTTGAAATATATATATGAATTAGAGAGTGTAAAGATGCATCGCTTGTCTCTAGTAAATAAATTTTATATGGAGTGGATAAAATCTCTTATAGATTTTTATTTCTATGGGCAACAAGAGGAGGCTGTGGCAAGATTGGAGAAGGTACTGTCTCAGTTAAGTGTAACTGACTTGACCTACCTTCAAGTTGCAAATACTCTATTTAATTTTTATTATGATATTGAAGATTTAGAGAGCTTTAATGAAATTCGAGAAAAGTTAGAGTATCAAGTAAATCAACTCAAGTTAAACACAATCGAAGAATTAAACCTTTCTATTAAATTTAATTATAATGTTTGTCGCTATCTATGGTTGCAGAATAATACTGAAGAGGCTATTACTAAAATCACAGATACGATAAAGCAATGTAAGACGTATAGAACAACATATCTTTTGGCTGATTTGTATGTATTGATGGGAAATGTCAGTAAGAATTTTTCTTCTAAAGTTGCAGTAAAAGAGTACTTTGAAACGGCTTATTTCCTGTATAAGCTTGAGGGAAATATGTCAATGGCTCTTAAAATCGAGCATTACATTGCAGATATAACAGAATAGTAAAGACGATGTTCAATTAAGCATCGTTTTTTTGAATTCAAAAATACAAATATGTATTTAATAAAAATAAATAAAAAAATATTATCAAAAATCTTGACATTATTATATTGAAGTGCTAAAATGAGTGCAAGAAAATATTAGGCTTTGTGTCTATAAAACATCTACAGAAACTTACTATAGACTGAGTGAATGTAAAGAGACTTCAGGCTTTGAAGAATTGAGAGGTAAAATTAATGAATGAATTAGAAGTTAGATTTGAACTCAACGATGAGAGGGATTATAATAATGCTATTTCATATTTAGAAAAATCTTATAAATTTAAGTGTGAAAATAAGCAAGTTGATGAATATTTTAAAACAAAAGGAAGAGAATATGAAAATGATGAAGTAGGTAGCTTTATTTACAGAATTCGCCAAGAAGATGATGATAGATCAAGTATTTTCACAAGAAAAGATACGATAAAACAAGGAATGTGGAGTGAAAGTGAAATAGAGTTGGAATCTGAAAAATTAGAATTTGTAAGGAATATCTTGCAAGATGGTTTTTCAAATATTTTCACAATAAGTAAATATAGAAAGACTTATCATGACGCATTAGAAAATAAAACGATTAATCTAGATAAGATTGATGGTCTCGGATTTTATCTTGAAATAGAGATTTTAGGAGATTTTTCAAAAGAAGATTATAATAATTTTTATGAGAAAATGTGCGGAGAGTTCTCGTTTTTAAATTCAAAAATAGAAACAAAGGGCTATGTCCAATTAATGAGAGAAAAAATGGATGTAATTGAAATTATCAAATAGTCTTGTTGGGATTGTTTACTCAATTGCTGGATTTGGAAGTTTGATAGCAGTAACCTTTCTTTCTACTTTTTTGAATAAGAAGGATGCCTTTATCTTGATGAATGTATCAATGGCAAGTGGGATGGTAGAAAATTATGTGACTATTAGTCCGTCTCGCTCCGTTAGGTGCGAGACAAATAAACCACCCGCTATGCGGGTGCGCGTCGAAGGTTATACCAAAAAAACTCCAAACACGATACAATAAAGGTGTTCAAGCCAATTGTAAAGTGAAAGGAGAAAAACATGGCACAAAAGGCTCATAGTTTATCGCACACAAAGTGGCACTGTTCTATCATATTGTGTTCACGCCTAAGTATAGACGAAAAGTCATCTATAATCAATATCGAAGCAGTTTAGGCGAAATATTTCAACGCTTGTGTAGTTATAAAGGAGTTGAAATTATCGAGGGTCACTTAATGCCAGACCATGTACATATGTAAGTAAGTATTCCATCAAGGATAAGTGTTTCGAGTTTTATGGGTTATTTAAAAGGAAAAAGTGCACTCATGATGTTTGACAAACACGCCAATCTCAAGTACAAGTTTGGGAATCAGCATTTCTGGGCGGAAGGTTATTATGTGAGTACGGTGGGACTCAATGAAGCCGCAATTAAGAAATATATCCAAGATTAAAGAAATTATCCAGTGGATGATTTCTTCACGAGTATGAAAATTTGAGAATGAGTAAAGCATGATATAGCACTAGATAAATTAAGTGTAAAAGAGTATGAGGACCTCTTTAGGGATAGTGGTAAGTAATACTAGAGCCTATTTGAGAGGCAAGTGACGAGTCGGCTTGAACAAGGTAAAAGCCAGCGTCTTTAGGCGCTGGCTGGTAATTTGGGCTTATAGCCCTGGGACAAACCACCCGTTTGACGGGTGGTCATGATTCCCAATTATCAATTAGATATTCTGGAAGAAGAGAATCAAACAAAATATAAAATCTTTATACGTGAGACAACCTCATACTTTGTATATAACAAAGAACATTCGGATAAGAATCAGTATGTCAAAGGACGAACCTTGATAAGGTAGCTAACCAACGATAGTCGAGTAATACCATACAGAAGACCTACAGTTAAGAGTTTTCAGGAAAAGATTATTGATATTAACCTCTTCATTGAATTAACTGAAGCAGATAAGAAATACCAAGACATTAAAGACGAGTTAGTAAAAGAAATAGCAGAGATAGATATAAAACTAAATCAAATTAATGAAAAAATCGCCAACTTAAATAAGATGGCGGAAGTGCTTATCAATTTGAAGAGTGAAGATGTGAGCAGTCGAAAGCTTAC
The DNA here is from genome assembly GCF_047464615.1 of Streptococcus infantis. GTDB lineage: Bacteria > Bacillota > Bacilli > Lactobacillales > Streptococcaceae > Streptococcus > Streptococcus infantis_Y. The sequence goes on from NZ_JASHBO010000012.1 coordinate 50,320, forward strand.
AAGATATGACTTTTTAAAATTAAATTTGCCAGAATCAATTACAGTCGAACAAGTAACCGAAGAAATAAGAGTGTTTCAAGAGGAGCTAGGTCATTATCTTTATGAGTATGAGGGATTAGTAAAAAAGCTAGAGATGTTTGTAAAAGTACTGAATGATAAGAATTTTTATAAAAAATTTAGTATAGAAATACTATTGGAATAACAAGAACTAATCCTATGGTGGTTAAAGATTAACTATCTTTATGCTATTGATTAATATATTTGTCATAGTGCTCTTGGTACTGTGCTTTTATATTATGTTCTCCTAGAATTTCAAATACCTGAAGTGCTTGTTTCATCTTTTCGATTCCGTTCGCAGGATTGCACTTAAATTCAAAGTATCCACATGTATATAAGAAGACGGTTTGTTCATAATAGTTTAATTCATTATTTAGTAATTTTTTTATTTCTTTGATTAGAAAACTACAATTTTGAAATTCTTCTTTATCAATACTAACAATTAGGCAATTGATTGCCAATTGTGTAACAAGCCGTTTATTTGTCTTATTTAATGTTGAATAGATATAATTTTTTAACATTTCTATAGTTAATAGGAAGTAGGAGTTATATTTAATTGTTCTTACACAGTTACCTAATAGGATAATTTCATAGTAACCCCAGTTTTCAACTTTAAAAAGATAATCTGTTAGCTGTAATAACTCCTCGTCCGAGGGGAGAAAATTTTTATTTGTTGTATAGAGAATCGATTTTACCATTGTCTTTTCATAAGGACCCAAGTTATAACTTGAAGAGTTTGATAGTAATTCAATAATACTATCAAAATTTTTTGTGGAGTAGTGTTTTCGAATATATTGCACCAAGTTAGCGAATGATCCAGTTTTAGTAGAATTATTGTCATGAAGAATAATAAATTCATCCAAAGTTATATGTAATTTATCTAAAATATTGATTAGTCGAATACAAGAGATTTCTGATTCTCCCCGTTCAAATCTAGAGATTTGAGATTTAGATAAATTACTATCAGCAATTGAACATAAACTGATTTGCTTTCCTTTTCTAATTTTTCTGAGTGTTATACCAAGTTTTGATTTCATAATTTTCCCGTTTTCCTAACAAAAAAGTAATTGATTTTTATTTATTGTACAATAAATAAAAACTGAAAGGAAGTCTAAATATGAAGAAAATTTTAAAAAATTCCCTAATTTTATTGTTGGTTATGGATATTATTATTGTCGGTGGATAAAATGTTTAGGTGTACACCTAAGTCTTTAGAGATCATCTAAAGACCTAGTACTGGTTGGAAGACACGATGAAAGATAGTATGGTTAATTATTGGTTAAATTATTTTCCGGAGTATAGTTTAGAAACGTTTGAAGTAGAATAGATATTAAGGACCTTTCTTTCTCTTATTCCAAAGACTCAGCTCCTGTAATAGAAAATTTAAATTTGACTATTGAGTCAGGACAGAGAATTGCACTAGTCGGTCAACCGAGGTCAGGAAAAAGTACGTTATCAAAAATACCATCAGGATTATATAAGATTGATACAGGAAAAGTTTTATTTGATTGTGTAAATATTAATCAAATAGATAAAAAATATTAAGTCAAAATTTAGAAGTAGTTCCACAGGATTCATTTTTATTGAACAGAAGTATTCTTGATAATATAACTTTAAAGCACGAAGTTACTTCACAAAAGATAGAGGAAGTTTGTAAAGCAGTTCAAATCTATGATGAAATCATGGCTATGCCGATGAAATTTAACACTATCATCTCAGATTTGGGTTCAAATATTTCAGGTGGTCAAAGACAACGGATAGCACTGGCACGTGCATTAATAAATAACCCTAGTATTGTAATTTTAGATGAAGCAACTAGTGCATTAGACACTATTAATGAGGAAAGAATAACAAAGTATATAAAAAGTAAGGGCTGTACTCAAATAATTGTAGCTCATAGATTGTCAACGATTAAGGATGCGGATATTATTTTTGTAATGAAAAGTGGTAAGATTGTTGAGTCAGGAAATCATAAGTACTTAATGGCTCTTGGTGGAGAGTACTACAGCTTATATACAAAAAGGAAATTAGGTGTAAAGAAAATGAAGAAAGAAAATGAATATATAATTTCAACATCAGCCTCACTAGGGGTGATGATTGGAATAGTGTTTGCAATTTTTTTAGATTTTCCAGTTGAATATGGTATTTCTTTAGGCTTGTTGAATGGAATAGTATTGGGGTCGCTGATTTCTTACAAAAACAATAAGAATTAAGCATAATTTTTTGCTGTAAACTAAGGAGTAGAGATGGCTATAGTTGAAATTATAAATCTAACAAAAAGCTTTAAAGATATTGAAGTTATTCATAACACTTCTAGTAGAATTATTATCATGAAGAATAATAAATTCATCCAAAGTTATATGTAATTGAACATAAACTGATTTGCTTTCCTTTTCGAATTTTTCTGAGTGTTATACCAAGTTTTGATTTTATATTTCCCATTTTCCCAACAAAATTTCAAAGGTTTTTTATTTATTATACAATAAATAAAAAATAAAGGGAGGTTCAGTATGAAAAAACTTTTAAAATTTACATGAATATTGTTATTGATTATGGATATTATCATTATAGTCGGAGGTTGAATCTTACCTGTACAGGTAAGTGTTTAGTTATAACTTAACGCTTATTTTGGATTATTATGAAATAGATGGTGATTTTAGAGTATCTGGCGAGGATGTATATTTCATTGAGTTAGTAACTATGTATGGTTTAAGTGAAAATAGTGCGGTACCAACTCTTGCAAAGAGGTTTGGAATAAGTCTTACCGATTTAATAAAAAGTGATATTCATCGTGGTTTAACTAGAAAGAAGGGACATTTTGGATATTAACAAGAAAACGTTTTATACAATTACTTTTGGTGAGTTTATATCAAATGTTGGAGATAGATTTCAGAAAATTGCTTTTCCAATCTTAATTTACCAAGAATTTCATTCGTCTTTTGCAATGGGAGGAATGGTGATTATTGAATTGTTACCTCAATTCTTCTTGGGATTTGTTATGGGTTACTTATTAGATAATTTCAATAAGAAAAAAATACTATTATGGTCTACATTAATACCTGCATTATTATGTAGTGTAATACCATTATTTTCAAAATATTCAGTTCCTATATTTTTTTACTATATTATTGCATTTTTACTTCCTTTGTTTTCTACACTTTTCCAAACAGGATTCTCAGTCATTACTCCTGCCTTATTTGAGAAGGAAAAATTGCAAAAATATAATTCTCAGTTTCAAGGTGTACGAACTATTTCAAAATTAATCTCTCCAGCCCTAGCAGGGGTACTAATGTTAAAGTTTAATATTAATAGCATTTTTTTAATAAATAGTACTTCTTTCTTGTTATTATTTCTTTCAATATTAATTTCATATATTCCAGATCAAGAACACAAGGAGAATGGTAATGATGATATAAAAGAAATTTTTGTAGGTTTTAAAGAGAACTTTACAAATATTAAGTTGAGGATTTCTTTACTCTTTACTATTGTTGTGAATATCGCTATGCTAGGCTTCAATGCAACGATTATTTATTATTTACAGGATCAATTAAAATTATCAAATAGTCTTGTTGGGATTGTTTACTCCATTGCTGGATTTGGTAGTTTGATAGCAGTAACCCTTCTTTCTACTTTTTTGAATAAGAAGGATACCTTTATCTTAATGAATATATCAATGGCAACTATCCCACTTGTCATTATGGCAAGCGGAATAGTAGAAAATTGGATTTTTTTTGGAATTTGTTACTCAATTTTGAGTGGACTAATTACAATAGCTTCTGTATCAATTACAACAATACAGCAACAAGAAAGTACTGATTATAATATTGGTAAAATACTTTCTAGTTCTTTTGTAATAGCTACCATTTTTGCTCCTTTTGGAGGGATACTGGCTGCTTATTTTAATTGGCTTTTAAACCCGAGATTAAGTCTAGTTATTTTGGGATTACTAAGTAGTTTATTGGTTATTCTTATAAAGAGTTATGAAAAAAATCTAACTAAGAAAAGAACTGCAATATTTATAAAGGAAGATTAGTGGATTAATTATCATTAGAAAAAATAATATTAATTCGTAGTAAAATAAAAAATTGAAAAAGGTTTTACATAATGTACTACCTTTTTCAGATTTAATAATTATTAAGGGGATAGAACTAGAGACCAAAAATACTGAATTTTAAACTGCACCCCAAAAGTAAGATTTTTTCTGTCTAACTTTTGGGGTCAGTACATTATCTCTAACTTCTGGGGTGCTTTTTCTATATTCAAATTATTTTACAATACCCAAGTTCGAATGGCATGAGCAACGCCAGATTCGTCATTAGATTTAGTGATGTATTTGGCGATTTTTTTGAGTTCTGGATTTCCGTTTTCCATAACAACGGGGTTACCTACGACTTCAAGCATAGCACGGTCATTTTCTTCGTCTCCGATAGCCATGGTTTCATCTTTGGTAAATCCTAGTTTCTCAGCCAAGTGAGTAATAGCTGAACCTTTATCTACACCTTTTTTGAGAAGTTCAAGGTAGAAAGGAGCAGATTTGTTGATGGAGTAGCGCTCATAAAATTCTGCAGGAATCTTTTCAATAGCGGCATCCAGAATTTCAGGCTCATCGATAAACATACATTTGACGATTTCCTTGTCAGCCATTTCTTCAGGTGTACGGTAGAAAATAGGCATGCTGACGAGGGTTGATTCGTGAACGGTATATTTTCCAATATTGCGATTGGCAGTATAGATGCCGTCCTTGGTAATAGCGTGCATATGGACGCCAAGTTTGCGGCTGAGGAATTCCATATCTAGATAATCCTCATAAGTCAAGGATTCGCTGATAATTTCATGTCCTGTAGCAGTTTCTTGGACAAGGGCACCGTTGAAGGTCACTACATAGTCACCTTCATCTCTTAATTTCAAGTCATCTAGAAGTTTGGCAACTCCTGCGATAGGACGTCCAGTTGCAATCATAACTTTGACACCAGCTTCTTTGGCATCTTGGATGGCTGCAAATACCTCAGGAGTGATTTCCTTTTGACTGTTGACAAGGGTTCCATCGATATCGACGGCAACTAGTTTAATACTCATATAGTTCCTCTTTTAGTTTTTATTTGGTTTAAAATGATCGTTTTCAATCAACTGTAAAAATTGCTGGGTGATGCTTGCGAAGATGCTGTTTTGGTCCAACATTTCTTTTGGGAAATAGAAACGATTATCTCCGTGGCGACTGCCAGCAAGGGATTGAACGATAGGAGATAGGCTAGAGAGTTCTGCTAGTTCTCCATTTTTCTGTAAAATCTCAATCTGTGTTCGTGGGTTTTCTGATTCGGGGCGATAGATATCATAAGGAAGGTCAAAGTTCTTATGGATAGCTGTGTAATATTCGGGCTCAAAGCCTATATCTTCTACCAGTTTTCTCATAGATGCAAGCTGTTCTTGATCTTCTTGTGAAAAGGTGATTGATTTAAAGACCTTGCGATTGACAAAACGCTGCGACAGGTCAGCTAAAATCTTGTCAGAACTGGTCATCCATAGTTGGAAATAGGTATTCATAACTCCGTCATCCAAAGATAGATAGTCAGCTAAGCTAACATTTTTTTCGAAAAATGGCAGTAGATGTGGGGATGTAAGTGTAAAGAAGTCCTTGTTTCCTGGATAAAGTTCTTTAGCACGTTTCAAAAGATTCTGCAGAAGTACTTCCATAGCACGTGTTGCTGGATGGAAATATACCTGCATATACATTTGATAGCGACTAAGAACATAGTCTTCGATGGCATGCATCCCGTTTCGTTGAAAGGCAATTCCGTTCTCGATAGGGCGAATAACTCGTAAGATACGTGTTAGGTCAAATTCCCCATAAGAAGCCCCTGTGAAGTAGGAGTCTCGCAAGAGATAGTCCATGCGATCTGCATCGATTTGACTCGAAATCAGTTGGACCACCTGCTTATTTGGATAAGTGTGGTCTATAACGCTAGCTACCTTTTTGGGGAAATCTGGGGCTACCTGTAAAAGAACCTGGTGAATTTCTGTCTCAGGACTTTGGATAATTTCCTGCGTAATCGCCTCATGATCGGTATCAAAGAGATTTTCAAAGGTATGCGAGTAGGCACCATGTCCTAAGTCATGAAGGAGGGCTGCAGTCATGGTTAGGAGGGACTCCGAAGGATCCCATTCTTTAGGATACTTTTCCTCAAAAATCTCGATGATGCGACGTGCAATCTCGTAAACCCCCAGACAGTGAGAGAAACGACTATGTTCTCCACCATGAAAGGTATAGCTGGATGTTCCGAGTTGCTTGATACGACGCAATCGTTGAAATTCTTTGGTATTGATTAAGTCATAGATAATCTGATTATCAACATGGATATAATTGTGAACAGGGTCACGAAATACTTTTTCATTCATAAAACCATTATAGCAAAAAGCTACAGTTTTTGGTAGAATAGTAGGATAAGAGTGTAGAAAGAGGACTTGAAGTGAAGATTCGAATGAGAAATACCATCCAATTTGATGAACAATTGGAAGTGATCGACCAACTTTATGACGTTGAGTTACGTGAGAAAGGTGATTTTTCCTATCTCCTTTTTTACAATGAGGAGAAGGAAAAAGTGGTACTCAAGTTTAATGATACAGAGTTGGTGATGTCTCGATTTTCCAACCCTAAGACCATCATGCGTTTTCTGAAGGAAACTGATAGTTTAACCTATATTCCTACACCAATGGGGATACAGGAGTTTATCATCCAAACAAGCCATTATCAAGTTGAACAACAAAAGATTGAACTAGCCTATCAACTACAAAACAAAGAAGGAAATCCATTTGCAAACTATCGCTTAGAAATTACCTGGAGATAAAAAGTCGGTGGAGGAGAAATCGATAGACAAAGTTTCGATTTCCTAGTTCCAAATCAGCTAGCAGGTCAAATTTTTTTGCTAATAAAAAATGAGGTTGGGATTTTTATCCCAGCCTCTATTTGATATATAGTTCTTGATTTTTCAAGACGATTTCACGTACACTTGCAAATTTCTTAAGTTTTTTAAGCTCTTCTGGATGTGTTACAAGAGTGATGACATAGCCATCTTTACCCATTCGACCTGTACGTCCAGCACGGTGAGTATAGGTTTCCATATCCCTAGGGACATCAAAGTTGAGCACACATTCCAGGCTGTCAATGTCGATGCCACGAGCTAGAAGGTCTGTTGCAAGAAGTAGTGTTAGCTGATTATCTTTGAATTTTTCTAAGATAACTTTTCTAAATTTGACGTTGGCATCGCTAGCTAGTGAAACAGCTAAAACATCACGATACTGCAATTTTTCCTCAGCACTTCCAAGATCTGACAAGCTATTAAAGAAGACGAGTCCACGGAAGTTTTCGACATGTGCCAGTTTTCTAAGCATATCTACTCGATGACGTTGGTCTACTTGCATGTAGAAGTGTTGGATGTTATCGAGCTTTTGATCGGATAGATCAATCGTGCGCGTGTTAGGTGCAATCTTATCTTGGTCAAATTTGGTAGTGGCACTCATATAGATGAGTTGGTGGTCACGAGGTGCGTAGTGAGTGATTTTCTCAACAAAGTGAATTTGAGAATCATCTAGCAACTGGTCAAACTCATCAAGTATGATAGTCTCCACATTCATCATCTTGATTTTTTTCAATTTGATCAGTTCAAAGATACGACCAGGAGTTCCAATTAGAATTTCTGGTCCTTTTTTTAGTCGTTCGATTTGACGTTTCTGACTCGAACCAGAAAGGAAGAGCTGAGCAGTCAAGCCAATAGCTTCCCCCCACGTTTTGGTTACCTCAAAAATCTGACCAGCCAGTTCAGTATTTGGAGCTAAAATCAATAGTTGCTGCGCTTTTTTCTTTTGGAGACGAAGAAGACTTGGTAGGAGATAAGCTAAAGTCTTACCTGTACCAGTTGGACTGACTCCAAGGAGAGTTTCACCTTCTAAAATCGGATCAAAAAGCTGAGTTTGAATGGGTGTGAATTCTTGAAAGCCGAGTTGTTCGGTTAGCTCTAGCCATTCTGTAGGTAGTTTGGTTTTCATTTTTCTGCCTCAAATCTAATGCCAGCAGTCTGGCGCATAGTGTATATTAGGTTATGGACGTGTGACGCATCCTCTAACCAAGCTTGGTAAAGTTCTAGGTTTGGCTGTTTGATCATGTTAGCAAAAGCAGCGACCTCCTCAGTCATGGTATGAGGTGCCTGCTGAATAGGTAGATGTGTTTCATTACCTTGATGATCTGTAAAAATAGCTGATCGAACATGTTCAATAGTGTTGAGCGTCAAGGTTCCATCTGTTGTATATATTTCACAAGGCAGATTAGAAGTAATGTTTTTACCAGCTTTGATATGAACTTGATATTCAGGATAAGATAGGATACCATCTCCATTTAAATCAATGGTGTTGTCAAGTTGCTGAGCTTGATAGGTCGCATCAAGTGCCTTTCCAAACAAGCGAACCGCAGCATAGATCGGATAAATTCCCAAGTCCATGAGAGCCCCGCCAGCAAAACGGTCTGAAAAGACATTCGGAGTGTTTCCAGAAAGAAGGTCTGGCATCTTAGAAGAATACTTGGCATAGTTAAAATCTGCCCCTAAAACTTGCTTGTCTGCAAGAAAGTCTTTAATTGTCGCAAAAGCATCTTCGTGATAGTTTCTTGCTGCTTCAAAGATAAAACATTGATTTTCTTGAGCTGTTTGAACTAAATCCTGCCATTCTTGTGGTTGAGTCACCGCTGGTTTTTCAAGGATAACATGCTTGCCAGCAGATAAAGCGGCCTTAGCTTGAGTAAAGTGTAGAGAATTTGGACTTGCGATATAGACAACATCAAATTCAGATTGGAAGAAATCCTCTAAATTATCAAATAGACTAACATTTTGATAAGGACTGGTAAATTGCTGAGCAGTCGTGAGCTTTCTTGAATAAACAGCCACTAACTGGAATTCCTGACTAGTATGAGCAGCTTCTATAAAGTGGTGACTGATTGAACCAGTACCGATAATACCAAGTTTTAGCATGAAATCTCCTTTTCTACAAGTAATGACTGCTTTCATTATATCACAGATAGACTAAACTAGCCAAAGGGAGACAAATCTTTTATTTGACACTTCGAAAAATTAAGAAAAATGGTACAATAGTTTTAGTAGAATTAGGAGTGTAGTATGAGATTATTACCAGTGAGAAAAATTTCTCGTCATTCAAAAAGATTGGCGCTTTTTTTGACTTTTTGTGCGGGCTATGTAGACGCCTATACCTTTATCGAAAGAGGAAATACCCTAGTTGCAGGTCAAACTGGAAATGTGGTTTTTTTATCAGTTGGAATCGTTCAACACAATGTAGCAGATGCTGGAGTGAAAATATTGACCCTTCTGTCTTTTATGTTGGGAGTTTTTGTACTAACCATTTACAAGGACAAGTTTAGAATTGTCAAAAAACCGATTTTATCTCTGGTCCCTCTGGCAATTTTATCTATAGTTGTCGGTTTTGTCCCCCTGACAGTTGATAATATTTACATTGTTCCTCCTCTGGCCTTTTGTATGGGACTTGTAACAACAGCATTCGGAGAAGTTTCGGGAATTGCATACAATAATGCTTTTATGACGGGAAATATTAAACGAACTATGTTGGCTTTCGGGGACTATGTTCGAACCAAACATACTCCCTTTTTGCGAGAAGGTCTAATCTTTGTTAGTTTGCTATCGAGTTTTGTTCTTGGAGTTGTTGTCTCAGCTTATCTAAGTATTTTTTATGAAGAAAAAACAATTTTAGGAATTCCAATCATGATGAGTATTTTTTATCTAAGTATGCTTTTTGCTAATTGGAGGAAAAAAGTCGGAGAAAAAGCTTAATTTTGATGATAAATGCTTGTCAAAAAATAGGAATCATGCTATACTTGTAGAGTTGACTATGCACAGTCCTGTGCAACCGCACGAACATCGTTGCTTGATTTTCAAGTGTAAGTGGTTCGTCCCACGATGCTAGGCGAGTCTTCACAAAAATACGGGGAAACCCAAAAAATCATAGGAGGTGCATAATGAGCACATACGCAATTATCAAAACTGGCGGAAAACAAGTTAAAGTTGAAGTTGGTCAAGCAGTTTACGTTGAAAAATTGAACGTTGAAGCTGGTCAAGAAGTTACTTTTAACGAAGTTGTTCTTGTTGGTGGTGAAAACACTGTTGTCGGAACTCCACTTGTTGCTGGAGCTACTGTAGTTGGAACTGTTGAAAAACAAGGAAAACAAAAGAAAGTTGTTACTTACAAGTACAAACCTAAAAAAGGTAGTCACCGTAAACAAGGTCACCGTCAACCATATACTAAAGTTGTCATCAACGCAATCAACGCTTAATTTTAAGGAGAACACATGATACAAGCAGTCTTTGAGAGAGCCGAAGATGGCGAGCTGAGGAGTGCGGAGATTACTGGACACGCCAAAATTGGCGAAAACGGCTTTGACGTCGTGTGTGCATCGGTTTCTACGCTTGCCACTAACTTTGTCAATTCTATTGAGAAATTTGCAGGCTATGAACCAATCTTACAATTAAACGAAGATGAAGATGGTTATCTAATGGTGGAAATTCCTAAAGATATCCCTTCACATCAGAGAGAAATGACTCAGTTATTCTTTGAATCATTTTTCTTAGGAATGGCAAACTTATCGGAGGACTCTTCTGAGTTCGTCCAAACCAGAGTTATCACAGAAAACTAACACGGAGGAAAACATTATGTTAAAAATGACTCTTACTAACATGCAACTTTTCGCCCACAAAAAAGGTGGAGGTTCTACATCAAACGGACGCGATTCACAAGCAAAACGTCTTGGAGCTAAAGCAGCTGACGGACAAACTGTAACAGGTGGATCAATCCTTTACCGTCAACGTGGTACACACATCTATCCAGGTGTAAACGTTGGACGTGGTGGAGACGATACTTTGTTCGCTAAAGTTGAAGGCGTAGTACGCTTTGAACGTAAAGGTCGCGATAAAAAACAAGTTTCTGTTTACCCAATCGCAAAATAAAAAGGTCCAGTGAACCTTTTTATCCCGAGCCTTGAAATGAAAAGGCGAGGAAGCTAGAAGTAGCATTAAATAAGGCTTTCCGAGTTTTCGGAGAGCCTATTTTTTTATTCCAAAAGAATATAAGAAATTAAAACCCTGTTCATTCGTATTTTATATATAAAACAAAGTATGAAAACGTAACGCAATTTTAAGACTTTTTGGTAAATTAAGAGTATAATCAAAGTGTAATGCCTTTTTTATAGATAATACACTAATATATTGAAGGCCTTCGTAAGATAAATATAAATTTTATTTCAAGGAGGAATAATGGAAAAGTACTTTGGTGAAAAACAGCAGCGTTTTTCATTTAGAAAATTATCAGTAGGACTTGTATCTGCGACGATTTCAAGTTTATTTTTTATGTCTGTATTAGCTAGTTCATCTGTAGAGGCTCAAGAGACTAAAGGTGTTCACTATAAATATGTGACAGAGTCAGAGTTATCATCAGAAGAAAAGAAGCAGCTTGTCTATGATATTCCGACATACATGGAGAATGATGATGAGACTTATTATCTTGTTTATAAGTTAAATTCCCAAAATCAACTGGGAGAATTGCCAAATACTGGAAGCAAGAATGATATGCAAGCCCTAGTTACTGGTGCTAGCTTAGCTGCTCTGGGAATTTTAATTTTTGCCGTTTCTAAGAAAAAAGTTAAGAATAAAACGGTATTACATTTAGTATTGGTTGCAGGAATAGGAAATGGTGTTCTTGTATCCGCTCATGCTTTAGAAAATAATCTTTTGCTAAATTACAATACTGACTATGAATTGACCTCTGGAGAAAAATTACCTCTTCCTAAAGCCATTTCAGGTTACACATATATTGGATATATCAAAGAGGGGAAAACGACTTCTGAGTCTAAAGTAAATAATCAAGAAAAATCAGTAGCCACTCCTACAAAACAACAAAAGGTGGATTATAGTGTTACACCAAATTTTGTAGAACATCCATCAACAGTACAAACTATGCAGGAACAAACATCTGTTTCTTCAACTAAGCCGACAGAAGTTCAAGTAGTTGAAAAAACTCTCTCTGCAGAATTAACCAATCCAAGAAAAGAAGAGAAACAATCTTCAAATTCTGCCGTTGTAAGCGCAAAAGGCGAACCTGCAACCCAATCTGCCTTACCAGAAGCAGTTGTAACTGACAAAGGCGAACCTGCAACCCAACCCGCTTTACCAGAAGCTGTGGTAAGTGACAAAGGCGAGCCTGCAGTTCAACCAGAGCTTCCCGAAGCAGTTGTAACTGACAAAGGCGAACCTGCAACCCAACCCGCTTTACCAGAAGCTGTGGTAAGTGACAAAGGCGAGCCAGCAGTCCAACCAGCGTTACCAGAAGCTGTTGTAACCGACAAAGGGGAGCCTGCAGTTCAACCAGAGTTGCCAGAAGCTGTTGTAACCGATAAAGGTGAACCTGCAGTTCAGCCTGAATTACCAGAAGCTGTTGTGAGTGACAAAGGTGAGCCAACTGTCCAACCCGCTTTACCGGAAGCTGTAGTAACTGAAAAAGGGGAACCTGCAATTCAGCCAGCGTTACCAGAAGCTGTTGTAACCGACAAAGGGGAGCCTGCAGTTCAACCAGAGTTGCCAGAAGCTGTTGTAACCGATAAAGGGGAACCTGCAGTTCAGCCTGAATTACCAGAAGCTGTTGTGAGTGACAAAGGTGAGCCAACTGTCCAACCCGCTTTACCGGAAGCTGTAGTAACTGAAAAAGGGGAACCTGCAATTCAGCCAGAGTTACCAGAAGCTGTAGTAACTGAAAAAGGGGAACCTGCAGTCCAACCTGAATTGCCGGAAGCTGTTGTAAGTGACAAAGGCGAGCCTGCAGTCCAACCAGAGTTTCCCGAAGCTGTAGTAAGTGACAAAGGCGAACCTGCAACCCAACCTGCCTTACCAGAAGCTGTAGTAACTGAAAAAGGGGAACCTGCAATTCAGCCAGAGTTACCAGAAGCTGTAGTAACTGAAAAAGGTGAACCTGCAGTCCAAGCAGAGTTACCAGAGGCTGTAGTAACCGACAAAGGCGAACCAGAGATTCACCCAGCGTTACCAGAAGCGGTTGTAACTGACAAAGGTGAGCCTGAACAGGTAGCCCCACTTCCAGAATACACTGGTGATATTGATCAAGTAAAGCCAGATATTCCGACTGAAAAAACGAAAGAGCAGGATCCAGAAAAAACACTCGAATTAAGAAATGTTTCGGATATTGAGTTGTACAGCCAGACGAATGGGACTTATAGACAACATATTTCATTGGATGGAATTCCAAAGAATACGGATAATTACTTTGTCAAGGTGAAATCTTCAGCATTTAAAGATGTCTATCTACCAGTAGCTTCAATAACTGAAGAGGAAAGAAATGGTCAGCCAGTTTATAAAATTACAGCTAAGGCTGAGAAACTCCAGCAAGAGCAGAACAATAAATATGTCGACAATTTCACCTTCTACCTCGATAAGAAGGCTACAGAGGAAAAGACAAACTTTACTTCCTTTAGTAATCTGGTCAAAGCTATAAACCAAAATCTCTCTGGAACCTATCATTTAGCAGCTAGCCTGAATGCTAACGAAGTGGAGCTTGGTCCTGATGAAAGATCCTATATCAAGGGAACCTTTACTGGTCAGTTGATTGGAGAAAAAGATGGTAAGAAGTATGCTATTTATAACTTGAAAAAACCTCTGTTTGAAAACTTGAGTGGTGCTACAGTAGAAAAACTGAGTCTAAAAAATGTTGCTATTTCAGGTAAAAATGATATTGCTTCACTGGCAAATGAAGCTACAAATGGCACAAAGATCAAACAAGTTCATGTCGATGGTGTTCTGGCTGGAGAACGTGGTATCGGTGGTTTGTTGGCTAAGGCAGACCAATCAAGCATTACAGAAAGTAGTTTCAAGGGAAGAATTGTCAATACCTATGAAACAACCGCTGCCTATAATATTGGTGGTCTGGTCGGTCATTTGACAGGAAACAAAGCTTCACTGACTAAATCAAAAGCGACAGTAGCCATTTCATCCAACACCAATAGTTCAGATCAGACTGTTGGTGGGCTAGCAGGTCTAGTAGATCAAGATGCGCATATACAGGATAGCTATGCTGAAGGTGATATCAATAATGTCAAGCACTTTGGTAGAGTCGCGGGTGTAGCAGGATATTTGTGGGATCGAAAAACAAATGAGGAACAGCATGCAGGAAGATTGACCAATGTACTAAGTGATGTCAATGTAACCAACGGGAATGCCATTACCGGTTACCACTACAATGGAATGAAGGTGAAGGACACATTCAGCAGCAAAGCGAACAGAGTATACAATGTCACCTTGGTTAGGGATGAAGTCATCAGCAAAGAATCCTTTGAAGAAAGAGGAACAATGCTAGATGCTTCTGAAGTGACTAATAAAAAAGCAGAAATCAATCCTCTCACTCCTCCAACAGTGGAGCCCCTTTCAACAAGTGGTAGTAAAGAAAGTGATTTTTCTGAGGTGAAGCATTATCAAGCTAACCGTGCTTTGGTTTATAAGAACATTGAAAAATTGTTACCTTTCTATAACAAGGCGACCATCGTGAAATACGGAAACCTGGTTAAGGAGAACAGTCTCTTATATCAAAAAGAACTCTTGTCCGCAGTTATGATGAAGGATGACCAAGTAATCACAGATATTGTTTCTAACAAACAGACTGCAAATAAACTCTTGCTTCACTATCAGGACCATTCATCTGAGAAGCTCGATCTCAAGTACCAGACTGATTTTGCCAAGCTAGCAGAATATAGTTTAGGGGATACAGGACTCCTCTACACTCCAAATCAATTCTTGTATGACCAAGACTCTATCATTAAGCAAGTCTTACCTGACTTACAAAAGGTTGACTATAAGTCGGATGCCATCAGAAAGATACTCGGAATTTCTCCAGATGTCAAGCAAACTGAGCTCTATCTGGAAGACCAGTTCGTCAAAACAAAACAAAATTTGGCAAACAGTTTGAAAAAACTCTTGTCAGCAGATGCTGGACTTGCTGGTGACAACCCAGTTACCAGAGGCTATCTTGTAGATAAAATCAAGAACAATAAGGAAGCTTTGCTACTCGGTTTAACTTATTTAGAACGTTGGTATAACTTTAGCTACGGTCAAGTGAATGTCAAAGACCTGGTGATGTATCGTCCAGACTTCTTTGGTAAAGGAAATACTTCACCACTAGATACTCTGATTGAGTTAGGGAAATCAGGATTTAATAATCTGCTTGCTAAAAACAATGTCGATACTTATGCTATCAGTCTTGCCAGCCATCATGGAACGACAGATTTGTTTAGCACGTTGGAAAATTACCGAAAAGTCTTTTTACCAAACACTAGCAATAATGACTGGTTTAAGTCACAGACTAAGGCTTACATTGTCGAAGAAAAATCCACTATTGCAGAGGTCAAAGCCAAGCAAGAGCAAGCAGGGACTAAGTATTCTATCGGTGTTTATGACAGAATTACTAGTAGTACTTGGAAATACCGCAATATGGTCTTGCCTCTCCTTACCTTGCCAGAAAGATCTGTATTTGTCATCTCAACCTTGTCTAGTCTAGGATTTGGCGCTTACGATCGCTACCGCAACAGCGATTATAAGGCTGGAGATGAACTCAATAAGTTTGTTGAAGATAATGCGCGTGAAACAGCCAAACGTCAGCGAGATCACTATGATTATTGGTATCGTATTTTAGATAAAGAAGGACGTGAAAAGCTCTATCGTACAATTTTACTTTATGATGCCTATAAGTTTGGAGATGATACAACATCTGGAAAAGCTACAGTTGAGGCTAAGTTTGATAGTACCAATCCGGCGATGAAGAATTTCTTTGGTCCAGTGGGGAATAAAGTAGTTCACAATCATCATGGTGCTTATGCAACTGGAGATGGCGTTTACTATATGTCCTATCGTATGTTAGACAAGGATGGAGCCATTACTTATACCCATGAGATGACCCATGATTCAGATCAGGATATTTACCTTGGTGGCTATGGTCGAAGAAGCGGCTTAGGACCGGAGTTCTTCGCAAAAGGCTTATTGCAAGCTCCTGACCAACCAAGTGATGCAACCATTACCATCAACTCTATCTTGAAACATAAAACATCAGATAGTACAGAAGGCCAGCGATTGCAAGTACTTGATCCAACTACAAGATTTAATGACGCAGCAGATCTTCAGAACTACGTCCACAATATGTTTGATGTCGTTTACATGTTGGAATATCTCGAAGGGCAATCTATCGTGAAACAGTTAGATGCTTATCAGAAAATGACGGCCCTGAGAAAAATCGAGAATAAATACGTGAAAGATCCTGCAGATGGAAATGAGGTTTACGCTACTAACGTTGTACAAAATCTGACAGAAGAAGATGCCAAAAAATTGACTACCTTTGATAGTTTAATTAAAAATAATATCTTGTCAGCTCGTGAATATAAGTCTGGGGAATATGAAAGAAACGGTTACTATACGATTAAACTCTTCGCCCCAATCTATTCGGCTCTGAGCAGTAAGGGAACTCCGGGTGATTTGATGGGACGTAGGATTGCTTATGAACTTCTGGCTGCCAAAGGTTTTAAGGATGGAATGGTACCTTATATCTCAAACCAATACGAGGAAGTTGCTAAACAACAAGGGAAAACTATCAATCTTTATGGTAAAGAACGAGGATTGGTGACAGATGATCTTGTTTTGGAAAAGGTATTTGAAGGTAAGTATAAAACTTGGGCAGAATTTAAGACAGCTATGTACCAAGAACGGGTGGGTCAGTTTGTAAACTTGAAAAAGGTGACCTTCAACGATCCAACCAAATCTTGGGCAAGTTTTGCAAGAAAGACGATTCATAGTGTAGAAGAACTGCAGCGATTAATGGACGAAGCTGTCCGTAAGGATGCAGATGAGAATCGTTATTCTTGGGACAACTATAATCCAGAATATGATAGTGCAGTTCATAAGTTAAAGAGAGCAGTGTTTAAGGCCTATCTAAATCAAACTGATGATTTTAGAAGTTCAATTTTCGAAAATAAAAAATAGTGTTTACTATTAGGAAATAAAATTAAAGAAGGTGATTACGCTTGTCATTATTTAAAAAAGAACGGTTTTCAATCCGAAAAATCTGTGGGATTGTTGGTTCATTTTTACTCGGAAGTATCTTGGTTGCACCGTCAGTCATTCATGCTTCTACCTATCATTACATTGAAAAAAGCGCTCTTACAAAGGAAGAACAAAGAAAGATTCAAGCAGGAATTCCTACTGATAATGAGGTAATTTATGCTCTTATTTATCAGCAGGAAGCTCTTCCTGCAACAGGTTCATCTACTTCTGTGCTTACAGCTTTAGGACTATTAGCTGTTGGTAGTTTAGTCCTTTTGGTTCATAAAAAGAAAAAAGTTAGTAGTTTGTTCTTAGTTACTACTATCGGAATGATTAGTCTTTCTAGTATGCAAGCTCTCGATATAAGCAATCCTTTGAAAGCTCCAAGTAATGAAGGAATAGTTCAAATTGCTGGATATCGTTATATTGGATACTTACCGCTTGATGATGATGCAATTTCAGAAATTCAACATAAGAATGAGGGGACAAAAAATGTTCCAGTATCTGAAATTCAAAGTATTCCTAATGAAGCGCCTAAAGCAGAAAAACCAGAACATACAGCACCAGTTGGTGGTAATCTGGTTGAGCCCGAAGTTCATGAAAAACCAGAATATACTGCACCGGTAGGAACAGTTCCTGATA
This sequence comes from Streptococcus infantis, assembly GCF_047464615.1. Classification (GTDB taxonomy): domain Bacteria; phylum Bacillota; class Bacilli; order Lactobacillales; family Streptococcaceae; genus Streptococcus; species Streptococcus infantis_Y. The sequence continues at coordinate 68,169 of NZ_JASHBO010000012.1, forward strand.
TGGCTCCTAAAGCTGAGAAGCGAGCATACACTGAGCCTGTAGGTATGGCTCCAGACGAAGCACCTAAATCAGAGAAACCAGAGTACACTAAACCAGTGGGTACAGTTCCAGACGAAGCGCCTAAGGCTGAGAAACCAGAGTACACTCAACCTGTGGGTACAGTGCCTGACGAAGCACCTAAAGCAGACAAGCCAGAATACACTGAACCCGTAGGCACAGTCCCAGATGAGGCTCCTAAGGCAGAGAAGCTAGAATATACAGCACCAGTTGGTGGTAATCTGGTAGAACCTGAGGTTCAACCAGCCTTACCCGAAGCTGTTGTAACTGATAAAGGTGAACCGGAAGTTCAACCAGCCTTACCCGAAGCTGTTGTGACTGACAAAGGCGAACCGGAAGTTCAACCAGCCTTACCCGAAGCTGTTGTGACTGACAAAGGCGAACCGGAAGTTCAACCAGCCTTACCCGAAGCTGTTGTAACTGATAAAGGTGAACCAGAAGTTCAACCAACCTTACCCAAAGCTGTTGTGAATGACAAAGGCGAACCGGAAGTTCAACCAGCCTTACCCGAAGCTGTTGTAACTGATAAAGGTGAACCAGAAGTTCAACCAACCTTACCCGAAGCTGTTGTGAGTGACAAAGGCGAACCGGAAGTTCAACCAGCGTTACCCGAAGCTGTTGTAACTGATAAAGGTGAACCGGAAGTTCAACCAGCGTTGCCGGAAGCTATTGTGACTGACAAAGGCGAGCCGGAAGTTCAACCAGCCTTACCCGAAGCTGTTGTAACTGATAAAGGTGAACCGGAAGTTCAACCAGCGTTACCCGAAGCTGTTGTGACTGACAAAGGTGAGCCGGAAGTTCAACCAGCGTTGCCGGAAGCTATTGTGACTGACAAAGGCGAGCCGGAAGTTCATGAAAAACCAGCATACACTGAACCGGTAGGCACAGTTCCAGAAGAAGCACCCAAGTCCGAGAAGTCAGAATACACGGAATCTGTAGGTACAACAGGAGTAGATGAAACAGGAAACGTAATTGATCCGCCGGTTATTGAAATCTCAGAGTATACCGATCCACTAGCTACAGTTCCTGACGTTGCTCCAGAGAGAGAAGAGCTTCCTGCTTTACATACTGATATTCGTACAGAGACTATTCCTAAAACTATCACAGAAGAATCTGATTCTAGCAAATTTATAGGTGATGATTCTATTAAACAAGTTGGTGAGGATGGAGAACGTCAAATTGTTACTAGCTATGAAGAGTTACATGGCAAAAAAATCAGTGACCCAGTTGAAACAGTAACTATTTTGAAAGAAATGAAGCCTGAAATTCTTGTAAAAGGTACCAAAGAAAAGCCCAAAGAAAAAACGGCTCCTGTTTTGACTCTGACCACTGTATCTAAGGATGTTTTAGCTAAGTCTGCTACAATTAACTACAATCTAGAAAATCAAGACAATGCTACAATTACACGCATTGTAGCGACTATCAAAGAAGGTGGAAAAATTGTAAAAACGCTTGATTTAAAAACCGATAACTTATCTCAAGTATTAGAGAACTTAGACTATTACAAAGATTATACGATTTCAACCACTATGACTTATGATGTAGGTAAGGGTGCAGAAGTATCGACTTTGGAAGATAAACCTTTACGCTTAGATTTAAAGAAAGTTGAGTTGAAAGATATTGCAAATACCAGTCTCGTACAAGTAAACGAAAGCGGTGTCGAAAGCGATAGTAATCATTTAACCTCTCTTCCAAGTAATGTTAACAACTATTACTTAAAAGTAACCTCCAGAGAAAACAAAGTGACTCGTTTAGCAATTGATAAGATTGAAGAGGTCATTGAGGAAGGTAAGCAGCTTTACAAGATAACGGCAAAAGCACCTGACTTAGTTCAACGTGATAAAGACGGTAAGTTAAGAGATACTTACACTTATTATCTTGAAAAACCGAGGGCTACCGAGGATAAGGTTTATTACAACTTCCATGATTTAGCAAAAGACATGCAAGCAAATCCTACCGGTGAGTTTAAACTTGGTGCAGATTTGAATGCAGTTAACGTTAAGCCAGCAGGTAAAGCTTATGTTATGGCTAAGTTTAGAGGTACTTTATCAAGTGTAGAGAATCATCAGTACACGATTCATAACTTAGAAAGACCTTTGTTTAATGAGGCTGAAGGTGCTACACTCAAAAACTTTAACTTAGGTAATGTAAATATAAACATGCCTTGGGCTGATAAAGTTGCACCTATTGGTAATATGTTTAAGAAGTCTACACTTGAGAATATCAAAGTAGTAGGTTCAGTAACAGGAAATAACGATGTAACCGGTGCTGTTAATAAGTTAGACGAAGCTAATATGCGCAATGTAGCTTTTATTGGCAAGATTAACAGTCTTGGAGATAAAGGCTGGTGGTCTGGTGGACTTGTCAGCGAAAGTTGGATAAGTAACGTTGATAAAGCTTACGTTGATGCTAAGATTAGTGCCAATAAATCTAAATCTGGTGGTTTAATTGGTAAACTAGATCATGGTATTGACTCGATGACAGTAGGTAAAAAAGGATTTCTCCGAAATGCTGTAATAAAAGGTACTATGAATTTGATTCAGCATGGCGAAAGTGGAGGTGTAATTCATAACAACTTTAACTGGGGTGTTATTGAAGACGTCGTAACAATGCTTAAAGTAAATAATGGTGAAATTGTCTATGGTTCACCAGCCTTGAATGATAATGACCAATATTTTGGATTAGATAATATCAAACGTGTAAATTATGTAAATGGTGTTGCAAGTGGTTTATCTTCCTACAAGCATTCAAATCGTATTACTGGTATCTCTCAAGCCGAAGCAGACGCCAAAATCGCTAATATGGGGATTACTGCGAATACCTTCGCTATTCAAGATCCAGTTGTAAACAAGTTAAATCGTATCGTTGATAGAGATTCTGAATATAAAGCGATTCAGGACTACCAAGAAACAAGAAACCTAGCTTATCGAAACTTGGAAAAACTGCAACCATTTTATAACAAAGAGTGGATTGTAAACCAAGGGAATAAGTTAACAGATGATTCCAATCTTGTTAAGAAAACTGTTCTGTCTGTAACAGGTATGAAAGCAGGGCAATTTGTCACTGATTTATCAAGTGTGGATAAAATCATGATTCACTATGCCGATGGAACCAAAGAAGAATTTGGGGTATCTGCGGTTTCGGACTCTAAGGTAAAACAAGTCAAAGAATATAATGTAGATGGTTTAGGTGTAGTTTACACTCCTAATATGGTTGATAAGAACAGAGATTCCTTGATTACGAAAGTTAAAGAGAAGTTGAGTTCTGTTGCTTTAGACTCTGCTGAGGTTAAAGCTATTACAAATAACCCTTCATCTCTATACCTAGAAGAAAGCTTCGCTGAGGTTAGAGAGACGTTAGATAAGTTAGTGAAGTCCTTGTTAGAAAATGAAGACCATCAACTGAACAGTGATGAAGTGGCTGAGAAGGCGCTTCTCAAGAAAGTTGAAGATAATAAAGCTAAGATTATATTAGCCTTGACTTATCTAAATCGTTATTATGGTATCGACTATGATGGCTTGAACTTTAAGCATTTGATGATGTTTAAACCAGACTTTTATGGTAAAACACCAAGTATTTTAGATTTCTTGATTCGTATAGGTTCAGCAGAAAAGAATTTAAAAGGAGATAGAAGTTTAGAAGCTTATCGTGAAGTTATTGGTGGTACTATTGGAAAAGGTGAATTAAATGGCTTGTTAGGCTATAACATGCGTTTATTCACTAAGTACACCGACTTAAATGACTGGTTTATTCATGCTGCAAAGAACGTTTATGTTTCTGAGCCTGAGACGACTACAGAGGATTTCAAAGACAAGCGCCATCGTATCTATGACGGTTTGAACAATGACGTGCATAGTCGCATGATTTTACCGTTACTCAACTTGAAGAAAGCACATATTTTTGTCATTTCTACTTACAACACGTTGGCATTCAGTTCTTTTGAAAAATATGGGAAGAATACGGAAGAAGAACGAAATGCTTTCAAAGAGGAGATAAACAAAGTAGCGAAAGCTCAACAAAGATATTTAGACTTTTGGTCTCGTTTAGCTTTACCAAAAGTTCGTAATCAGCTCTTGAAGAGTCAAAACTCCGTACCAACGCCTGTTTGGGATAATCAAAATTATAGCGGTATTAAGAATGCTAGTCGCCGTGGTTATGGTTCAGATGGCAAGGTTGCAACTCCTATTCGAGAGCTATTTGGCCCAACTGATCGTTGGCATCAAGTTAACGGAGCGATGGGAGCGATGGCAAAAATTTATGAACGTCCATGGAAAGATGATCAGGTTTACTTCATGGTAACTGACATGATTAGTCAGTTTGGTATTTCAGCCTTTACACATGAAACAACTCACATAAACGACCGTATGGCTTACTATGGTGGAGATTGGCATCGTGAAGGTACTGACTTAGAAGCCTTTGCTCAAGGTATGTTACAAACCCCTGATAAATCTACTCCGAATAGTGAGTATAAAGCTCTGGGTATCAACATGGCTTATGAGCGTAAAAATGATGGTGAGCAGTACTACAATTATGATCCAGCTAAGTTAGACAGTCGAGACAAGATTGATAGTTATATGAAAAACTACAATGAGTCTATGATGATGTTAGATTACTTAGAAGCTACTGCCGTTATTAAGCAGAAGTTATCTGATAACTCTAAGTGGTTCAAGAAGATGGATAAAGAGTGGCGTACAAATGCGGATAGAAATCGTTTAATTGGAGAACCACACCAGTGGGACAAATTACGTGATTTGACGGAAGAAGAGAAGAAATTACCAATTGATAGCATTGACAAGTTGGTAGATAATAACTTTGTAACTCTTCATGGTATGCCAAATAACGGTCGCTTCCGTACGGAAGGTTTTGATAGTGCTTATCAAACGGTCAATATGATGGCAGGTATCTTTGGCGGGAATACGAGTCGAAGCACCGTAGGTTCTATTTCCTTTAAACACAATACTTTCCGTATGTGGGGTTACTATGGTTATGAGAATGGCTTTATCCCTTATGTTTCTAACAAGTTAAAAGGTGATGCCAACAGAGAAAATAAAGGGCTTTTAGGTGATGATTTCATTATCAAGAAAGTTTCTAATAATCAATTCCAAAACCTCGAAGAGTGGAAGAAACATTGGTATCATGAAGTGTATGCGAAAGCACAGAAAGGCTTTGTTGAGATTGAAGTAGACGGTTCTAAGATTTCAACTTACGCTCAACTTCAAGACTTATTTAACACTGCTGTTGAGAAAGACTTGAAAGAAGGTGGTTTCAAGCATACTGAAGGTCTCAAGTGGAAAGTTTACAAGAAGTTGTTGCAAAACACAGACGGTTTCTTAAATCCATTGTTTAAAATATAAAAGGGACAAGTTTGTTGGCTCTTTTGTACCATTTGTCAAGTATATCAAGGGCCTTAAGTAAAAAAAGAGATAAGACAGTAGCTATTCTGAGGTTACTGTCTTATTTTTACCACTTATTGATCCATAAAAGGGCACGCTAAAAAACACCTCATCTGGTATTTTTTGAAACAAGGTGTTATAATATAGTCAATTGAGTCTAAAACAGTACACAATGTGGTATAATCTTCTTATGGCATATTCATTAGATTTTCGTAAAAAAGTTCTCGCTTATTGTGAGAGAACAGGTAGTATAACAGAAGCATCACACATTTTCCAAATCTCACGTAATACCATTTATTGCTGGTTAAAGCTAAAAGAAAAAACAGGAGAGCTAAACCATCAAGTAAAAGGAACAAAACCAAGAAAGGTTGATAGAGATAGACTTAAAAACTACCTTACTGACAATCCAGACGCTTATTTGACTGAAATAGCTTCTGAATTTGGCTGTCATCCAACTACTATCCACTATGCTCTCAAAGCTATGGGGTACACTCGAAAAAAAAGAATCACACCTACTATGAACAAGACCCAGAAAAAGTAGCTTTATTTCTTAAAAAATTTAATAGTTTAAAGCATCTAGCACCTGTTTATATTGATGAAACAGGATTCGATACTTATTTTTATCGAGAATATGGTCGCTCATTAAAAGGTCAGTTAATAAGAGGTAAAGTATCTGGAAGAAGATATCAGAGGATTTCTTTGGTTGCAGGGTTAACAAATGGTGAGTTAATCGCTCCAATGACTTACGAAGAGACGATGACGAGCGACTTTTTTGAAGCTTGGTTTCAGAAGTTTCTGTTACCAACATTAACCACACCATCAGTTATTATTATGGATAATGCAAGATTCCATAGAATGGGGAAGCTAGAGATTTTATGCGAAGAGTTTGGGCATAAACTTTTACCTCTTCCTCCCTACTCACCTGAGTACAATCCTATTGAGAAAACATGGGCTCATATCAAAAAGCAACTCAAAAAGGTATTGCCAAGTTGCAATACTTTTTTCGAGGCTCTTTTGTCTTATTCTTGTTTCAATTGACTATATATAGAGAATGTCATCAGAAAGGAGAATCTTTCTGTTTTATTTAAACAAACTTTATATTAATGTATTATAAACATTCGCATATGTTTGCGCTTTATTTGAGGGCTTGACTGGTTTTATGGTTGCTTAAATAAATTGAAAATGATATAATCAGCTGTGATAGCTGTGATAGCTGTGATAGCTGTGATAGCTGTGATAGCTGTGATAGCTGTGATAGCTGTGATAGCTGTGATAGCTGTGATAGCTGTGATAGCTGTGATAGCTGTGATAGCTGTGATAGCTGTGATA